>JAAVFW010000001.1 GCA_014800535.1 Bacteroidales bacterium
AATTTACTAAAAATCTATGACATAGCAAAGGCTTTCGCGCTGAATTTCAGCATGAAAGCCTTATTTTTTAGCCTGACTGAACGAAAAAAGAGACTGCCTAAACTTGTTAGACAGCCTCAATGCTTTTTCATTTCTTTGGGCTAAAGCTCAAAGGCTTAATCAAAAAGGCTGCGCGTTCTTTGGGCTAAAGCACCAAAGGCTTAAACAAAACCGCTTCGCGACAGAGCAGCTTCGCGACGGGAACCGCTTCGCGAGGGGTTATTTATCACGCATGAAGATCTGGATGGGGGTGCCGTGGAAGTCCCATTTTTCGCGGATCTTGTTTTCAAGGAATCTGCGATATGGCTCCTTCACCCATTGCGGCAGATTGCAGAAGAAAACAAATGTCGGCACAATGGCTTCCTTGAGCATGGTGACATATTTTATCTTCACAAATTTACCTTTGTTGGAGGGGGGCGGAGTGATGGCTATCTGTTCGAGCATGTAACCGTTGAGCTGTGAGGTGGGAATGATGCGTCGGCGGTTTTCGTAAACCTCGGTTGCCGTTTCAAGCACTTTGTGGATGCGTTGTTTGGTCAGAGCCGAGGTGAAGATGATGGGGAAATCGGTGAAGGGTGCAAACTTGTTGCGTATCGCTTCTTCATAACGTTTCTGCGCATCAAGTGAGCGGTCTTCGATAAGGTCCCATTTGTTGACACAAACCACTACCCCTTTCTTGTTTCGCTGTATAAGGCTGAAGATATTGCCGTCTTGCGCTTCGATGCCGCGTGTTGCGTCGATCATAAGGATGCAGACATCGGATGCTTCGATGGCGCGTATCGAACGAATCACAGAGTAGTATTCAATATCTTCGTTGACTTTCTGTTTTTTTCGTATGCCGGCAGTGTCGACAAGATAGAAGTCGAAGCCGAACTTATTGTAACGATGATAGATTGAATCGCGAGTTGTGCCGGCAATGTCGGTGACGATGTGGCGTTCTTCGCCGATAAAGGCGTTGATAAGTGATGATTTGCCGGCATTAGGACGTCCGACAATTGCAAACTTCGCAATGTTCTCTTCCGTTTCGTCCTCTTCGGGTTTTTCGGGGAAGTCTTTCACGACTTCGTCGAGGAGTTCGCCGGTGCCGGAGCCGTTGGCTGAAGAGACCTCAATCGGGTCGCCGAGACCGAGCTTATAGAATTCGGGTATGTTGTAACGAGCGTCGCCTATATCCTCTTTGTTTGCCACAAGGATGACCGGTTTCCGGCTTCGGCGCAGGATTGCCGCCACTTTGTCGTCGAGGTCGGTGACGCCTGTCGAAGCGTCGACCACAAACAGAATGACGTCGGCCTCATCAATTGCGATGTGGACCTGTTTGTTTATCTCTTCTTCAAAGACATCTTCGGAGTTGACAACCCAACCACCGGTGTCGACGATAGAAAATTCCTGACCATCCCAGTCGACTTTTCCATATTGCCGGTCGCGGGTGGTGCCGGCAGTGTCATCCACGATCGCCGACCGTGTCTGCGTCAAACGGTTGAACAATGTGGATTTCCCCACATTGGGCCGCCCTACTATTGCTACTAATCTACTCATACTGCATTATTATTCTATATATCCGAACTGGCGGAGTTTGTTTTCTCGGTTACGCCAGTCTTTCTCAACTTTAACAAACATTTCAAGGAATACTTTCTTTCCGAAGAATTTCTCAATGTCTTCGCGGGCCTGGATGCCAACTTTCTTGATTTTCTCGCCACCCTTGCCGATTATAATTCCTTTCTGAGAGTCACGTTCCACATAGATGACCGCCATGATGTGGATCGAGTTATCCTTCTCTTCAAATTTCTCAACGAGCACTTCGGTGCTGTAAGGAATTTCCTTATCATAGTTGAGCAACAGTTTCTCGCGGATAATCTCAGTGACAAAGAAGCGGGCCGGTTTATCGGTCAGGGCATCCTTACCGAAGAAGGGAGGTGAGGGGGGAAGGAGTTCGACAATACGGTTTTTGAGATTATCCACGTTGAAATGTTCGATTGCACTGACGGGGAAAATCTCAGCCTTGGGGAGACGCACACGCCATGCCTCAATCAGTTTTTCGAGTTCAGCGTTGTCTTTAACAAGATCAACTTTATTGATGACGAGCAAGACGGGGACATTCTCTTTCGCTACACGCTCAAGATAGTCTTTGTTTTTTTCGGGGTCTTCGACGACGTCGGTCACATAAAGGAGGATGTCGGCGTCAGTGAGGGCACCTTCCGAAAAGTCAAGCATCGATTCCTGAAGTTTATATTTTGGTTTAAGCACACCGGGGGTGTCGGAATAGACAATCTGATAATCGGGAGTGTTGACAATGCCCATGATTCTGTGGCGAGTTGTCTGTGCCTTGGAGGTGATAATTGAAATTCTTTCACCAACAAGGTCGTTCATGAGTGTTGATTTACCGACATTCGGATTGCCGACTATATTAACAAACCCGGCGCGATGTGCTGCGGGAGTGATTTCTTCTTTCTTATTTTCTTCCATAGTATTTTCTTTTCTTCTGATGATTAAAGTTTACTCTTTTACTGATATAACGCCTGCCGTTGCGAATAGTTTCAACGGCAGGCGTTATGTTTGTTTAGCAGGAGGCTTACGGGCTTAATCCACATCGAAGTCGTCGCTGAAGATATCTTCTTCCGCTTCAGCTCCGCTGAGGTCTTCGTCGTTGTAGTCCACATCCGCTTCTTCGTCGGCTTCATCGCCGGACGAAGGGATAATCGAAGACATTGATGCTTTTCCGGAGGCACGTTTTTCGTCGAGCTTCTCGCGAATGAGGTTAGCGAGCTCTTCGGCAAGTTCGGGGTTGTCGGCGAGGACACGTTTCACACCGTCGCGACCCTGACCGAGCTTGGAGCCGTTGTAAGAGAACCATGCGCCTGATTTCTTGACGATGTCGAGAGCGACCGCCATGTCGATAATCTCACCGGTGCGGCTGATCCCTTCTCCAAACATGATGTCGAATTCAGTCTTCATGAACGGAGGCGCCACTTTATTTTTAACCACTTTCACTTTTGTCAGACGACCGATCACCTGGTCGCGGTCTTTAAGGGGAGTGGAGGGGCGGATGTCGATTCTGACTGAAGCGTAAAACTTCAGAGCGTTACCGCCGGTGGTTGTTTCGGGATTGCCGAACATCATGCCGATCTTCTCACGCATCTGGTTAATGAAGATGCAGCAGGTGCGGGTTTTGGAAATAGTGCCGGTGAGTTTGCGCAACGCCTGACTCATCAGACGAGCGTGAAGACCCACATTCTTGTCGCCCATGTCGCCTTCAATTTCCGCCTTCGGGGTGAGAGCGGCCACCGAGTCGACCACCAACACGTCGATAGCACCTGAATTGATGAGCTGCTCGGCAATGTCGAGAGCCTGCTCACCGTTGTCGGGCTGCGCAATCCAGAGGTTATTGACATCAACTCCAAGTTTTTCAGCATAGAAACGGTCGAAGGCATGCTCAGCATCGATTATGGCGCAGATGCCACCCTGCTTCTGAGCCTCGGCAATGACATGAATGGCGAGGGTGGTCTTACCGGATGATTCCGGACCGTAGATTTCGGTGATTCGTCCGCGTGGCAGACCGCCTACACCAAGTGCGTAGTCAAGGCCAAGCGACCCTGTCGAGATTACCTCTATGTCCTGCACCGCATCGTCGCCAAGACGCATGACTGCGCCTGTGCCGAAATTCTTCTCAAGATTTCCAAGCGCCATCTCAAGAGCTTTCTTCTTCTCCTCTTCGCCGCTGACTCTTACGCCGCCTCCAACTTTCTTTGTAGACTTCTTTGCTGCCATATTTATTCCTATCTTATTCTTATGTTATTTTTTTTATTTCCTTTTCGTTTCTTCGGGGAAATGTTGTTGACCTGAGCCGGAGATTCCGGCAGGTTTCTATCTCTGTTTCCCTTTCCGATGTTGCAAAGTTACAACAATCCGTGATGTCGGCAAATCTTTCCTTATTAATAATTCTTAACAATCGGGGGTTTACTGCAAAAACTTTGCAGCAAACCCCAGCTAAGTTTTAAGTAATAGTTATGAGTGATGAAGTAATTTTCAGGTTTTAAGTGATAGTTTTAAGTAATAGTTATTAGTTATGAAGTTATCAGGGTTTGGCTTTGAGATATTCGTCGATTGCTGCGGCTGCCTTACGTCCGGCTCCCATTGCGAGGATGACAGTGGCAGCTCCTGTGACGGCGTCGCCGCCGGCAAAGACACCTTCGCGGCTGGTGCGTCCCTCTTCATCCGCCACGATACATCCACGACGATTTGTCTCCAACCCTTTGGTGGTTGACTTGATGAGGGGATTGGGGCTCGTGCCGAGGGCCATGATGACCACATCGCAGTCGACCACAAATTCGCTTCCTTCGACAGCCACCGGGCTACGGCGTCCTGACTCATCGGGCTCGCCGAGTTCCATGCGGACACATTCGATTCCTTTCACCCATCCTTTTTCGTCGCCGACAACGCGCACAGGGTTTGTGAGCATGCGGAATTCGATTCCTTCCTCCTTGGCGTGGTGAACTTCTTCGACGCGTGCCGGAAGTTCGGCTTCGGAACGACGATAGACAATAACGGCGTCGGCTCCGAGACGTTTGGCAGTGCGCACGGCATCCATCGCAACGTTGCCACCTCCGACTACAACCACACGCTTGCCGGTATATATAGGAGTGTCGTAAGAATCATCGTAGGCGTGCATGAGGTTGGCGCGAGTCAGGAACTCATTGGCAGAGAAAACACCGTTGAGGTTTTCCCCTTCGATACCCATGAATCGGGGGAGTCCGGCACCTGAGCCGACAAACACGGCGTCGAACCCTTCTTTATCGAGCAAATCGTCGACCGTCATTGTGCGGCCTACAATGACATCGGTTTCAATCTCCACACCAAGCTTACGCACTTCGTCGACCTCGGCAGCCACGATTCTTTCTTTCGGCAGGCGGAACTCAGGAATACCGTAGACAAGCACACCTCCCACTTTATGGAGGGCTTCAAAAATCTTGACCTCATACCCTGCTTTGGCAAGGTCGGAAGCACAAGCCAGTCCGGCAGGACCGGAACCGATAATGGCCACACGTTTGCCATTGCGCGGCGGAAGCTGAGGCGCTTCTCCTTCGTTGTTGATTTTCCAGTCGCCCACGAAGCGTTCCAGCTTACCGATCGAGACGGGTTCAGACTTTATGCCGAGCACACATGAGCCTTCACACTGCGACTCCTGGGGGCAGACACGTCCGCAGACCGAGGGGAGAGAGCTGTCATGACCAATCACCTCGGCTGCGCCTTTGAAATCGCCGGTTGCCACATGGCTGATGAATCCGGGGATATTGACATGCACCGGGCAAGCCGACACACATCGCGGATTCTTGCAGTTAAGACAACGTGAGGCTTCAAGCTGAGCCTCTTCGGCATTATATCCGAAGCATACTTCTTCAAAATTGGTTGCCCGAACTTTGGGGTCCTGTTCGCGAACCGGCACTCTGGGTATTCTATTAGCCATTACACTTACATTTATGAGTTTCGGGATTAGTCTTCTTATTCTCACGATACATGTTCTGACGGCGCATAGCCTCGTCGAAGTCGACTTTATGACCGTCGAATTCGGGGCCGTCGACGCAAGTGAAGCGAGTCTCGCCGTCGACTGTCACACGGCATGCGCCACACATTCCGGTGCCGTCGACCATCAGGGCATTAAGGCTGACCATCGTCGGGATGTCATATTCCTTTGTGGCAAGCGATGCGAATTTCATCATAATCATCGGGCCTATGATGACGCAGTGGTCATACTTCTTACCCTGATTTTCGACAAGGTCTTTCATCAGTGCGGGGACCATGCCGTGGAAACCGGCAGTGCCGTCGTCGGTGCAAAGGTAGACATTACCCACCTTCTGCATCTCATCGACGTAGGTGAAGAGGTCTTTGGTCTTCGCGCCGATAATGACATCGGCCTGCACGCCATGTTCGTGAAGCCATTTCACCTGAGGATAGACCGGAGCGGTGCCTACACCTCCGGCCACAAAGAGTATTTTCTTCCCCTTGAGTTCATCTTCGGGAATTTCAAGCAAATCTGACGGGCGTCCGAGCGGACCTGCGAAATCGACAAAAGCTTCCCCCTCTTTCATCTCGTTGATCTTTGCAGAGGAATAGCCCACGGTCTGTGTCACAATGGTGATTGTGCCCTCATTGCGGTCGTAATCGCAAATGGTCAGTGGAATTCTTTCACCCTGCTCGTCAGTGCGGACAATGATGAATTGTCCCGGCTGCGCCGACGCCGCCACTCTGGGCGCGTAGACTTTCATCTCGGTGATGTTAGGTGAAAGTTCGCGTTTGCTTACTATCTTGTACATGTTTTTCTTATCTTGTTGGTTAGTTTTCTTTTTCAAAATTACCTAAAATCAACCAAACCACAAAATAAAAGAGTAGCCCTCTCCTTTTATGACCTGTTTATAGAATAGAAAGCGACCCGCAAAATTGGCTTTTTGCGGGTCGCATCTTTATGAGGTTGATTGTTTGGTCAACTGTAATTATTTGATCACAACCTTGCGTGCTTTGTTGCCGCGACGTTCGATGTAAAGACCGTTTTCAGGATTGATTACGCGAACACCCTGGAGGTTGTAGTAAACAGCTTCAGCTTCTTCAGTTTCAACTGTTTCGATGCCTGATTTACCACCTTTGACAACGAAGTTTCTAACTTCCCAAGTGTCGGCACCTTCAGCAGAAGATTCATATTTGAAAGCGAACTGAGCTTTTTTGCCAACATAATCCTTAAGGTCGATGTCGCCGGCAGAAGACCAAGTCCAAGCGCCAGCTTCGGGCCAGGTGATTTCAGCTTTCTTCCAGTCGCCGTTTTCTTCGCGAACATAGAAGCCGCAAAGGTCGCGGAGAGTAGTCTGGAATTTAGCAGCATGTTCGAAAGTAACTGTTGCTTCCTCAACAGCTGTAAGGTCTACAACGGGAGAGATAGCCCAAGATTCAGCTGCGAAAGCTTCTTTATTGAAAGCAGAACCGTTGAGGTAGTTGCCATACTGGTCAGATTCTTTCCACAACCAAACGTATGTAAGACCTTCGGGAAGAGTTGTGTCTTCAAAAGTCCAGTCGCAAGAAGCAGAGAGACCTTCGTAGATAGCGTCGCCTGTTGCAGGAGGAGTCACAGGGTCAGGATCGGTTGTAGAACCGCCGCCTTCAACAAACTGATAGCTTACGACACTCTTAAGACCGGCTACGCTGAAATATTTCTCGTATGTGCCCTGGAGGATCACGCACTTGCCGAGGTTGTCGGGGTTTTGCACGAGGTTAAGACCGTCGCGCACGCTGCCTTTGGGGAGCTGAACGGGCACACAAGCTTCGATTTCATCTTCAGCAGAAGAGCCACCGATCACGATGTTTGTCTGCTGAGCGTCAGCAGAAGCTGCCGGACCGAACACAGTCTCGCTCATTGCCATACCGGGCACATAACCCACGATGTAACCTTTTACAAACCAACCTGCTTCACCGGCATCTTTTGCGGGACAGTCGTTGGCAAGAAGTTCAGCAACTGTGAGGGGGTTTGAAAGAGTACCCTTGTCGGAAGCGGGTTCTTCAGGTTTGGTTGCGTTGTCGGCGTTAAGTTTAACGTCGGTCACACACCAGGTTGAATAGTTTGCTTCTTCGGGAGCAACATAGTTGAAACCGATGTAGATCACACCCTTGTAAGAGCTGAGGTCGAGGTTGCCTGATTCAACCCAAGAGCTGTAGCCGCTTTCGGGAGCGACTGCGAAAGTCGCAGAGAGTTCGGTTGTAGTTGCAGATGCGGGGTCGTTGCTTGTCAGGACGTAAGCCTTGAAAGTAGAGTTCTGGTTTCCGTAGCCGTTAACCTGAGTGCGGAAAGTCAGAGTCTTGGAAGCTGCATCGTCGATGTTGACAGCAGGAGAGATCAGCCAAGCGTTGTAGGGAGGCTGAGTTCCTTTGTAGCCTGTCATTGCAGCGTAATAAGTTGTCTCGTTTGTCTCCTTGTTAGTGAAGCTTGTGCCATAGAATTCCTTATCGCCGGAAACCTTAACATTTGTCCAGTTTGAGGGGATTCCGCTTGTGAAGCTTTCATTGAGACCCACAACTTCGTCTGCTGCGAAAGCTGAGATAGACAGCGTAGCGCATGCAGCTAAAGTAAGTAAAGTTCTTTTCATACTGAAATGTTTGATTATGTGATTAAAAATTATGGGCAACAGAGCCGGGGAAAGGCGTTGAAGCCCACTCCGGAGCCGTGATTACCCCTGAGGGGGTATTCCGGGCAAAATTACAACATTTTTTTTATATTATAAAGCATAAAATGTTAAATCTTTTATCTGTAAGCGGATTTAAAATATGTTTTAAAACATAAACCGGATGAAATAAATTTTTAGGACACATAAGTTTGTATTACAAAATTTATTGATTAATTTTGTGAATCTTTGAATAAGAACGCCCCTCATTCGACATTGAGTTTCTGAGTCAAGCCGATTCGGGAGCTAAATTGGCGGGTGGGGAATTTTCCAAAAACAGAAACGGAAAAACCAATAAAACTCAAAATATGGCAAAAGTTAAAGGTGCTATCACAGTTAATGTGGAGAGATGCAAAGGATGCAACCTTTGCGTTGTGGCATGTCCGACCGACACCCTATCTCTGCAACCCAACGAAGTAAACGACCGTGGCTATCATTACGCTTACATGGCTAACCCTGACAATTGCACAGGCTGCTGTTCCTGCGCATGGGTATGCCCCGATGCCTGCATCGAAGTGTATCGCGTAAAAGTAGACTGATAAAAAATCGCCCCATTCGGGTGATAACGGTCAATGAAAAAATTCATTTAACAACCTATTTCAAAAAAGAACTTTAAACAGATATGAAAGAAGAGGTAAGACTTATGAAGGGTAACGAGGCAATTGCCCACGCCGCAATCCGCTACGGATGCGACGGTTATTTCGGATACCCTATCACTCCCCAGTCGGAAGTGCTCGAAACTCTTGAAGAACTCATGCCTTGGGAAACAACCGGCATGGTTGTTCTCCAGGCTGAATCAGAAGTTGCAGCCATCAACATGGTTTATGGCGGTGCTGCAACAGGTAAGGCGGTGATGACTTCATCATCATCTCCGGGTGTCAGCCTTAAGCAGGAAGGTATCTCTTACATTGCTGCTGCATCACTCCCGGCTCTTATCCTCAACGTAATGCGCGGCGGTCCGGGTCTTGGCACAATCCAGCCCTCACAGGCAGACTATTTCCAGGCAACCAAGGGTGGCGGCCACGGCGACTATCATCTGATCGTGCTCGCTCCCTCAACCGTGCAGGAAATGGTTGACTTCGTAGGTCTCGGATTCGACCTTGCGTTCAAATACACCAACCCCGCCATGATTCTTGCCGACGGCATCGTTGGCCAGATGATGGAAAAAGTCGTTCTTCCCGAACAGCGTCCCCGCCGCACTGAAGAGGAAATCCGCAAGCAGTGCCCCTGGGCTGCCGACGGCAGAAAAGACGGCAGAAAGAGAAACGTCATCACTTCTCTCGAACTCGAATCAGCTCGCATGGAAGTTATCAACCATCAGCTTCAGGCTCGCTATCGTGAAATCGAAAAGAACGAAACACGTTGGGAAGAAATCGACGTTGAAGGCGCAGATTATCTGATCGTTGCTTTCGGTTCTATCGCCCGTATCTGCACCAAAGCGAAAGAACTCGCTGCAGAAAAAGGAATCAAGGTCGGCATCATCCGCCCCATCACTCTATGGCCCTTCCCCACTGAGGCAATCGCTAAGGCTGCCGAAGGTAAGAAAGGTATCCTCTGCGTCGAACTTAACGCAGGCCAGATGATTGAAGACGTGCGCCTCGCTGTCCACGATAATCTCCCCGTAAAACACTTCGGTCGCCTCGGCGGTATCATCCCCAGCCCCGACGAAGTTGTGGAGGCTCTCGAAGAAAAACTTATCAAATAAGTCTGTGAGCTTGTTTTAGATTCTTTCACCCAACCTAATTGAAACAAATGGAAATAACAGATATCATACGCGAGGAAAACAAGGTTTACTGCACCCCTGAACTCCTTGATCAAGTGCACATGCACTACTGCCCCGGCTGTAGCCATGGCGTAATTCACAAACTGCTCGCTGAAGTCATCGCCGAACTCGGCATCACCGACAAGACTATCGGTGTTTCTCCCGTTGGTTGCGCCGTGTTCGCCTACAACTATATCGATGTAGACTGGATCGAAGCTGCTCACGGTCGTGCACCTGCCGTAGCAACTGCTGCCAGCCGTCTTTGGAACGACAACGTTGTCTTCACTTATCAGGGCGACGGCGACATGTCAGCAATCGGTACCGCTGAATCAATCCACGCTGCAAACCGTGGCGAAAACATTGTTATGGTGTTCGTAAACAACGCTATCTACGGCATGACCGGCGGTCAGATGGCTCCCACAACTCTCGTGGGTCAGAAAACCGCAACAACCCCCTACGGCCGCCGCGTTGACCTTAACGGTCACCCCCTCGAAATCACCAACCTGATGGCAATCCTCGACGGCACTTGCTACGTAACTCGTCAGGCTGTCCACACTCCCGCTGCCGTGCGCAAGACAAAAGCCGCTCTTAAGAAAGCTTTCGAAAACGCTATGGCTAAGAAGGGTACTTCAGTTGTCGAAGTTGTCGCTACATGTAACTCCGGTTGGAAGATGAGCCCCGAAAAATCTAACGAATGGATGGCTCAGAACATGTTCGAGAAATATCCTCTCGGTGATCTTAAAAACGAATAATTTAACACCTCATTCACATTCATAATATCATGACAGAAGAAATCATCATCGCCGGATTCGGCGGTCAGGGAGTGCTCTCAATGGGCAAAATACTCGCCTATTCAGGTCTTATGGACGACAAAGAGGTGACTTGGATGCCTTCTTACGGTCCGGAACAGCGTGGCGGCACTGCAAACGTCACTGTGATTCTCTCTGACGAGAAAATCTCATCACCCGTCCTTGACACCTACGACATCGTTATCGCACTCAACCAGCAGAGTCTCGATAAGTTTGCTCCCAAAGTGAAAAAGGGTGGTATTCTTATCTACGATACCAACGGTATCCACAACCGCCCCACTCGCGATGACATCACAATCTATCCCATCGACGCAATGGACGCTACACTTGAAATCGGCAACTCAAAGGCCTACAACATGGTCGTGATGGGTGCCCTTCTCGAAGCAATGCCCTATAAGCTCCCGATGGAGAACGTCATCAAAGGTCTTAAGAAATCACTTCCCGAACGCCACCACAAGCTCATCCCCCTCAACGAGCAGGCAATCGAAAAGGGTCGTTCACTTCTTAAGTAAGAGAGATAGAACCCGCAAAATATCAGCCGCTGTTTTCGCCAAGCGAAAACAGCGGCTTTCTCATTCCCCTCTCTCAGCGTCGCTGCGCGACACTCCTCCCATCACTCCCCAATAATCAGTTCTCTTCGGAAGCGTAAAGGTGAGGTATGGCAAGATGATGAAGTGCGATCCCTCCGCTCACCGCCACATTAAGACTGTGTTTGACGCCAAGCATCGGTATTTCAAGCACCGTGTCGGCAATATCGACAATGCGTTGGTCAACTCCCTCAACCTCGTTACCAAGAACCAGCAGAAGGCGGCTATCGGCATCGACGGCATATTCCGCCAACCCGACACTGCCGGCTGTCTGCTCAAGCACGAGAATCTTCCATCCCTCCTGCTGCATGCGCCGACATTCGGAAAGCGCGTCGGGAGCATATCGCCATGACACACTGCGGTCGGCACCCAAAGCCGTCTTCGACAACTCCGGATGAGGCGGAACACCGGTGATGCCACAGCAAATCACCTCCGCCAACCGGAAGGCGTCGGCTGTGCGCATGACCGATCCCACGTTGTTAAGCGACCTGACCGAATCGAGAAGCACACTGACCGGTATCTTGTCAAGCTTGCGGAACTCTTCGACACTATATCTGGTGAGCTCCAGAATATTCTTTTTCTTCCTTTCCATGCCTCAGGAAAGAGACAACATTCTGTCGATCGAACGGCGTGCGGCTGCCGCTGTCTCCTCGTCGACAATTATCTCCGGGGCTCCGTCGCGCAGACAGTCTCGAAGTTTCTCGAGAGTATTACGTTTCATAAACTCACATTCGTTGCAATGGCAACCTGCCTGTTCGGGTGGAGCGGGTATGAAGACCTTGTCGGGACATGCCTTCTGCATCTCATGGAGGATTCCGCTCTCCGTGACAACGATAAATTCCTGCGCTGAATCCTGACGTGCAAAGTCGAGCAGGGCCGCTGTGCTGCCAACCTTGTCGGCAATCATCTGCAACGAACGTCGACACTCAGGGTGGACAAGTACCTTGGCCTGAGGATGTGCCTTCTTCAATTCCGCCACTCCATCGATCGAAAAACGGTCGTGGACATGGCATGCGCCATCCCAAAGCACCATCTTGCGCCCTGTGACACTGTTGATATATTCTCCAAGATTATGGTCCGGGCCGAAGATGATTTTCTCATCGGCAGGGAGCGAATCGATAACCTTACGGGCGTTGCCTGAGGTCACGACAATATCAGTGACCGCTTTTACGGCTGCTGAAGTGTTGACATAACTCACCACCGTATGGTCAGGATGCGCCTCGACAAACTTACGGAACTCGTCGGCAGGACAACTGTCGGCAAGCGAGCAACCCGCTTCCGTGTCAGGGATAAGCACCGTGCGCTCCGGACACAATATCTTCGCTGTCTCACCCATGAAATGAACACCGCACATCACTATCACCTCAGCATCAGTCTCGGCAGCCTTACGCGCCAAAGCAAGAGAATCGCCGATGAAATCCGCTATCTCCTGAATCTCCGGCCTTACATAATAATGAGCCAGAATGACAGCCTTCTTTTCCTCCTTGAGTTTCGCAATCTCATCGCGAAGACTCTGTGACGTCGCTCCCATATTTATTATTATTATATTAGTTTTAAATATTTAATTCTTTATTAAAAATATAAATAAGAATAATAATAAATGCTGTCGATAACTCTAATAACTTTTCAATCAGAAATTTGGATTTTTGAGTTATTGTGGTTTTTAACAGACTTATTAACACTCTGTCGACAGTTGGCAGTGTTGAATTTCAAAGAGTTTGATGACTTTTACACATGCTGTCGATAAGTGCAAAGTTAATAAATTCTTCGTGGCTGACCGCGGATTTGTTGTCGAAAAATGCCTTTTTTGATGTTGAAAACTTTTCGGTAAAATCACGATGGTTTATGATGATGTTTTCAAAATAATGGCGTGTGGAAAATTTCATGAGTTATGCAAGTTATTATGTAACTATTTATTAACAGATTATAAACGCGTTTTTGACAGGTTACAAACACCTTTTAAACATGTTTCCGACAACTTATCGACAAGATGTTTCGTTATAATAATAACCTCCGGGCAACCATACGGTGAGCCCCGGATGACAGATTCCATATTAGCTTTATGATGATTAGAAGATTTGTTTTATTATTGCTTTTGACCGTCTGCTCAACCGGATTGTTCGCTCAGACAACACGCGAGGAGATGGCTGCTGATCTTAACCGCACCGGTGGTGTATATCTCGCTTACCCCACAGATATAGCGGCTCCCACTCCCGTGCCTCAGGGTTACACCCCTTGCTATGTTTCCCATTACGGCAGACACGGCTCGCGTTACCTTATCTCTGACCGCGATTATAAGTGGGTGACGGATCTCTTCTTGCGTGCCGACTCGGTGAATGCTCTGTCTCCCCTCGGAAAGAGTCTGCTCGAACGACTCCTTATCATTGCCGATGAGGCCGACGGACGTGGTGGCGACCTCTCCCCTCTCGGTGTGAGACAGCATCGCGGGATTGCCGGACGTTTGTTTGAAAACTATCCTCAGATTTTCTCCGGCGACGGGAAGAGTGTCTCCGCACGGTCTACTCTCGTGGTCAGATGTGTTCTCTCTATGGCGGCCTTCTGTGAGCGGCTCAAGGAACTGAATCCGTCGCTCGACGTGACGCGTGAGTCAAGCAACCGATATATGAATTATCTTTGTTATCATTCACCTGACCATGGTGACTACACCATCTCCGGACCGCGATGGAAGACACTCTACGATAATTTCCGCGAGAGCCACACAAACCCTGACCGACTCATGGCGTCACTCTTCAGTGACCCGCAGTTTGTGAGCCGGAACATTGACCCGAAGGATTTGATGTGGGGATTATATTGGATTGCTTCCGACATGCAGAATATGGAGGCGGATGTGACGTTCTATGATTTCTTCACTCCGGAAGAGTTGTTCGACCTCTGGCAGGTGTTTAATCTGAATTTCTACATCAATGATGCGTCATTTGGAGGAAACGGCACTAAGATAACCGACAATGCGCTCCCTCTTATCAGGAATATTATAGATTCGGCGGATGAGGCTCTGGGCTGCGACACAATCGCTGCTACACTCCGCTTCGGACATGACGGTAATCTCATTCCGCTTGCCGCAGCTATGCACATTGATAATTGCGATCTGGTGACTTCCGATCCTGATTCTGTGTTCCGCTATTTCGCCGAATGGAAAATCGCTCCGATGGCAGGTAATCTCCAGATGGTGTTTTTCCGTAATGACACTAACCCCGACGATGTGCTTGTGAAGATTCTTCTCAATGAGAAGGAGAGACATATCCCGGTGACCGATGATCTGTGGCCTTACTATCGGTGGAATGACGTGAGGAGCTATCTCGTTTCGCTCTTCGAAAAAGAACCTATATTACCAACCAAATAAAAAAATAAAATTATGTTACGACTCAATTGCTTTATTAAGGTAGACGAGGCTCATCGTGAGGAAGTGCTCGCAGCAGCTCGTCGACTCACTGAGGTTTCTCTGACCCAGGACGGCTGCATAGCCTACGACATTTTCGAGAGTGCTACACGTCGGGATGTGTTGATGATTTGCGAGACCTGGCGCGATCAGGATGCGCTGACTGCTCATTCCGAATCTCCTGAGTTCATTAAGGAGGTGGGCACAATGCGCTCACTCGCAGAGATGAAACTCGAGACATTCTCGTTCTGATTGGAAGAAGAGAGGCTCTCATTCTGATTGGAATCGGAATCGATGATTTTCCTCATTCTGATTGGAAGAATAATAATTAATCGGCAGCCACATCCGGCCCGGATGTGGCTGCCGATTAATGGTTTAAGAGCTTGTCAGACAGCTTAATGGGGAGTTTTTTCGGCGGACTCGCCGAAAAAACTTAAAAAAATAAAAGAAAAAATTTGGCGATTAGAAAATAAAATTGTAACTTTGCAGTCGCAAACGGCAAAAGAGCCGACAATAACAGATGACTCCGTAGCTCAGTTGGTAGAGCAAATGACTCTTAATCATTGGGTCGAGGGTTCGAGCCCCTCCGGGGTCACTTCAAAAGACCACTAAAAGTGGAAAATCGCTGAAAGTCAAACACTTTCAGCGATTTTTGTTTATTGTCCATTCCCCGATTCCGGCACAATATTGAAGTTGAAGTGTAAGAATCGGGAATGTCCCCTTGAAGTTGATGAATTTACACCTAATGGTCGATATTTCGTTGATATTCAATTTTCTGTAGCATACAGGCATGACATGAGATTATTAATTTTACATCAAAAAATCTTATGTATCAGGCTAACTTGAATGGCTTTTTACCCATAAGTAGTGGAAATGGCATCGCAAAAATGAGAGAATATTTTGCGATGTGGAAATTTCTAATTAAATTTGCAAATAACATCAAAGAATTATTCCATGTCAACAAACAGTATAGATATAGAGATTGAGCGTATAAATAGGCTGAAAGTAGTTTTAGTTGAGCAGAACCGCACAGGTAAATGGCTTGCCGAACAATTAGGTAAAAACGAAGCCACCGTCTCCAGGTGGTGCTCCAACACCTCCCAACCATCCCTCGAAATGCTCGTCAAAATCGCCGCAATCCTCAAAGTTGACCCCCGCACCCTGCTTAACAGCGGAAATATTTATTGATTATGGCTTACCCTCACAATATAAGAGAAGAAGAACTGAAAAATCATATCGCTCAAGATTGGTTTTCAGCATACGATACCACACACATTCTTGGTGATATAGACTTCTCTGTTGCAGTCCCTAATGATGATAGGACTCTCTCTGAAAATGAATTTCTTTTATGGGCAGAAGCAAAAAAAGGTTCTAAGCCAATTGAAGAGTCATTCGCTCAATTAATTCTAACTATTGGTAAGGCACGCACATTTGAATCATACTTACCTCCTAAATTCATCGGAGCCTTTGATTCCGAAAGGATTGTTTTTATCCCATATTCTGAAATTCAGGAGGTTTTCTATATTAATGATTTCAATTGGAATGTTACGCCATCTGACCACTCTACCAAAAGCTTCCAAAGAGTTTTGAAGTTAGTGGCAGATGCTTTCGGTAGTTCCATGTATTCATTCGATTTTGGATCTGATGAAAAAGAATTGGCCCGTTTCATCAAATCAAACTTTATAATCGGGGAAAAAAAGATTTCACGAATCCGCATAAGTAAAAATAACTTTGTCGTTATCTATCAGAAATGGCTGAAAACCGTTAAACCGACCATTGATGTAAACTGGGATGAAGCGAAGAAGCAGGGTGTATTAGACTCTGACTTCTACCTTGCAGACATTCTATCAATTAAAAATAAAACTATTCAGGATAAGCTCCATGTGATTCTTCGTGATACGTATTATGAGCTTGGACGCAATAGGACGGCAATGGGCGTTTTCAATTCCAGTAAGGCAAAGTTCATTGATGATCAGGAAGCACATATTAAATTTTGGAATTGTTATGACCGTCCCCCAAAAGAAGAGTATTGGGATTATATAATCAAACGTCGGGACTTGCTTGTGCCGCCTGACGTACGTGAACGCAAGGGGTCTTTTTTTACGCCTCAGAAATGGGTAGAGCTGTCTCAACGGTATCTTGCCGATGAACTTGGCGAGAATTGGCAGGATGAATATTATATCTGGGATTGCGCAGCCGGAACCGGAAACCTGCTTAACGGATTAACTAATAAATATAGAATATGGGCATCAACACTCGACAAGGCCGATGTTGATGTCATGAAAGAGAGAATAAAAAATGGAAGTGCCAATCTGCTTGACGAGCATGTGTTTAAATTTGACTTTCTAAACGATCCGTTTGAGAAATTGCCTCCACGCCTAAAAGAAATAATTGATAACGAGGAAACTCGCAAGAAATTAGTGATATACATAAATCCGCCATACGCAGAAGCTGCTACCACAAGACAGAAAACAGGGACTGGAAAAAATAAGCCCCAAGTATCCCGATCTATAATAAGTGCAAAATATAAAGAATCATTAGGTAGTGCTGCTAATGAACTCTACGCACAATTTCTGATGAGGATTTACTATGAAATCCCTTCATCGGTGCTTGCAAATTTTTCAAAGTTGAAAAATTTGCAAGCACCGAACTTTCGCGATTTCCGCGATTCTTTCCGAGCGAAGCTCGGTCGAATTTTTTTAGTTCCCGCTGATTCTTTTGATAATGTCAAAGGCAATTTCCCTATTGGATTCTTCATTTGGAATCTGAATACCAAAGAGGACTTCAGGGAGATTACTGCTGATGTTTATGATCGTAACAGCGACTTCACTCAAGAAAAGATTTTATCAGCTCCTATTCCTGACAAATTATTAATGGATTGGCTAAAAACAATCCACGATAAAAAAAGCAAAAGAATAGCCTATTTGAGGATGCTTGGTTCTGATATACAAAACAACAATGGTGTATTCATTACCAACACCCCCTCCCCAAGCGATTTAAAACAACGCAAAACATGTGATATTACTGCAAAGAATCTTATTGGAATATCTGTATACTGTACCGTTAGACATGTAATAAAAAGTTCATGGCTCAACGATAGGGATCAATATCTGTTTCCATCTCCTGAATGGGAACTTGATGAATTATTTCAAAATGATTGTTTGACATACTCTTTATTCTATGGTCAGAACAGAGTAAATATAAAAGGTGAAAATCATTGGATTCCCTTCACAGAGGAAGAGGTAGGAGCACGCGATTGCTTCAAGAGTCATTTTATGACAGAATATATTTCCGGGAAATCCCGACCTAAAAAGGAAGCTGATATTTTCTCATGCACAATCGATGATAATAATCCATTAAAATTTTCCGAAGAGGCCGTTGCTGTTTTTGATGCGGGAAGAGAGTTATGGCGTTATTATCACTCCCAACCGGACTCTAACCCTGATGCATCTCTTTACGACATTAAGCTCTATTTTCAGGGTACTAAAACCATGAAAAATGGGAAAATCCAAATGAAGTCTGACAGTGAAGATAAAACCTACACAGAACTAATCCATAACTTGAGAGACAAACTCAAGACTTTGGCTTCAAAAATTGAGCCAAAGATATATAAATATGGATTCCTCAAATCGTAATATTATCGCATAATAAACCTGTAAACAATTTATCTGTTTAATAATTATATATTTAATATTATGGCATTCGAAGCACGTCAACAACAAATCAGTTTCTTATTAGGAAAGAAAATATATAGCATTCCTAGAAATCAGCGTAAATACGTTTGGGGAGAAGATAATTGGAAAAACTTGTTAGAAGATTTGGATTTTTTACGAGAAACTGGGAAATATCATTTTCTTGGTAGTATTGTTTTAAACTCACAACCGAACCCCAATAATGATGATATAGAATATTATGAAATCGTGGATGGACAACAGCGTATTACGACTGTTATATTGATTCTTATTGTAATAGCTCAGATATTTAAGGAACGACATGAAGATGCCCTCTTTCAAGGTTTGTTACCCTATATTCAAACTACAAGTATAAACAATCAGACTTCTTGTACACTACATACCGATGTCCATAGTTGCATCATGAATCTTGTTTCATGTATTGCTGACAAAGATACACCAAATAATACGCTTCAATTGCTGATCACTAATTGTATCACAAATAAAAAACAGGATTCTATAATTGAAAAATGTTTAAAATACTATTATGACACACTGAAAATTCGTAGCACAGATGAAGTTGCTATTTTCAGGAATACTTTAATAAGCACAAACTATGTAAATATTAAGACAACGGAAGAAGATGCATATACTGTATTTGAGATTTTAAATGCAAGAGGGATGGATCTCGAAGACCATGAGTTACTTAAGAATTTTATCCTACGTTATACTGTACCAGTGGATAATGTAGATGTGGCTCGTCAAGAATGGAAGGATGAAATAGAGAACAGATTAGGTAAAAACATTTCAAACTTTCTTAAACATTATATTACTCATAAATATGGCACTGCCGGTGTAACTAAGGATAGAGCTGTATATGACGTGATTAAGAAACATACAAATGTCGGAGATGTAAATAGACTATTTTGCGATTTAAAGCTTAAAGCAAAATATTATCAACAAATAGTTTGTGAAAATAATCCGCACGGAGACCAAATTACTGAAATTGATAGAGTTCTCAAGTTCATGTTATCCAACAGAAATCAGTTGTTTAGGCCAATTTATCTTAGCTTACTACATCAAGCTGAATTGGGAAATATTCCTGAGGATAAATTGGTTAAGATTTTTAAATGTATACAATACTTTTTTGTATGCTACAATCTTATAAGTAAAGAAACATCCAATAAAATTTCAGATGGCATTCAGAAATACGCATATTTAATTGAAAATGAATACAGTAATGACGTATTGAAGGATTTCTTAAAACATTTGAATGACCGTATGCCTAACAAAACAGAATTTCGGAACTCGTTTAAGTTGATCGGATATTCGAATCATTGTGAATTCTATCACGATAATAAGAATAAGCACCGAGCAGAGATCGCTTTAAGTATATTAGAACAGATTAAGTCTGGGAGAGCTGTTGTCCCTTCTTTTACAATCGAGCATATACTTCCCGATTCACAGAATCGAGAGTATGCAAAGATTGGAAATCTTATGCCGTTAGAAGAAAATCTTAATGGACTGTGTGGAGATAAACAGCTCAATGAAAAAATACCAATATACGAAAAATCAAACTTTACAACTGCTCGAAATGTCGCACAGAGATATAGAGATCAAGTGGACAATTTTAATATAGATTCAAGATGTAACGCGATGGCTGATGAATTATATAATGAATTTAGTCGTATATTAAATGCTTTATAATACCAACATTAGCATCTTGCGTCCTATAATAAGCTAGATACTAATTCTTTTTGATGGAATTAAATATTGTTATGGCCATAGGATATACTCGCATATTCAGCAATTTAATCCACCACAATGAGAATGAGGTGGTGGAGTTCAATAGGGCGGAGAAGAGCTTCGAATTCAATGACTTAGGTAGGTATCTCTCGGTGTTAAAAGTTTTATTTTTTTAAGTAATTTATGCAATGGCACTACCGATTAACATAGAAGACCTTCTCAACAAGAAGAAGGTGGAATCTAATCGCATTGAGTTTAAGGCGAGTTGGAATCCTGATAAGATATATCATACAATATGCGCTTTCGCTACCGACATTTTAATGTAAACTGTTTTATTTTCAAACAAGTATGACAATAACTTCTGACGATATATATGATCTGATACGGCAGGGCGAGAACATTTCTGTTGAGATGAAGAAATGTTCGGATAAGTTGCCTCGCTCTGTATGGGAAACGTATTCTGCGTTTGCTAACTCGCGCGGTGGGGTAATCCTTCTTGGTGTGACCGAACACAAGGATAATCCTGCTAATACTCGATTTGAGATTACCGGTGTAGCTGATCCTGAGAAAATCGAGACTGACTTTTTCAATATTTTGAATAACCGTCAGAAGGTAAGCCGGAATATTCTATTTGACAGCGATTTCCGTCCAATAGAAATTGAAGGAAAAGTTGTGATTTATATTTCAGTTCCGGAAGCTGATTATCATAAGAAGCCAATATATATCAACGATGATATTGTTGATGGCTCTTATAGACGTAGCCATGAAGGTGATCGGCGACTCAATCGTGAGGAACTGGCAATGATGCTCCGTGATAGCACAGATGACATTGACAGTCAGATTTTGGAGCATTATGGAATGAATGATATTGATGAGGACACTCTTCGTGGCTATCGTCAAGTATTCAATACTGCCAATCCAGATCATGCATATCAGAACCTTGATAACAAAGAGTTCCTTTATAGGATGGGAGGCTATGATTATGATAGGCACAAAGAAATAGAAGGGTTGACTATTGCAGGACTAATGATGTTTGGCAAGGGGACTCCTATTGAAAAGCGCTTCCCCTTATTCCGAATGGACTATCTCGATTTGATTGGTATAAAGCCGGGCGGAGATCTTAAATGGAATGACCGTCTGACCTATGATGGCCGTTGGGAGAACAATCTCTATAATTTTGTCACAATCGCAATGCGTAAACTGCTGTTCACTCTTCCTTCAGAGGGACGAATCATAGGGGAAGCCCGTCGTGACGGAGGTCCATTATACGATGGTATCAGAGAAGCAATTATAAATTCAGCAACTTATTCGGACTTTCAGACTGAAGGAGTATTACGAATTGACCGCCGCGACAATGAGATTATCCTTAGAAATCCGGGATTACTAAGAATATCAGCTGACCGCATTTATAACGGTGACTTTACCCATGCCCGAAACCGAAATATACAGAAGATGTTCCGCATGATTGGTTACGGTGACAATATCGGCTCCGGATTCCAGAAAATACTGGCTGCATGGAATACGCTCGGATACTTGCGCCCCGAACTCAAGGAACTTGACGATGTCAAGGAGGTATGGCTTTCATTGCCTCTTATTAGAACAAGCAAATCCGATTCAACTGTAAATTCAACTGTTGCCTCAACATTAGAGTCTAAAAAAAACATAGAAGGGCAAGTAAACTACGATATGGGGCAAGTAAATGACAATAAAGGACAAGTAAATAATGATTTGGGACAAGTAAATCCGGAGCAGGGACAAGAAAACGAGATTTTGGGGACAGTAAAAGAACAAGAGAATTTGTCTGACAAGCAAAAGGAGATATTAATCTATCTTCTAAAGCATCCCTCAGAAAGTTTAAAAAATTGCTCTGATGCAACCGGAGCGTCCGCCAAATCAATTCGCTACACTTTCAAGAAAGTAAAATCTTGGTTAGATATTCATCACGAAGGCCCTGATAAAACCGGAATGTGGATTTTTGAACTTATCAAAAAAGACTAAATTGTAAAACGCTGGTTGAGAACGTTAAAATTTTCTTGATTGAGATTGTTTTGATTGAGTTATCAGAAAAAAATTATAACTTTGCAGTCGCAATGGTATCTCCATGACTCAGGAGAGAGTCAGAGTGTTGTCGCTTTTGTCGCGTCAGTGTTGTCGCTTTAGCCGCATCAGTCGCTTGTCGATGTCGGTGAGAGTTGCTAACTCAGGAGATTTAAAAGGGAATCCGGTGAGAATCCGGGACAGTACCCGCTGCTGTGAATCCTATGTTAAATTCTATTTCACAATGTCATTGAAACCGTTTAATGGTTTTGAGAAGGCGAAATAGATTGGGATAAGTCAGAAGACCTGCCATGGCCGTATATAAGATTGTGCCTACGGGATTATGGGCGGTTCGTTGATGTCATCTCATCGGTGGTTTCAAGGTGGTCATTTACTACTCGTAAAGAGTGATAAAGAGATATATTCCCGTCTGTGTACAATCAGTTAGTACGCAGACGGGAATTTAATTTAACTATCTTACCGAGGAGAATGAAATATTTTTCACTCTTATTAACGAGTATTACCCTTTTAACATCGGAGGTTTCGGCGTCGGAACCTGCCGACACTCTCAGTGCGCATCAGTTGGGAGAGGTCGTTGTCACTGCACGCAACCTTAATGAAGATATAATTCCGGCACAGGTTCTGTCGGGAGAGGAGCTGCATAGGTTAAACAGCAACAGTGTGGCGGATGCGCTGCGTTATTTTTCAGGTGTTCAGGTAAAGGATTACGGGGGTGTAGGCGGTATAAAGACTGTCAACATACGGTCGATGGGCACTAATCACACCGGTGTTGTGTATGACGGTGTGGAGCTTGGGAATGCTCAGAATGGGCAGATAGACCTCGGACAGTTTTCGCTTGATAACATCGAGGCGTTGTCGCTTTATAATGGTCAGAAGAGTGAGATATTGCAGCCTGCAAAAGACTTCGGGTCGGCGGGGACGATATATATGCGCACGCGCACACCGGTATTCGGTGAAGGTGAGAGGTATCATGCGCGAGCTACGATCCGCACCGGGTCGTTTGACTTGCTGAATCCGTCGGCATTGATTGAGTTGAAGTTAAGTCGGAGGGTGTCGGCGTCATTAAGTGCGGAATGGGTTAATTCGAGCGGTAAGTATAAATTCCGTTACCGACGGGTCAATCCTGCCGGCGAGTTGGCCTACGACACGACAGCCGTCAGGCAAAACGGCGACATAAATGCCACAAGAATAGAATTGAATACGCATGGCTCTCTCGACAACGGGTCATGGACATTTAAGGTTTATAACTACAATTCAGAGCGAGGGGTGCCGGGAGCGATTGTCAACAATGTGTGGCGGCGCGGAGAGAGGATCTGGGATACCAATTCATTTGCGCAGGGACGTTACACGGGATTTTTCGGCAGGTTCACCACACTCAATAATATCAAGTATGCTTTTTATCGGACTCACTATGTGAATAATGATGACAAGCAGGTAAAGATTGACAACCTATACAGACAGAAAGAGATTTATTTCTCGTCGGCAAATGAGTATGAGATAACTGCGAGATGGCGCATATCGGCGAGTTACGACTTTATGTGGAACACGCTTGACGCCGATGTCTACGGATTCGTAAAGCCCGACCGGTTTTCGCAATATCTGTCTGTTGCGACAGCACTGAATCTTGACAGGTTCAAGATTCAGGCCAGTGCGTTAGGCACCTTTATACATGACAGAATCAAAGGTCAGGAAGCCCCGTCGGATAAACATGTGTTCACACCGGCAGTCTTCATGAACGGTTATCCGCTCCGCAACAAAGACTTCTCGATAAGGGTCTTCTATAAGCAATCGTTCAGGATGCCGACATTCAACGACTTGTATTATGCCGATATGGGCAATTCAAAATTATCGCCGGAGCGAGTCACCCAATATAACCTCGGACTTCTATATGACCATCACTCGGCGGTGTCGGTCATCTCGGCGGCGCGAGTCAGTGCGGATGTCTATTATAATCGGGTGAAAGATAAGATTGTGGCCTATCCCAAAGGGCAGCAATTCCGCTGGACCATGTTGAATCTCGGACTTGTCGACATCCGGGGCATAGACATAACCGGACTTCTTACTTTGAATCCGTGGAAAGACTTATATCTGACGGTGCGCGGACAATACACCTTTCAGAGAGCGATTGACATAACCAATCCGGCGGATAATTATTATCGTCATCAGATTCCTTATATACCGCGCCACTCCGGGGCGGCTGTCGTGAACGCACAATGGCGCGGATGGGGTCTCAATTACTCCTGGATTTACGTTGGCGAACGATACAACCAACAGGAAAACATCAGATATAATTACACCCAGCCGTGGTACACTTCCGATGTGTCACTGAGCAAGGATTTCCAGCTTGGGAGCGTCAGCCTCCGCGGACTCCTTGAGGTGAATAATCTTCTAAGTCAGGACTACGACGTAATCCTCAACTACCCTATGCCGAAACGTAACTATAGAGTTACCTTGACCGTAGAGATATGAAAACAAAGCAATTTTTCTTATATATTCTGCCACTCCTTATGGTCGCCACAAGTTGTCGTGATGACGAACTTGTGGTGCCTACGGAGTATGAAATTGTGGGCGACGAGACCACAGAAGGCACAGTGCGCGGCTTTTATCTTGTCAACGAAGGGAACATGGGTTCCAATAAATGCACGTTGGATTATTACGACTATCACACCGGTCTATATTCCCGAAACTTCTATGCCGAGAAGAATCCGAATGTGATAAAGGAATTAGGCGATGTCGGTAATGACATCGGCATATATGGAAGCAAATTATATGTGGTGGTCAACTGTTCCCACAAGGTCGAGGTGCTTGATGCGCGCACCGGCGTAAGGGTTGGACAGGTGGATATACCCAACTGCCGTTATGTAAGGTTTCATCGAGGCAAGGCATACGTCAGTTCATACGTCGGGCCGGTGCTGATAGATGCCAATGCTCCCAAAGGGGCGGTCTATGAGGTCGACACACTCTCGCTAAAGGTCACGCGGAAAGTCTCTGTGGGTTATCAGCCGGAGGAGATGGAGGTGGTCGACGACTACATGTATGTTGCTAATTCGGGCGGTTATCGCGCCCCCAACTACGACAACACAGTGTCGGTCATTCAGATGGTCGACTTCAAGCAGGTGCGTCAGATTCCGGTGGGTATCAACCTCCACCGTCTGAAGAAAGACAGATATAACAAATTGTGGGTCACATCGCGCGGCGACTATCAAAGTCGTCCGTCGCGCCTGTATGTGATGCAGAAGAAGCCCGGATATAATGAAATGATAGTGACCGACACCATTCCTGTGGCATGCTCCAATATGGCTTTCTACGGAGATTACATGTATTATTACGCCACTCAGTGGAACAATTATACTGCTTCAAACACAATCACTTACGGAGTGATCGACGTGCGCACAAAGGAGATAGTGTCAGATAATTTCATCACCGACGGCACCGAGAAAGAGATTACGATTCCCTACGGAATTGCCGTCAACCCCGACACAGGCGATATTTTAGTGACCGACGCTAAGAATTATGTTTCATCCGGCACACTCTATTGTTTCACCCCTGACGGAAGGAAGAAATGGAGTGTCCGCACCGGAGATATTCCGGCTCATATCACATTTCTGACAAAATGAAGAAGATAGCTTTTGCCATAATCTCCGCCACATTGCTTTGCGGATGTTCCAATGAGATTCCGATGGTGAATCTCGGCATTGACGACACATATTACATTTCGCGCATGCAGAAGCTTGACTTGCATCCCGCCCTCACAGGCGATGAATATGAATGGTATGTCGACGGAGTGTGTGTAAGCCGCGAAAGAGACTACATTTTCCTTGCCGGAGAGGAGGGTGATTACCGTCTTGAACTGAAGATTAAGGACACGGAAACGCCCTACTACTTTACGTTTGATGTGCATGTGCTTCATGAAGAGATAGAATACAGTCCTTACATTTCGAGGGTTTATGAATATTGTCCTGCCCCCGGACAGTTTATCAACGAGATGCCCCGGTATGAGGAAGGAGACACCTACGCCACCATACTTCAGAAGGCGGAAGAATCCATATCCGGCACAAACGACACGATGATAACGCTCGGAGGGTACGGCGGGTATGTGACGTTTGGATTTGACCACACCGTCATCAATGTGGCCGGTGAGAAAGACTTCAGGATATGGGGTAACTGTTTCTACGAGTTGCTTCAGCCCGATAAGAAAGGAGGGTCGGCGGAACCGGGAATAGTGATGGTGAGCTATGACACCAATTGCAACGGTATTCCCGACGATGAATGGTATGAGCTTGCAGGAAGCGAATATGATTCGGCACAGACCCGCCATGGGTATTCCATCACCTATCACCGGCCGAATCCCGACAGAGAGATTATCGGAGATGAAGATAACAGTCTGGATGATATTTTTTACATCGGTTGGACTGATAACGAAGGGAAAGAGGGGTATCTGCCGAAAAACATTTTCCACAAACAGGATTATTACCCGAAATGGATTGAAGACGACCACCTGACGTTTACAGGCACCTTGCTTCCCGACAATGCCGAAGACATAAGCGGCAACGGCAGTTACTACGTCTTATACAGTTACCCCTGGGGGTATGTCGACAATCATCCGAATGAATATGCCGACCTCAACTCATTCGACATTTCGTGGGCGGTTGATTCGGAAGGGCGTCATGTTGAGTTGCCCGGCATTGATTTCATCCGTGTCTACACCGGCTTGAACCAATATTGCGGATGGCTCGGCGAGACCTCCACCGAGCTGAGCCGGGCACAGGACCTCCACATATCACTGCCAACCCTTCCATCGCCCTGACATAAATTAACCAACATCATAAATAACCAAACATGAGAAAAAATCTACTCTCTTTCGCTATCGGATTATGTGTGCTGACAGTGTCGGCCCAGCCGATAGACTTCGACAAAATCCGGAGCTGGACCGGCAGCGGACCTAACCGCGCTGCGCTGGCAGTGATGAATGATGCCGGCGCTTCCGACCCCCATGTATATGTCTGGGGATTCCGTTGGGAAGACGGTGAAAAGCCCACCGGTGAGGATATGTTCAAGGCAATCTGTGCCAACAACGACAACCTCGTGCTCCTCACTCAGACCACCGGTCAGTATGGCTCGACCGTGTGCGGCATCGGTGTAGGTAACGCCGAGGGACTGCTTCGCAACATCTATTTCGATTTTGAAAAAGCATTGGAATCGGAGTTTATCAACTTCGACTATTACAACACCAACTCACTCTTCGGACAAACTGAGGCGCCCGGCGACGACACACCCCGTATATGCGGCGACGCGATAGAGTATGCCATTACATCCGGCAAACATTTCATTCAGCATCCACTCGACCAGCCCGCCTACGGCTATCCTGCATACGATTACGATTGCTGGGATCTTCATGATGAAGGGTGGGATTATGGCTGGTGGGCCTCCGCTTGGTATGCAGGTTACTGGAGTTACTGGACAATCAGCGGATCGAATCCCGAATGGATGTATAGCGGCACCGGATTCACCGGACGTCAGCTCAGCGACGGATGTATCGACGGATGGTCGTTGACAATGTTTGAAAAACCTATGGTCGGCGGTGTGGGAGAAGGTGTTCCTCCTTCCGACGACGAGAGTGTCTACGTCTATTGTGAGCGTAACGAATCGACTGAAATCGCTGCAATCGAAGCTGAGGACAATACCCCGGAAGAGTATTACACATTGTCCGGACTACGCGTTGACTCTCGTAACCTTGTGCCCGGCCTTTACATCGTGCGTAAAGGAATGTTGACAGAAAAAAGATTAATCCCTTAAACCAATTATAATTACACAAATGAAAAAACTGTTCTTAATGCTTGGCGCCTCGGTTCTGAGTCTGTCAGGCATGGCGGCAGGGACACCAGACCTGTCGAAAGTGCGCTTCACCGTGGGGGAAGGTGACAATACCTATCTGCTCGTGATGCGTTATGACGTGCCGGCGCGCATGGATAATTTTGTCTATGCCATCAAGTCGGACAATGAGAATCTCACCGCGATAGAGGCTCTTACCATGTTGAAGGATGCCGACGATCGCATGGTTGTTGACATCAACGGCGACGAAGCCGTTATCAGTGTCGACCTCAATGGCGACTCAAAGACGGAGTTTGACGATACGGACATCAAGGATGTAAGGGTTGTTGCTGTCAGCGGCAATACACTCGCCTCTGACGGCACTACAAAAGTGCTGACCCTCTCGGAAGATGGTGAGGATGCTTCTCATGCCGACTACTTCTTCTACATTCCGCAGCCCGGAGAGGAGGGTGTATGGATTCCTGACGAAATGACGGTTAAACTGAGCGATGCCGGCACCGTACTCCCCTGCTTCGCGCAAGTGCCCGACGGCCAACTTAATTCCCCTACCAACTGGCAGGCATCAACGAGCAATACCAGTTATCGTCTGGACCGCTCCAAAATCATCACTCCTTACACGCTGGTTGAAGGAACCTACAACGCGATGCCTACCTTTGTCGGCGCCACCGGCACGACGTATGTGCGTTATCGCCCGCAGAGGGTTGGTGCATACACTTACTACGAGAGTAACTGGATGACCTTCAATATTGAAGCTCCCGAAAACCCTATTACCTCCATCACCATGAAGGAGAGTAATGTGACCTCCGGACTTAACAAGGAAGTGCAGTTTGAGTTTACCTACGAGCCGGAAGATGCAACTTACACCGCTGTCGGTGCAAAGGTCGAGGATGCAGCATTAGCGTCTTATACCACCGCAGCAGGTCTGAAAACCAAGACTCAGGAGGGTGAGACAAAGGTAACTATCTATAGTCTGAATGACGAGAGCGTATCGGCTGACTTCACTCTGACTTGTAAACTTGAGAACCCTGTGACAGATGTCAACTTCGGTCCCGGCACTGAAAACGGCGTAATCAATGTCTATGTAAAGCAGCTTATCGGACTCCGCCCGGTTGTATCTCCTGATAATGCCGACATTAAGGATGTGACAATAACCCTGTCGGGCAACGGCACAACAAGAGATGATATGACCTGCTCGACCTACAGAGTGAACTGGTGGGATAATGACCGCAACACAGAGCGGTTCTATGAGCTATCCGGTCATCGCCCTACAGGCGACACTCCTGCCAAGTTGAAAGTGACCTCGGCAGACGGCTCTTTTGATAGAGAGTTTGTGGTGAATGTGCTTGAAAGCGACCGTACACCTATCGAGGGAGGATACACAGAAGGCACAATAATCCTTAATGAAGAATGGTTCGGCCACACAAACGGCGGTCTGAACTATGTGACTCCCGACAACGAGGTTATCTATCAGGCTTACGAGCGAGAGAATCCCGGAGAATCGTTTGGATGTACCTCTCAGTATGGCGCCATCTGGAACGACAAGCTGATTGTTATTTCAAAGCAGCCTGCCGACGGCGGTGATGTGCTCCCGGGCGGAGGTTGCGTTGTGATTGCCGATGCCAAGACCATGAAGAAGATCGGCGGTTACTATAACCGTCCCACCTACGACGGTCAGATGGGCGACGGACGTGCGGTTGCCGGTGCGACAGAAGATAAAATCTACGTTACGACAAGCAACGGCATTTACGTCATGGACATCTCCGATGTAGAGAATCCTGAAGTGACCGGACATCTTGCGGGCAGCGGAAGCACCGACCTTTACAGCGGTCAGGTTGGCGACATCATCAATGGAGGCCGATATGTCTATGCCGTTATGCAGAACACCGGTATTCTCTGCATCGACCCTCTGACCGATAAAATAGTAAAAACCTTTGACGATGCAAAGGTCGAGGGTGTGACACAGACAACCGACGGCACCGTATGGTATGCGACAATAGCCGACGGTCATTCTGTTTTTGTCGGAATTGACCCTGAGACACTTGAAGAGACATACCGCATAGATATGCCTGCTGAGATGGGTACGGTTGCCTGCGGTTGGGGTGCTTGGCGTTCGGCAGCTTTCAAGGGAGACCACACCACAGGTAATCTTTGGTTTGCGACTGGAGGAGGTGCTATTGTAGGAGGAGGTTCAGAATATTACTGCTTCAACCCCAAAACCGACGACCCGGCCACTATCAAACCCTTCTTCTCGCTTGCAGGTCTTAAGGGTGTTAACGGTTTCGGCGAAGAAGTAGAACAGATGAACTACGGCACCTCTCTTTATGACCCCCGCAACAACCGTCTGATTGTGATGACCACACGAAAAGGGGCTGCCAGCGGTCAGTATCGCGACCATTGGTTGCACTATGTGGATGGTACATCGGCAGAAATCACACGCACCTTCAAGCTCACACCCTACTACTGGTTCCAGGCGCTACCTATCCTCCCCGACAAATACGACGCAGTTATCGACATTAATGAAGAGATGACAGTGCCGTTTGGTGGAGGTGATAAGGTGATAGATCTCGCTGAGGTTGTAAAAGACCCGGATGGTATCGACGCCAATATCCGCATTTCGCTTCTCGATGCTCCTGCTATGCTTGTCGACAGCGACGAAGATTCGGAGCTTGACAAGGTGGCGGAAGTGACACTTGAGGATAAGACACTGACCATATCGCCCAAGAAGGTCGGTGTGCATACATTCACACTTGCAGCGCAGTCAAACGGACGCACTGTTAGCAAGACCATCAATGTCAAGGTTGACGACGTTCAGACCGGAATCGATGAAGTTTCCGGAAATGCAGGCTTAATCAAATGCGACGGAAGAAGAGTTTATCTCACCGGTTTTGCCGGTCATAACATCCGTATTTACAATGTGGCGGGTGAGCAGATTAACACCTTCGACGTGGATTGCGATGATTATGTGTTTGATTTCGGTGGTCACAGCGGAGTCTATATCCTCCACTCTGACAATAATCACAGTGCCAAGGTGATCATACGATGATTCAGCGGACTTTAATCAAAATATCTGTTTTTCTGGCGGCAATGACTTCGGTCGTTGCCGCTCAGGAAGCGGATTATACCCAAGGAATTATATGGGTGAATGAAGACTGGTATGGACATCAGAACTCTACGGTGAATTATCTTATGCCCGATGCTCCGGACGGTGATTTCTGGAAATATCGGATAATTCAGACAGAGAATCCCGGAAAAGAACTCGGATGCACCAATCAGTACGGCACTATATGGCACGACCGATTGTATCTGATAGCAAAACAGGAGAAAGACCCCGGAGCGACAATAACCGGCGGACGAATCACTGTGGCAGATGCCAAGACAATGAAAATCCTGCATCAGCAGAGTCTTATTGACCCGTCAGGTGCGCAATGCGACGGCAGAGGATTTATCGGTGTCGACGAGCATAAGGGTTATATCTCATCGAGCAATGGAGTGTGGATTTTCAATCTTGACGATTACACCGTTGACGGACAGGTTGAGGGTTCGGCAAATCCAAATTCCGGAGGAGACAACGACAAACCGAATACAGACCCGACCGGCTCGCTTTATCACGGACAATCGGGAATGATGGTCGCAGCCGAAGGAAAAATCTTTGTGGCGCATCAGCAGTACGGATTGCTTGTGGTTGACCCTGAGCAGGACAAGGTGACCGATGTCATCTCAATGGATATTGTCAAGGAAGGGGCCGGCATCGGTTCGATAGTGAAATCGAAGGATGGTTTTCTATGGTTGTCGGTTGCAAAAAATGTGCAAGGCACAGGTGCCACACTGAATAATATCGTGCGGGTTGACCCTGCTACTCTTTCCTGCGAAGTGGTGGATATTTCTGAAGATATGTATCCCCCCTCCAACTCATGGTATGCGTGGACACCCGATGCGTTTGTGGCCTCGACCGTGCAGAACTGTCTTTACTGGAAAGGGGGACCCAACAGATGGTTCACAGGCACTAAGATTTATAAATTTGATTGCGACACCCGTGAGCAGTCTCTGTTTATAGACCTGGAAGAGGAGGGTGCCAACTGGAAGCTATATGGATGTGCTCTCGGTGTGCATCCGGTTACGGATGAACTTTACATGGCGCTTTATCATGAGTTCGGCACTCCGACTTATATCACCCGTCGTTATTCTCCGAGCGGAGAAAAGATGCGCGACTATGATATGATAATGAACTATTGGTTTCCGTCATTACCTATCTTCCCACAGGCACAAGGCAGTGGAGACACAGGGGTAGAGAGCGTTATTAGTGAAGAGATTGCCGACTTAGGCACACTCTATAATCTGCAAGGGAATATCATAAAGCTCAATGTGGAATATGGAGCATGGAGCGGATTGGATTCCGGCATCTATATATGGAAAAGTGAGCAGACGACCAATAAGATATTTATTCCTTAAGACGAGAATCGATAATAATGGTGACAGGACCGTCGTTGATAAGTTCCACTTGCATGTCGGCACCGAAGACGCCCTTGGCAGCGGATTTGCCGGTGGCAGAAGAAATTTTTTCGCAAAAGAGTTCATAAAGCGGTATGGCAACGTCATGACCTGCGGCGTGAATATAGCTCGGACGATTCCCTTTCTTTAGACCCCGTTCCCCAATATTTGTTAATGCTGAGGTCGCATATCTCCGAGGGATTTTTGTGATGGAACGAAGGAGCGATGGGGTTCCATCGTGACTGAGTGACAGCACAAAAAGCACCGGAGAGATGCGCTGGTGGGTAGTGTGGCATAAATTACCATCGCCTCGGCCAATCGTCACGCATCTGTGTCCGCTTGTTTCGGTCACGATGGAACCCCATCGCTCCCTCACTGCGCGAACACATCTGCATAACGCTTGACCGCCTCAGCATCAACAAATATTGGGGAACGGGGTCTTATGACGCAGTGAGAGTGAACTGACTGACAGCCATCACCTCACCGTCGACATCTTTCACCGACAGGTTCATCACACCATTTTCATCCGGGAAGATACGCATTCCGGCAGTTTTCGCAACGAGCCAATCGACGTCTGCCGGGGTGTCTCCCTCCGCCACACCGACCAGAATCATAAGCCCCCGACCGATCTGACTGTGCAGATTGCCGTCAATACTGACCGACGCCCTGCTTACTCTCTGAATTACCAATCTCATAGTAACAATAGTAGATAAAAATTCTGATTATCCCTCCCCTCCCCTCCCTCTCTCACTCCGGTGAGGAGTTGGGAGCGAGGAGGTATAAAAATGAAAGCGGAAGTGAAATTTTTCACTTCCGCTTCGTGGGCGATTACGGATTCGAACCGCAGACCCTCTGCTTGTAAGGCAGACGCTCTAAACCAGCTGAGCTAATCGCCCGAAATTGGGGTTGAATTTTCAATAGGTGGGCGATTACGGATTCGAACCGCAGACCCTCTGCTTGTAAGGCAGACGCTCTAAACCAGCTGAGCTAATCGCCCTATTGCGAGTGCAAAGTTAGAACTTTTTTTCTATCCGTGCAAATTTTTTTTGCTAATTTTGTAAAAAAAATTAGGNATGGCTGATTCTGAAAATATCAAGTAATTAAGAATCAGTGNAATAAGCTGCCAATTATTTGNGCATTATTTTTTATGGTAAAAGATATAAAGATTATAAATTATGACTATCCTCTTCCCGATGAACGTATTCCGCGACATCCGCTCAGACAGCGTGATGCNTGCAAGATGATAGTTTCCGATGCTGACGGAGAGATCAGTCATAANGTGTTTTCAGATTTGCCGCAGGAACTGTCGTCGTCACATCCGCTGCTTATTTTTAATGANACACGCGTAATCAATGCCCGAATCTCATTCCGCAAGGCCACAGGTGGCTTGATTGAGGTGTTCCTGCTTGAACCTGTCGCTCCNCACGATTATGTGCTCATGTTTCAGGCACGCGGAGAGTGTCGGTGGAAATGTATGGTGGGTAATGCAAAACGCTGGAAAGACACTCCGTTGGAAATGCCGCTCACNATCGACGGAGAGGANGTGATTCTGAAGGCTGAGAAAACGGATGTGACCGATGGAAACACCCGCGAGATCGTGTTCTCCTGGAATGGCGATTACCCCTTTTCAGCAGTGATTGAAAAAGCGGGNTTCATTCCGATTCCNCCCTATCTGAAGCGCGATGCNGAAGAGATTGACCTNGACGATTATCAGACGGTCTTCAGNCGGTTTAAGGGGAGTGTGGCTGCTCCGACAGCCGGACTNCATTTCACCGATGAATTGCTTGACAGATTNCGCGGNGAGGGCACTGAAACCAATCATGTGACACTGCATGTNGGAGCCGGCACTTTCCTGCCNGTCAAAAGCGANACTATCGGNGAGCATCCGATGCACACCGAAGTCTTTACAATCACNGCCGGTCTGGTGNAGAGTATCATAGATGCCCTTGAGAAGGGTCGCTCCATCCTTGCTGTCGGNACAACAACCGTCAGAACACTTGAATCNCTCCCCTATCTGGGGCGCGCGTTAAAGCGTGGTGAGGTCAATCCNGTGGTGACTCAATGGGAGGCGTATGATGATGATGCGGAAGATTTCGACACCATCTCAGCATTGCGTGAGATTCTGAAGAAGATGAACTCCGACAAAAGCGACACGCTGACCTCCGCCACATCAATCATGATTGCTCCCGGATTCCGNTGGAGGATAGTCGACCGNTTGATTACTAATTTTCATCAGCCGCAGTCGACNCTTCTGTTGCTTGTCGATTCCTTCCTCGGTGATTCTGAACAGTGGCNCAAGCTTTATCAGGCCGCTCTTGATGAGGGTTATCGTTTCCTGTCCTACGGCGANGCCTGCCTGTTGAGTCGTATGAAGAAGAGNAGTTCCATCTAATTAGCATACAGCAAATTGTGAAAGAGATGAAAGGAGAAATACGGTTGCCGGAATCGAAAAGTATAGCTGCCCGATTGCTTACGGCATCCCTTCTGTCGGGTTGTAATCCGGAGAGGATAAATAATCTTCCGGAATGTGACGACACTGATAAATTGCTCTCNGCGGTTAAAGCAATCAGAGAGGNAGGNAAGGTGTCGATCGACATNGGCGAGGGGGGCACGACTTTCCGCTTCCTTCTATCTGCCNTCGCNTCTATTCCNGGTTCGGATGTAGAGATGAGACTCTCACGCGGATTGGCGTCGNGACCTGTCATGCCGTTGGTCGAGGCCTTGAGAAGTATGGGTGCTGAGATTGAGGGAGCNGGTGAAGAGTATCGGATAAAGGGNCGANCTCTTCAGGGAGGAGAGATNGAGATAGACGGCTCNNTGAGCAGCCAGTTTATCAGTTCGCTGATGCTTGCTGCCCCTTATTGGNAGAAGGGNGCGACGATAAGAATAGTCGGGAGTGCGGTTTCGGNTTCTTATCTNCGTATGACAGCCGCCATTATGTCGGCGCTTGGGGCAAAGGTGGAATTTTCCGACGGGATGCGCCNCNTAAGAATTGAGCGAGGAGGTTATCACTTCCCCGATTCGCTTTCGGTTGAAAAGGATTGGAGCGGAGCGAGCTATTTCTTNGAGGAGGAATACCTGCGCGGATTTGANACAGGCGACAGNCCCGATTTTGACAAATTGGAGAAGNATCTGGGTCTCACNTCNCCGGAAGTGTCTCTTCAGGGAGATTCAAGGTGTGGCGACTTGTTTCGTCGATTATATGAGACATCAATCGGAGAGACATTCTCAGCAGATATGAACGATACGCCTGATCTGGTGCCGGCACTTCTGATTGCCGGAGTTGTGAGCGGAAAGAGAATGGAGCTGACAGGAATCGGGCATTTGCGATTTAAGGAGAGCGACCGTCTTTCGGCNTTNCAGNGGGAGCTTGGGAAGCTCGGTTATACGATAGAGATAGAGACCGGGGGCACACTTCGTTACGATGGTAAANGCCTTATAAACAAAGATTGTGATGNCGAAAGGGTTTNGATTTCCACCTACGGTGACCATCGGATTGCAATGGCGTTCGCACCGCTGGCAAAGCGAGGAGAGGTCGTGATAGAACATCCGGAGGTNGTGGACAAGTCATTTCCGGGATTCTGGGATATGTTTCCTGGATTTTGGGTTTAAATGAAAGAAGAATGAATTTTATAAATGTATTGTTGATAATAGGGGGTATAACGGCGGCCGTCGGNTTGTTNTGTTTCGCTCATGAGAAGTTATCTCACCATAATCACCATGGGAGTGAACCGGCCGACAGCAAAGAGAATGAGACTCCGGGTGAGGATAAGAAGGGAGATAAAGANTCAGGAGAGGTTTGTTGCGGATTGCATGCCGTTTGTGAAAAGATGTATGGAGCGGATGGNAAGGAGCGACCTCTTTATTATGATGATGAGGAGCTTGACGTATTGTCGGGGCGTTCGCCGGAGAGTTTCACAGACTCCGAGCGCGAGATGATAAGAGATGTNATGCTGACACTTTTGCCGGANGACCGTCCGGGGTGGGCAAAGAGTATCGAGATGCGCAACATAGAGTTGCCNTCGGATCTTCGNGANGAGCTTCTGATGTTGCTCACCGAGTNAGCGACGACTCCGGAGCTGATAATATCCGTAGCTGATAATATATGTATATACGCGACGCAGGCCACTTTCTCAAGCGGCCTGCGTCACATGTTTTTCATAGTATTGTTTTATTGAACTAACCTAACATCATGAAACGATTATCTTATCTTGTTTTCATAAGTAAAACAATCGTTGTCGNTGAAAGGTTCACAGAAAAATTGATTATATTTGCAGACGAGTTAACGAATTTGAAAACTATGAAGAACTTATCACTAATCACAGGNATTATGGCATTGACCTCAGTCAGTGTCATGGCTCAGACGGTGGCTGAGACCTCCCGGTTCNTCTGGCATGGCGACACGATAACGCAGGGAGAATTTTATGCCACAGCTCCCGATGCGGAGACATTGATATCGACNTATTCCGCTCAGCCCGGTTATTTTATGGGAATAGAGAAGGAGTGGCGATTGAAGAATGATATAAGCTCTTATCCGCGACTTGAGACACCCTCGCGCCTTCATNCGGCAATCTATAATATGGGGCTTGACGAGATGGTGAATGCTGTCGAGGCTGACACGACNCTCCGCACNGGTAAGGAATGGGCAGGGGTGTGGACACGCGATGTCAGTTATTCGATATTGCTGTCAATGGCGTATATGCAGCCTGAGGCATCGATGATTTCACTGATGAAGAAGGTTGACCCGACAGGACGCATCATACAGGACACCGGCAGCGGCGGNGCATGGCCCGTCTCGACCGACCGTCAGATATGGTGTGTCGCAGCCTGGGAAGTCTATAAAGTGACCGGCTCNCGTCAATGGCTNGAATATATCTATCCGGTGATGAAGAAATCGCTTGAGACCGACCGCATCTCATTCTATGACACCGAGACAGGNTTGGTGAAGGGAGANACCTCCTTTATCGACTGGCGCGAACAGAGTCATCCCCGCTGGATGCAGTGTGCCGATATTTATAATTCGGAAACATTGTCGACATCAGTGGTTCATTCAAAGGCCTGGAGTGTGCTTGGCGAGGCGGCTNCCATACTGAAGGACAAGAAGACAGCCGANGACGCTTTTAAAGAGTCAAAGAGAATTTCAGATGCCATCAANCGTAATCTTTGGATGAAGGATAAGGGTTATTACGCCATGTATCTTTACGGGCGTGACAATCTCATGGTCAATCCTCGTGCCGAGACGCTTGGTGAGTCGCTTGCCATCCTTTGGAATATAGCCTCTCCGGAGCGTGCGGTGTCGATAACCGAGAATAATCCGACGACTNCATTCGGNGCTCCTGTCTTCTATCCCTACATAGCCGACATACCGTCTTATCACAACAAATCGCTNTGGCCCTGGGTCGGAGCATGGTGGGCACTTGCNAATGCCAAGGCGAAAAATGAGGAAGGTGTGGTGCTGGCAATTGCCAATGTGTTCCGTCCGGCAGCTCTTTTCTGCACCAATAAGGAGAATTATAACATTGAAAACGGNGATATTGCCACAGAATTGAATTCTTCCAACATGCTTTGGTGTCTGAGCGGCAANATCGCTCTGACCCATAAGATATTGTTTGGCATTGATTACCGCACCGACGGATTGGCATTTCAGCCGTTTGTACCGACGGTTTTGGGTGCGACGCGCACTCTGCGCAATTTCCCGTATCGCGGCGGTNTGCTGGATATAACGATAAGNGGGAGCGGCGACAAGATTCGCAGTTTCCGCGTCAATGGCAAGGAGCAGCAGCCGTTTATATCTGCCGATAAGGTGAAGGGAAAGATGGTGGTGGAGATAGTGATGGACGACAATGTCATACCCCCTCTGAAGGTTAATCATGTCGATAATCTCAACGCTCCNCTCACTCCGATAACATGGTTTGAGGGGAACGTGCTTCANTGGAATCCGATTGAATATATCGGCGGATATATAGTGATTAAGGACGGAAAGGAGATAGCCCGCACCCGTTCAACCACCTACGATTGCACTCTTCCGGGAGAGTATCAGGTGATAGGGGTTTCGAGTGATGGTGTCGAGGGTTTCGCTTCCGAGCCGCGGTCNAACAGAGATGAACTGGAATATGATTTGGGCGATGTCGTCAACGACAAGACGAGTCTTCTTGACATTCCGGTCGAGGTGCCGGAAGCNGGAGATTACTTTGTGACGNTTGAATATGCCAACGGCAACGGACCNGTCAACACNGAGAANAAATGTGCTATCCGCACCCTNACCGTCGACGGNAACAGAGCCGGACTGATCGTNATGCCGACACGCGGAGTGGAGAACTGGGAAGATTTCGGACGCAGCAANCCGGTTGAGGTGCATCTCGACAAAGGTAATCACACCNTNTCGCTGACCTATCGACCTGAAAACGAGAATATGAATATTGTCACCAACCGGGCGGTGATAAGGAAGCTNCATCTTGTCAGGAANAGTGAGTGAGATTCCTGAAGANTGATAAAACAGAAAGGAGCGACGTCNNGACGTCGCTCCTTTCTGTTTTATCATTAATGATGGTTTTTATCACAGAAGTAATCACTTAGGATCGANGGCCCAGATAAGATACATCGCGCCCCAAGTGAAACCGGCACCGAACGCTGTGAGCATCACGCGGTCGCCTTTGTGGAGTTTGTTTTTGTACTCGTCGAGGCAAAGCGGAATGGAAGCAGCGGAAGTGTTGCCTGTGTGCTGGATATTAATAAGCAGTTTTTCCTGCGNAATTTTGATGCGGTCGGCAATNGCTTCGATGATACGGAGGTTAGCCTGATGAGGCACGAACCAATCAATATTATCGACAGTCAGGCCGTTGCGGTTCATCACACTCAAAGAAGAATTGAGCATGTCGCGCACGGCATGTTTATAGACAGCTCTACCTTCCTGATAGATGTAGTGTTCGCGACGTTCGACAGTTTCTTTCGACGCAGGGAGGACACTACCGCCGGCTTTCATGAGGAGGTTAGGCAATCCGGNGCCNTCNACGTGGAATTCGGCATCAATGATACCATCGCAATCCTCCGAAGGCTCGACAAGAACGGCNGCGGCGGCGTCACCGAAAAGAGGACATGTNGCGCGGTCCTGATAATCGGTCATGCTCGACATNTTNTCGGCAGCNACCACAATGACCTTTTTGTAAAGGCCTGAGCAGATGTATGCTTTTGCGGCCTGCAAGGTTACGATAAACCCGGCGCAAGCAGCCTGAATGTCGTATGCGTAGGCATTTTCCAAACCGCACTGATGAGCGATAACAGAGCCTGTTGAGGGGAATCTGTAATCCGGGTTTGAAGTAGCACAAATCAGCAAATCGATTTCTGCGGCATTGACCTTACAGTCGGCGAGCAGTTTCTCCACAGCTTTGATGCCAAGATAAGAAGAGCCTGCACCCTCCTTATGGAGGATGTGGCGCTGCTTAATCCCGACGCGGGTTGTTATCCATTCGTCGTTAGTGTCGACCATTTTGGACAACATTTCGTTGTCCAGAATATCATCGGGCACATAAGATGCAATACCGCTGATAATAGCGTTTGTCATATCAGAGTATTGTTATGATCGTTTAATAAAGAAAGTGTGTGACCGAAGGAATTAAGCTTCGGTTTTTTCGATCACCTGTTTGCCACGATAATAACCACATTCGCCGCAAACTGTGTGATAAACATGCCAAGCGCCNCAGTTGGGGCAGATGGCAAGAGTCGGAATCAGAGCCATGTCGTGAGTGCGACGTTTCGCAGTACGGGTGTGAGATTGTCTTCTTTTAGGATGTGCCATTGTTTTTCTGTTTTGAGGGCACCCTCCGGAGTTGACCGGGAGCACCTATGTTTATTTTTAATTAATCAATAAAAAAGGTTTTTTCAGCGGGGTGTCTCAATCGACGTCGGTGTCGGCGCTCAGTTCGCTGTTGACATCGTCGATTGCGGCATTGATTTCCTCATCGTCAGTGTGTACGGAATGTTTGCTGAGGGCAGAAAGCATCGCACGGTTGCATTTTCCGAGCGGGTGCACATGACGCAAGGGNATTGTCAGCATCAGGGTGTCATAGAGCATATAAGCCACGTTGAGATATTGATTTGACGAGGGTATGACAAGAAGGTCGTCGGACTCATCATTGTATTCATCGCCATATTTGACGGTGATGTGATAAGTTGTGTCGACCTCATGATCCATCGGCGAGAGACAACGGTCGCACGGGATCTTCAGAAGTCCTTTCAGTGTGAAAAGACAATCATAGACCTCGTGCTTCTTAACAAGATCAAGATGNACCTTGACGTCGGCCGACAGGATGTCGGGGTTCTCCATGTTTTTGAAGAACTCGGTATTAATTTCAAAATCTTGCGTGTGCGCTCCGTCAGGCAGACTCGAAAGCGCCACCTTATATTGCGTGAATTTTCCCAATGCAGACACGTGTTGTGGCACGGATTGTCCGTGCCGGTTGCGAAAAAACGCTNCAAAGTTAGTGAGTTTATCTTAATTCACCAAGTCTTTTAAGTTTTTTTTAACTAATTACATTTCTTATTGCATAGATATTTGCTCAGCTTATTAATCTTGACTAACTTTGCATAACCAACCGAGAATACATATATGACCAAACCTCTGAAGTCCGTCCTCACATTGGAAGACGGCACCCGATTTGAAGGCTTTTCTTTCGGTTATCCGACGGCAACNGCCGGTGAAGTTGTGTTCAATACAGCTATGATTGGTTATCCGGAAAGCCTCACCGACCCTTCCTACGAAGGTCAGATTCTTGTAACCACCTACCCTATCCTCGGAAATTACGGTGTCCCGTCGGCCGAAGTCTCGACAGAAGCCGGGGTTAGCGACTATTTCGAATCAAGCCACATCCATTGCAAAGGTATTGTCTGTCAGGATTATTCCTGGATTCCGAGCCATTGGCAGGCTCGCCGGTCGCTCGACCAATGGCTGCGCGATGAGAAGATTCCGGGCATCTACGGAATAGACACCCGCCATCTCACAAAGATTCTTCGCGAAAAAGGCTCGATGCTTGGCACAATCTCGCTGATTGACGNTGAAATTCCGGAGCTTTANGACCCGAACTCTGAAAACCTGATCGCTAAGGTGAGCACAAAGGAAGTGCGCACGTTTGGTGAAGGTGAGAAAACCGTGGTGCTCGTCGACTGCGGTACGAAATACAACATCATCCGCTGTCTGACACGTCGCGGCGTAAAGGTTGTGCTGGTGCCCTGGGATTATGATTTCAATCAGCTGGAATATGACGGTCTNTTCATCTCAAACGGTCCGGGCAACCCTGATTTTGCCGAGGAAACCGTGAAGAACATCCGCACAGCTCTTCAGGGTGATAAACCTATTTGTGGAATCTGCATGGGTAATCAGTTGCTCAGCAAGGCGGCCGGTGCGAAAGTCTACAAGTTGAAATATGGTCATAGAGGTCACAACCAACCGGTCCGGAAAGTGGGCACAAACCAGTGTTTCATCACCTCTCAGAATCATGGATTCGCAGTCGACGANTCGACTGTCGGCAGCGATTGGGAACCTCTTTTCGTAAATATGAACGACGGAACCAACGAGGGAATCCGTCATAAGACAAAACCCTTCTTTTCGGCTCAGTTCCATCCGGAAGCAAGTTCGGGCCCGAAAGACACCGAGTTCCTTTTCGACGAATTTATAAACCTCATCTGACGTCTCAAAATTCCTTATGGCAACCAATACCCCTACCCCCCTCTCTTCCGGTGGCACTGATGCCGCCCAGAATCTCGACCGTTCGGTGCGAAAAGTATTACTTCTCGGTTCAGGTGCTCTTAAAATCGGAGAAGCCGGCGAGTTTGATTACAGTGGCTCGCAGGCTCTGAAAGCCCTTCGTGAAGAAGGAATAGAGACCGTCCTGATCAATCCGAACATTGCCACAGTGCAGACCTCGGAAGGTGTGGCCGACAAAATATATTTCCTACCGGTCACTCCCGAATTTGTCGAAAAAGTAATCGCGAAGGAACGCCCCGATGCCATTCTGCTCTCATTCGGTGGTCAGACAGCTCTTAACTGCGGCGTTGAACTTCATAAGTCAGGCGTGCTCGGCCGATATGGTGTCAAAGTGCTCGGCACCCCCGTGCGTGCCATTATCGAGACTGAAGACCGCGAGCTGTTTGTNAAGAAACTTGATGAGATAGGAGTCAACACAATCAAGAGTGAGGCCGTCACCTCGGTTGAAGATGCTGTGAAGGCTGCCGAATCTCTCGGTTATCCGGTCATTGTGCGCGCCGCCTACGCTCTTGGCGGTCTCGGCTCCGGCTTCTGCGACACCGAAGAAGAACTTCGCCGCCTTGTGGAGAAAGCTCTCAGTTTCGCACCNCAGGTGCTGGTTGAGAAGTCGCTTAAAGGTTGGAAGGAAGTTGAATATGAGGTTGTGCGCGACCGTTTCGACAACTGTATAACGGTTTGTAACATGGAGAACTTCGACCCGCTCGGCATCCATACCGGCGAGTCGATTGTGGTTGCTCCGTCGCAGACACTCAGNAACGAAGATTATCACCTGCTGCGCAAGCTGGCGATAAAGATTGTGCGTCATATCGGCATTGTCGGCGAATGTAACGTGCAGTATGCCTACGACCCTCAGTCGATGGATTATCGTGTGATCGAGGTCAATGCCCGCCTGTCGCGCTCATCGGCTCTTGCCTCGAAAGCAACCGGTTATCCCCTCGCTTTTGTGGCTGCCAAGCTCGGTCTCGGTTANGGTCTGTTTGATTTGCGNAACTCCGTNACCCGCTCCACATCGGCATTCTTCGAGCCGGCTCTCGATTATGTTGTGGTGAAGATTCCACGTTGGGACCTTGCCAAATTCCACGGCGTAAACCGTGAGATTGGCTCCTCGATGAAGTCTGTGGGNGAAGTGATGGCAATCGGCCGAACTTTTGAAGAGGCGATCCAGAAAGGNCTTCGCATGATTGGTCAGGGGATGCACGGCTTCATCGGTAATAATCCGCTGAAGACCGATNATCTTGACAAGGCTCTGCGCGAACCGACCGACAAGCGTATCTTCGCCATTGCAGCCGCCTTNGACGCAGGTTACACCCCTGCTCAGATTCATGAGNTGACCAAGATTGACCGCTGGTTTCTTGAAAAACTACACAACATATACCGCACCGCACAGGAGCTNGAGACATATAACTCAGTCGAGACCCTCCCGGAGGAGCTTTTGAGACGCGCCAAGAGTCAGGGTTTTTCCGATTTTCAGATTGCAAAAGCCTTGTATCCTGAAAAGATCTCGAAGGAATCGGCTTCGCTGTCGAACATCGTGCGCGCTCANCGCAAGAGTCTCGGCATNACTCCCGTTGTGAAGCAAATCGACACTCTCGCTGCCGAATATCCGGCAATGACGAATTATCTTTATCTGACCTANAACGGCGATTCAAACGACGTTGATTATCTCGGCGACCACCGCTCGGTTGTCGTGCTTGGCTCAGGAGCTTACCGTATCGGCAGCTCNGTNGAATTTGACTGGTGCGGNGTGAACGCCTTGAAGACAGTNAATGATGCAGGGTATCGCTCTGTAATGATTAATTATAACCCGGAAACAGTGTCGACAGACTACGATATGTGTGACCGTCTGTATTTCGACGANCTGACCTACGAGAGGGTTATGGATATTCTCGAGCTGGAGCATCCTCACGGTGTCATNCTCTCAACCGGNGGNCAGATTCCNAATAACCTCGCGATGCGNCTTGCTGAATCGGATGTCAACATNCTCGGNACTCAGGCATGCGACATTGACCGTGCNGAAGACCGTAATAAGTTCTCCTCTCTATGCGATTCAATCGGAGTTGACCAACCTCGNTGGCGNGAGTTGACCTCAATGGAAGATATCGACGAGTTTGTCAAAGAGGTCGGATTCCCGGTGCTCGTGCGCCCGTCGTATGTGCTGTCAGGNGCNGCGATGAATGTTTGCTCCAATCAGGAAGAACTTGAAAAATTCCTTCGTCTTGCNGCTAATGTGTCGAAGCAACATCCGGTTGTTGTCTCAGAGTTTATCAGAGAGGCGAAAGAGATTGAGATGGACGCAGTTGCTCAGAAAGGTGAGATAAAGCTTTATGCCATCTCAGAACATATAGAATATGCCGGAGTTCATTCCGGNGACGCGACAATACAGTTCCCCCCGCAGAAACTGTATGTNGAGACCATACGACGCATCAAGAAGATTTCAGGAAAGATTGCGGCGGCATTGAATATTTCCGGACCGTTCAACATCCAGTTTCTTGCCAAGAACAACGACATAAAGGTNATTGAATGTAATCTTCGCGCATCGCGNTCGTTCCCNTTCGTGTCGAAGGTGTCAAAGCAGAANTTCATTGATGTAGCCACTCGTGTCATGCTTGGCGAAGATGTTCAGAAGCCCGGCAAATCGGCGTTCGACCTTGATTATGTNGGCATCAAGGCCTCTCAATTCTCATTCTCGCGTCTGCAGGGNGCCGACCCTGTGTTGGGAGTTGANATGGCATCGACCGGTGAAGTCGGATGTATCGGCGATGACACTTCCGAGGCAATACTGAAGTCGATGCTGTCGGTNGGACATCGAGTTCCCGAAACGGGTGTGCTCATCTCGTCGGGAAGCACCAAGCAGAAAGTGGAATTGCTCGATGCCGTCAAGATGATTGAAGCTCGCGGNCTTAAGGTTTATGCNACNGAGGGAACATGCCAGTTCCTGAGAGAGAATGGTGTAGATGCGAGTCCCGCCTATTTCCCCGGNGACGACCGTCGTCCNGCGGTGATTGACCTNATGCATGAGGGAAAGATTGACCTCGTGGTCAACATTCCGAAGAATCTGACNGTGAAGGAGCTGAGCAANGGCTATAAGATTCGTCGTGCGGCGGTTGATTTGAACATACCGCTNCTCACCAACACTCGNCTTGCCGTAGCCTTCATCAGAGCGTTCTGCGAGAAAAATCCTGACGAAGTGCCCATCCGCGCATGGCAAGAATATTAAGCAAGAGTATTAATTAGATACAAACGATAATGGAGCGGAGATGTCGACAGGNGGCATCTCCGCTTTTTTATGGGAAGATATTTCAGAACGGATATTTTTNTNTAATATGTTGAATTAAAGAGGATTAATNGGNGTAGATAGTTTTAATAGAATTGAAAAACAGAGATGNNAGTTAAAAAAAATAAAAAATATTTTGTCAATTTAAAAAATAGTACTAACTTTGCAGTCGCAAATGCACCCCTGCTCTGATAAAAAAAGCGGGATGCAGTGCAGACAAGGAGGCCCATTCGTCTATCGGTTAGGACGAGAGATTTTCATTCTCTAAAGAGCAGTTCGACTCTGCTATGGGCTACAAAAAAACTTAAAACAGCTATTAAAAATGGCAAACCATAAATCGTCATTAAAAAGAATTCGTCAGGCTGAAAAGCGCAAACTGGAGAATCGTTATTGGGCAAAAACAGCGAGAACAGCTGTTCGTCGCATCCGTAAGATGACAGACGTAGCAGAAGCTCAGGCAGCCTATAACACAGTAAGTGCATTACTTCAGCGCCTCGGCCGCAAAAATATCATTTCAAAGAACAAAGCGTCAAACCTTTGTAGCGGTCTTCAGATGCACATCAACAAACTTAGCAAGTAAATTCGTTTACTGCTTGGTTTTCTTGGCCCATTCGTCTATCGGTTAGGACGAGAGATTTTCATTCTCTAAAGAGCAGTTCGACTCTGCTATGGGCTACTTCCCCAAATCCATCCTATCCCCCCGGGGTCAGTGTCTTACGATACCGACCCCAATTTTTATATATACATATCAGACCGACATATTCCGAAAGTCATTGATAAATTATTAAATCATGAAATTTGTGCTGAAGATGAAGAAACTTATATTGTTTGTGATGNTGCTGTGTGCNTTTTCNCAANTCTCNNTTGCGGAATTGGTTCANGAGGGAGATCCTGATACAAGTATCTCCGATAACTACACTTTCTATAAACTGGAGGAAAACGGTATACANTATGTATTTNGCNTACGGNCCNTTTNANGATGGAACNNGGAATAGANCGGTCNACNTATCAGTTTTATGNGGTTTATCATGATGAAGATGTTCCGGCTCCGTATAGANTANANATNCCNTCTGAGTTTGTNTGGGANGGNNTCACCCGCAAGGTCGAAGGCTACAGGTCGGGTGAATATACTTTCGGGAAATTNAAACTTTCTGAAAAACAGCTTACATTTAATAAGATCTGTTTCCCAAAAGAAGTNTATCCTCCCAGAGATAAACAGGGTGAGCTGACACGTTCGTTTACTGAATTCCCCGGTTTTNTNNNANNTGTNAANGCTTCNGAGTTTNNNGTAGANAAAGATAATCCCGGTTTNGCNTCGGTNGACGGAGTNCTGATGACNAAGGGTGAGGATGTAATCGTGCGTTATCCGGTTTGTCGTAAGAGNGTGAATTATTATGTTCCCGAATCTGTAACGAAGCTGCAGACATCTTGTTTCAGTGGGATCACGGTGCCCGTAATCCTGAATGATGTTTGNANNGAGNATNCCTATCAGCCGGCATTTNTGAATTATCCGTTTTATGGANTATATGGACGCAATGGCGTGTTGGATTACANTATATATCAGAAAAATTCGGAAATTAAAGCACTNGATCATGCAGATATAGAGGTATANCCNNNAAATGCGGTTGCAATCAGTTTCCTCTCCACAGAGGTAGGAGGAATCACAGGAAAGAATCTGGTGTTTGAGAAGTATTTATTTTCGAATATTTACAATNNACCGGAGATTGACGGATTTGCCCGCAGAGTTGAGTTTACATATCCCGATGATGTGACAATACGTATTGTTAACAATTTTGACGATTCGGATGTGGTCNGCGGGGTCAGATGTTTGGTGTCAGACAAGTCGGAGTGGGTAGTCGGTGAAGGTGAACCATTCTCNTTCTCNTATTCTTTGACTGCCAAGGAGAATATCTCCGGTAAGCTNAANTTCGAGATNATCGCNGTAATTCCGGGAAGTAACACCGAGGAGTGGAGATACGTATACGATATTGCCCCACTCTCTGTTGGCGAGACCATCACGGGCATCGCTCAATCGGACTTTATCCCTAANCCGGGTTTTTATACCTGCACTGCGAAGCTCAATGGAAAGACGATTCGCGTTTTCAATGTAGCCTGCGACATTGAAAACTATAAGGTAGCTGACGATCGTCCCGACGACTTCGATGAATTCTGGGCTCTCGCGCTCGCTGATCTTNAAAGAGTTCCGATTGATCCGCAGCTCACTCTCAACGAGAAATATACCACCACCACTTACAACTATTATGATGTGACGCTCCACTCCGCCGGTGACTTCACCGGTGACGATGTGATCATACGCGGATATTACGTCGAACCGAAAACAAAGAAGAATTTTCCGCTCCGGGTTAATTTCTACGGCTATGACTCTGATAGGAATAGTCAGTTATCCCCTCCGGGTATTCCCTCGGAAGGAGGGGCAATTCTTGCGGTCTACACGCGCGGACAGGGGCTTAATAATCGTGATGGNCNTGGCAATCCCTACGGAGATTTCTTCGTCAGCAATCTCGNAGATCCTGACCAATATTATTATCGTGGTGCTTACCTTGATGCTGTCCGCATCCTTGAGTTTGCGTTTACTTTAGATAATGTAGATAAAGATAGAATCTTCACTTACGGTGGAAGTCAGGGCGCAGCTCTCGCTTTAGCAGCTGCTGCGCTCAGTCCGCGGAAACCCCGGTTTGCCGTTCTCTCTTTCCCCTTTATGGGGAATTTCCCTCTTTATCTGGAGAGCGCCAGGTGGCCGGCTAACATAGTGAATGGCACAAAGTTGAATCGTTCTGAGGTGTTGCATACGTTGGCCTATTTCGACACGAAGAACATTGCCACTTTGATGACTGTACCCCTTTGTCTCGGAATCACGCTTCAAGACACTACATGTCCCCCTTGGACNCAGGCTCCAATACTATCTTCTCTCCCCGAAACGACCGAGGTGGAATGGTATATCGCCCCGGACTCCGAACATTCCGGCACCCCGTTGNTCAACGAGCGTAACCGGGAATATACAGCGCGTATGCTGAAATCCGGGTTGGCGAGAGTCTTNAAGGACTGCCGAAGGGACTGTATATACAATACACCGGAGATTGACGGATTTGCCCGCAGAGTTGAGTTTACATATCCCGATGATGTGACAATACGTATTGTTAACAATTTGGACGATTCGGATGCGGCTGTTTTTGATAAAGAGACAGATCTTGAAAAAATCATCACCTATGTCAGTGCATTTCAGAAGCCGCGCTTCGAGGAGATGTATGAGAAAAGNAATTTCCCACAGAATGCGATTATAGANGAGACACCGAATGAGTTGTATCTCTATCCGGAGCTGTGTCATGGACCGTGGGTCAACAAGCAGANACAGTTTGTGTATGGATTGTGCCGTTTCGGAGATTCTCAATTGGCAGATCGGGANTGGGATACAGATAATTATGAGATCGCGACNATCGACGACACAGGTCTTCTGACTGCGTATAAGACAGGNAGTGTCANCGTGACGCTAAAATGCACTGATCAGAGAGGTAATATCTATGAGGCATCGGAGGTTATAAATATTACCGAAGAAGATTTTATCGAGACCGGAATTGCGGAAGCGGATAAGAAACAGGATGTCTATTCTGGCGGCGTATATAACTTGCAGGGTATCCGGGTAGGAGATAATCTGAATGGGCTTCCAAAGGGTATTTATATTTCCGGAGGACGTAAGGTCGTTGTTCAATGAAACAATAAGAATATTTTGCGCTTGGCATCGGTTAAACCGGATAGAGATTTGTTAAAATCTCTATCCGGTTTAACTATAGTGTCGTTACGGATGTTATGTTAAAAAAGATTAATGCTATGAAAAACATAATTTCAAAGCCGGTTGCAGTGTTGCTGACCATTGTGGCGGCTATATTCGGAGCATCCGAAGTCAAAGGTCAGTATTATGACATGGTGACNCAGTTGCCGAATGTTTTATCACCGGCCCTCTCAGGNTCGTTAAACTATAAGGGGTATGTCGATGCAACTGCCACTTTCGGTCTGGGAAGTGACAGAGCGAATTTTGTGGGNATATCAACCTCGCAGGGTTTTCGTTATTCGTCGTGGTTCTTTATGGGAGCCGGCATTGGTGTCGACATCGCCACATCGTCGACAGATGGAAATATAGACCCTGATTATTCCTATAATCCCGGTTATGTAACGACNGCACGCACAAAAGCGATGATACCGATTTTCTCCGATTTCCGGTTTAANTTCGGCAATGGAGGGGGCACATCGTTTTTTATTGACATAAANGCGGGAGCAACCTGGCTTATTGGCTCAAGTTATCTGGAGCTGACAAACGGAGCTCTTTCAAACAATGCGCAATTCCTTTTGCGTCCGTCNATAGGATTTCGTCTGCCGGTCGACAAGACCCATCCTAAGAGAGCGCTTAACGTCGGGTTGACTTATCAGCTTATTACAGCCGACAATTCNTGGGGNTATTGGAGCAACCATTATAGCCCGACGTTAAATTCGCTTGGTTTGTCGGTATCTTACGAATGGTAAGNGGAGAGAAACGTTGTCGGAGGGGTAATCTCGGTCAGACAAATTTATCGCCATAGAGGGCTGTGACATCGGTTACGACACTCTTTATCTCCTGTTCTCTTTCNGCAGGATAGATAAGGAGGGCGTTGTCGGTGTCGACAACTATATACCCATCGAGACCACAGGCGGCAATCAGTTTGTCGGAGCCGGTGGCGAAGAGTGTATTATGGCAATCGTTGGCGAGTATTCGGCAGTTTTGCGTCACATTGCCNGCTTCATTTTTGGGTGACACTTCATAGAGCGCGCGCCATGAGCCGACATCGCTCCATNCGGGGTCAGACTCCTCGACAAAGACGTTGCGGGCTTTTTCAAGCACNGCATAGTCGATTGAGATGTTGACAGCCTGAGGGAATACAGACTCCACGAATCGTTTTTCCTGNTCGGGATTCAGATAAACCTCATCGGATGTTTCAAAGAGGGTTGCCAAGTCCGGAGCGTNTTGTTCAAATGCTTTCAGTATGGCGTCGGCNGTCCAGAGGAATTGTCCGGCGTTCCATAGGAACTCACCGGAGTCAATGAAGATGCGGGCCATCTCAAGGTCGGGTTTTTCGGTGAAAGTCTTGACTTTCATGAAATCCGGGTGTCCGTCGACAGCATCACCCATCTGAATATATCCGTAGCCGGTGTTGGGATTAGAGGGTCTGATTCCGATTGTGAGCAATCTGTCGCCTGCCTCAATAAACTCAAACCCTTTCCGAAGAGCATCGAGAAATACTATTTCACGCAGGATAAGATGGTCGGAAGGGAGAATNACCATCGAGGCTTCNGGATTNCNNGCCTTGATGTGTCGNGCAGCCCAGAGGATGCAGGGTGCGGTGTTTCTGCGGGCCGGTTCGCAGAGCACGTTTTCCTGCGGAATNTCCGGCAACTGTTCGATGACCAGNTCGCGATATTGGATGTTGGTGACAAGTATAATNTTCTCCTTCGGCACGAGGTGAGAAATTCTGTCGAATGTCATTTGAAGCAGAGAGCGTCCGGAGCCGAAGAAATCGAGAAACTGTTTCGGGCGTGAGGTTCGGCTGAACGGCCAGAATCGGGAGCCGATTCCGCCGCACATTATGACACAATATCGGTTATTGTTTTCCATAAGTAAGTTTCGANTTTAGAATCAAGCCTCTTCAGTCTTGAACTGATGTTTGACACCTTCAACCACATTCAGNACGAAATCGCCNAGTTTTTCAGCCTCACCGATAAGGTCCATAAAGAAGATGCCTTCCTGATAATCGTATTCCTTATTGTTGATGTTTTTAATATTGCTGTCGCGCAGACGNTTTCTGAAGTTATTGATTTCCCTCTCCTTGTTGTAGGCGGCGATGATGAGAGAATCTTCGGGAATCTCCATTTCGCGAAGGATTGAAATCATGTTTGAGACGGCATCCTGCACCAGTCCGTACATCACATCAATTTCATGGAGCACGCTTTCATGAAACTTCACTTCAAACTGGTCTTTACGGCTGAGAGTCTTCGCCACGTTGAAACAGCTGTCGGCAATTGATTCAATCTCGCTGACAATTCGCAACATGCCNGAGATACGCATTTTTGAGGCCGGACTAAGTCTNCCTTCCGCCACATGGTTAAGGAATTTTCCAATTTCAATTTCCATCTGGTCGGAGATGTCTTCATATTTCTCAATGCGAGTGTAGATCTGAGTGTATTTATCCTCCTTCGGGTCAGTGTGAATCATATCCTGCGCCATTGTGAGCATACGGCTGACGCGCTCGGCATAAAGCACAATCTCTTTCTGTGCCTGAGCGATGTTGAGCTCGGAGGCTGANAACATTCCTCTGCCGATATATTTGAGTGAGAAGTCTTCCTCTTCATCCTTATGGCGTGCGGGCATAATCCAGCATACGATTTTGACATATAGTTTTGTAAACCATATCATGNCNAAGAGGTTGAGAGTGTTGAAGACGGTCGGGAACATNGCCAGACCGAATGCCATTGAGCTCTGAGCCTTGGCGGTGACACCTTTCGAGGGGTCAAGAAGTGTTGAGTCGGCCATTTTTCCGGCTTCAGCCGCCGACACGTCCATAGGGTTGACTCCCTGAAGCCAAAGAGTAATGTCGCCTACGAGGTTGACAAACGGATTGAAAAGAATGAGCACGATGATTGAGCCAAGCACATTGAAAAGGACATGTCCCATCGCTGTTCGTTTTGCAGCCAGATTACCTGACAGTGAGGCAAGGATAGGTGTGATTGTGGTTCCNATATTGCCACCGAGGATAATGGCACAACCCATTTCAAAGGGAATCCAGCCTTGTGAACACATAATCAGAGTTATGGCAAATGTGGCAGCCGAACTCTGCACAACCATTGTCAGGATAATGCCTATCGCAAAGAAAATCAAGACAGAGGCATAACCGAGGGAGGTGTAGTCGGTTACGAACTTCAACATTTCGGGNTTTTCCTCAAGATTCGGCACGTAGGTGCTGATGAGGTCAAGACCCATAAACAGGAAGCAGAAGCCGATAAGAAATTCGCCGGTCGATTTATAAACCGATTTCTTAAGGAACATCATCGGCACTGCAATTGCCAGCAAGACAATGGAATAGTCGGATATGCTGACTTCAAAGGAGAAGGCTGAGATGATCCATGTCGTGACGGTTGTGCCGACATTTGCACCAAAGATGACNGCCATTGCCTGTGCGAGCGACATCAGTCCGGCATTTACGAAGCTGACAACCATGACGGTTGATGCGCTCGATGACTGGATGAGTGCTGTGATAAGAATGCCTGTGATGACACCCATGATGCGGTTTCTCGTCATGGCTCCAAGGATGTTTCGCAGACGGTCGCCCGCTACTTTCTGAAGCCCTTCGCTCATCACCTTCATGCCGTAAAGGAAAAGACCGACGGCTCCCAACAGACTTATAAAGTCAAGAACTGAATATTCCATAGAAGTTATTGATTTTTCACTCAGATGTAATTCGGCTGCAAATTTACAAATTTTTTTTAATTGAATGTTAAGACGGGGTCTTAATGGATTGACAGANATGTAATTTGAGNTNTGGTAAGGTNTTNTTGTCTNCTTAGCGTTTTAAGATTTTGCCGGTTATGAGAAAACCGGCCGGTATTTTTTTCGAGATGAAAAGGATACGCCAGAAGGGTGCGTAGATTCCGCCGTCGGGGTGAATGACAGTGCCGTTTCCGGCCGTCACCCCTGTCCAGAGTCTGCCGTCGTGAGAGCAATAGAGTGCTGTGACGCAGTCGTTGAGTGACGATNCCATCATGGCTTCAAGGCAGTCAATACGGCCCGAATGACAATATTTGTCAAATCTTATGGGGCGCGTCAGAAGATACCCGGTCGAATCCTCCCCGTTGAGATTGCCGCGATATGTCCAGTCGCCGTCGGGCAGCGTCGAGGCATAGCAATCGCCGTTGGGGTTGATAACGATAAGACTCCCGGATCTCTTTTCTATTGCAAACCTGACNCTACCCTCCCCGGTGTCTGTTCCGTCAAAAGCGCAGAACTTATTGATGAGCTGTGTGGCTCCCGGAAGTTGAGAGAGTATGTCGACGTTGAGACTTTTGTCGGTTGTCAGGATGTTTGCTCCGGAGGTGGAGATNATTTTGTAGCCGTCATGGATTACAAGGCCTGAATCGGTCANGAAAAGGGTGTATTTACCCACTGATGCCCAAACCCCGGTNCAATCCATGTCTGACACATTNGTGAGAAGTGTCACCGACCCGTCAGCGTTCATCCTGAACCGCCGNAGTCCGTTGTGAGAAAGNATGAAGAAGGTGTTTATCAGATTGCCAAATTCACCGATTCCGGTTATTTTGCCCGTTCCGTTGATAGTGAACTCAAGATGAGAAGGGAAATAGGTGGTCAATCCAGCCGACGAGACTCTGATATGCTCCGAGAAGTCTTCGTCGATTTTTCGTGATGCTGCAATCTCACCTCCGAGCGGTTGCGAAATAACCTCGGTGGTGAATGGTTCAAATGATGACCAGACGGCACATTTCAGTTCGGGCACACCTCGAAGGGGAAAGCGATAGCGCGTGCGATCGTTTTCGACTACAAATTCAAATGCGTTGTCGGAAGGATAGAAACATGAGGTGCCGAGAGGATAGGGAGATGAGGTGCGAAGGATTATGTTTCGTTCAAGAGGGATATAAACGTCTTTGTTCCCTTGGCGTATGCCGACGAATATTCTGTCGGCGAGGACCTCGTCGGAGCTTGAACTTCTGAACGACGACATCTGTTGCTGGGTGTATCCTCTGAAATATTCTTTTCGGAAGTCAAAAAGAATCTGTCTNATTGCAACGTAGGCAGAGCGAGCGTCGGTGAGCGGATGCAGACTCTGATAATCCGCTTTCATCAGCGTTGTCGAGGGAGTTTGCTTTTTTAGTATCGCTTGCAGACCCAGAGGCTCGTAGTCCGGTTCGCTGAAGCGGGAGAATCCGGAGAATCTCGCACGGTCGATTCTTGCAATCAGTCTCATTCCGGCAGGCACCGCCACCGTCTTTCTGTCGGCATAGACCTTCGGGCGCCATGAGCGTGTTCGTGAGGAGGTGGTCTGAACCGGTGTCGGAGCGATCTCGGAGATATTTCCGTCGTTATCAAGCTTCCCGCTGAAGGAGTTTCCGGAGGTGTCGATTGTNCCGAACTCCCCTATTGCCGAGTCGCAGTTGTCGTCGTTTACGGGCGACATGAACAAATCGCATCCTACGACTTCATCGGGGAGTTGACTGATATGTGTGAGTCGACAGAGAATCTTGCAATATCNTTCGATAACTCTCCCGGCCACGGCATACCCCTTGTCGACNNCACCGATAGAGGTAATNCTGAGCTGNACATACCCTTCGTCGGCTACGAGGAGCACCGGAGGACCNGCGCAACAGTATTCACCGCTGCGCAGNCTCCATGCGGCTGCAATCCATGCCGAGCCNCGCAGGAGATTGCGCTGGGCTGCCGACTTCCGTATGTTCTCGACAACCGGGAATGCCATTGCCGAGAAACTTTTCAAGATTTCGGCAGCCGCGTGGGCATCGGTCCTGTCGTCGTTGCCGAGAAAGAGGTCTGTCGGATCGTATGCACACGTCATCCGGAAATTGTAGGGAGGGAACACCTCATTGGCTGTTTCGGGCACAGGAGCATACCTTCCGAGAGCAAATTCCACGACCGCCTTAATNTCNGGTGTGTCNCCACGCACACTGTTGTCGCCGTTTTCGATCATGTTGAAATCTTCAGGAGAGGGTGAATCTCCGTCGGAGCCGGCNCCGAAGCCTGCGCGAAGGTCGATTTCTCCATTGTCACACTCCATCTCGTTTTTCGATGGATTGAGGGGTATCAGAGGGAACGCCAGACGGATGTTGTTGCGTTTGGTCGTTTGTTCAGACGATTTATTTTGCTGATTCATATTGCAGTTTTTNCTGCAAAATTATGGGTGGATAATCAGGNCNTCANCTTATTNTATCATGAAAGAGAATGGNTAAGATATGCACAATTTTAAAAAATGTGTGCAAAAAATGGCTTAAAATTTCCATAAGTCAAAATTATTCATTTACTTTGCATGCTGAAAAAAAATGCAACGCCGAATAAAAACCGATAAAAAGGTCGGGAGATGTTTCGTCGGATGCATTGATTNACAGGAGAAAATAAAACAATAATAACAATAAAACTTTAGTATTATGTCTGACATTGCTAACAGAGTAAAAGCTATCATCGTTGATAAGCTTACCGTAGACGAGAATGAGGTAACACCCGCTGCAGAATTCAGCAAGGATCTCGGTGCTGACTCACTTGACACTGTAGAACTTATCATGGAGTTCGAGAAGGAATTCGGCATCACAATTCCTGACGAGGATGCAGAAAAGATCGCTACTGTAGGCGACGCAATCGATTACATCGAAAATCACAAGTAATAACTTCAAGGAGAAAAACAGTCACTCTCCGCACTGCTCGGAGAATGACTGTTAATCCGGTTATATATTTCCGCTTATGGAATTAAAAAGAGTAGTTGTTACCGGACTTGGCGCGCTGACCCCTATAGGCAACGATGTTGCGACAGCGTGGGAAAACGCTAAGAAAGGCGTAAGCGGAGCCGGTCCGATCACCCACTTTGACGCAGAATTGTTCAAGACAAAATTTGCGTGTGAGGTGAAAGACTTCAATCCGGCAGATCATTTCGACCGTAAGAAAGCCCGTCAGCTTGACCTTTATGCCATGTATGCNTTGGTTGCAGCTGAAGAGGCAATCAATGATGCCGGCCTCGAAAATGAAGGGGTTGACAAGAATCGTGTCGGAGTTATCTTCGCTGCCGGAATCGGTGGTCTCCACACATTTGAGGAGGAAGCCGGCTATTATGCCATGAATAAGGAAAATGGCCCGAAATATAATCCGTTCTTCATCCCGAAGATGATTGCGGACATNGCATCGGGNCATATCTCGATTGAACACGGTTTCCACGGTCCTAACTTNGCAACCGTTTCAGCTTGTGCCTCATCAAACAACGCGCTGATTGATGCTTTCAACTATATCCGTCTGGGCATGGCNGANGCCATCGTAACCGGTGGTGCTGAAGCTGCTGTCTTCCCTGCCGGTGTCGGCGGTTTCAATTCAATGAAGGCTCTCTCAACCCGCAATGAAGATCCGGCCGGCGCTTCTCGTCCTTTCAGCGGCTCNCGCGATGGCTTTGTAATCGGTGAGGGTGCTGCCGCGCTTGTTCTTGAAGAACTTGAACANGCAAAGGCTCGTGGCGCTCATATCTATGCTGAAGTTGCCGGTGGCGGCCTCAGTGCCGACGCTTATCATATCACTGCGACTCATCCCGAAGGTCTTGGNGCAAGTCTCGTTATGGAGAACGCGCTCAAGGATGCCGGCATGAAGCCTGAAGATATTGATTACATCAACCTCCACGGCACATCAACTCCCGTTGGTGACATCAGCGAGGCTAAGGCNATCAAACAGGTGTTTGGCGACCACGCTTATAAGATGAANCTCAGCAGTACTAAGTCAATGACCGGNCACCTTCTNGGNGCAGCTGGTGCTCTCGAAGCAATCTTCAGTGTTAAGGCGTTGACTGACGGCATCATTCCTCCGACAATCAATCACGAGGATGATGACAAAGACCCCGAAGTTGATTACGACCTGAATTTTACCTTCAACAAGGCNCAGGAGCGTGAAATCAATGCTGTGCTTTCNAACACATTCGGTTTCGGCGGTCACAACGCTGCANTAATCTTTAAGAAATATAAAGACTGAATCNTTGATTAAGTCAAATATTTTACAGAGCCGGCTNTCNCAGTCGGCTCTGCNTTNTTTTNGCCTGATCANAGTTGCATGCANGCGTATGANNANNTGTAANCGNTANTTAGCGNNNGCAGGNTATANATGNCTGANAAAATCGGAGGGGGATTTGTCTGCACTCGCAGACAAATCCCCCTCCGGGTTAATGTTATGAAGACTGATTAAATGAAATTTGATTATTTCATTTTCTTGGCAATCTCTTTGGGGATAGCGTTTTTGTTGACCATAACGCTGATTGTCTTGTCAAGGAAGTANGGNTCGCTGACGTAGATAAAGCCGTTATAGAGCTGGTTGGTGTCCCAAGAGTTNTTAACTTTATAGTAGCGGTTTCCTTCCTGGTCTTTAGCATATCCGATGATGGTCATGCCGTGGTCGTCGGTAGTCTCGAAGTTGTCGAAACCTTCCTGACGGCTTTCCTGAGTTACTTCTTTCTCTTTNACAGGGCCGTTGATATCAAACTGCTTCGCTTCGCGGTCAGAATCAGATAGCTGTACCCAGCGGCTAAGCTCGGTTCCGTCCATGTCGGCTTCGTCGGTCGGAACAGGGTTAACGGCATATCCTTTGCGCCATTTGAAGCCACCTTCACTGACATCGGCAGCCCAACCGACGGTGTAGCCGTTGTCAAGAGCATTGTCTACAATCTTCTTGAGTTCGTCAAGAGGCACGTTCTGACACTGGCTCCATTCCCAGTTGTCGGCAATTTCAAGAGCGAACGGCTCGTAGAAAGGATGATGNTTGAAGCTGGTGATGTTGATGAAGTCATCAGCGTTGATTCCCATCTCCTTTGCAAAGCTCTTCGGAGTGTAGGTTTTTCCGTTGTATGTGAACGTTTCGGGCACTTCNCCAAGGTAAGCGTCAAGAATAGCTGTGAAGCCCTTCAGCCAAGCTGTAGAAAGCTTCTTGTTGCCGTTCTTTGCAATCCCTTTCAGATAACCCTCAAGGGCTTCNGCCATCTCATAGTGAGAGTGTTTCTTTTCACCGTAGTTCAGACCTGAATAAGCCTCTTCGGGCATTGCACCGTAGTTGCGTGTTGAATAAAGCACATCTTCAAACGAACCGCCCTGTGCGAAGTTGATATTACCGCCTGTGCGGATATATTTCTTTGCCTTGTCGATATAACAGTTTCTGACGGTGAACATTTCTGAAAGGTCAAGTTCCGGACCGCCTTTTCTCATAACTTCATCTTCGAGGATTGAAGTTCCNGAGAAGCTCCAGCATGTGCCTGATTTATTCTGGTCTTTTACGGGAGTTGTTTTGTTGATNAGAATATCAGTGAAGGTGAACCCGGTTGAATCGGGCACNATGANTGCAGGGTCTGCCATCGCAGGTGCGGGCATTCCGTGAGCCGCTGCAGAGAGTGCTGTCAGAGCAACAGCAGATGAAAGAATAAGTCTTTTCATGATTAGGGTAAGTTGTATATTNTGATGCAAAAATANTGANTTTTTTTGGCTATGACAATTGATAGATGTATTTTTGCAGTGTGGAAACGGATAAAAATATAATTCNCGAAGGGCGTCTTACNCTCCGGAAGAGCTATAAGCTGCGACACAAGACGCTGGTTGACCAACTGTTTGCCAGTGGNGAGTCGTTATATCAATATCCTCTCAGACTGACGTTCAGNAAGCTGACTGAAAGCGACTTGCAGACAACNTTCCGCAATGTCGTGCCNGACAGAATCGGACCGGTTCAGATTCTCGTCACAGTGCCCAAGAAGAAGTTGCGTCATGCTGTCGACAGGGTTCTCATGCGCCGTCGTATTCGCGAAGCACTNCGNCTGCGCATGCCTCTGCTGAAGAGATTTGTNGAGGAGTCGGGCGATGAAATACGCACTCTTTCGGTTGGCATTGTTTATCTTGACAAAGGNTTGAGCAGCTCGCGGAGAATAGGCGACAAGCTTGACNGGATTCTGTCACGTCTGACCNCTGAAAAAAGTAGTATGGATGAGGCTGAAATATAACCTGCGTAAAATAATTATTGAGACGGCNTTGTTGCCCGTGCACTTTTATCGTTTTTGTATCTCACCGCTCACCCCGCCCTCTTGNCGTTTTACCCCAACTTGCAGTGCGTATGCTGTTGAAGCATTGCGCCGTCACGGGNTGTTGAAGGGCACAATGCTGACACTGCGGCGCCTGAGCCGTTGTCATCCCTGGGGAGGAAGCGGTTATGACCCTGTGCCCTGAATAAGTTTATGAACGANCATTTATTTCCCGGAATAACCGATATTCACACNCANATCCCCTCCCCCGGAGCGATCTGTTCGATCGACCTTTTCACTCAGTCAGACAAATTGCCCGANNANGGANTGATGTCGGTCGGTTTTCACCCCTGGCACTCTCAGCAACCCCCGACGGAAGAGATGTGGACACGTTTCGAGGAGCTTGCACGCNACGAAAGAGTCGTGGCAATCGGCGAGTGTGGCATNGACATGATGCGAGGNGGNGAATTATTCCGTCAGATAGAGATTTTCGCACNTCAGGCGGAGGTTGCCGAGAGAGTCGGCAAGCCGCTNATAATCCATAATGTGAAAGCACAGCAGCANCTGATTGGNATGAAGAAGGAGATGAAACCGACGGTGCCGTGGATTATACATGGCTTCCGAGGNAAGCCGACGGTTGCCCGGATGTTTCTCGACGCAGGTTTTTACCTGAGCTTCGGCAATAAATTTAACCCTCAGAGCTACGAGATGACACCTCCTGAGCGACGCCTGACAGAGACCGATCGCACCGAAGAATAATTTTTAGTCTGTCTGAAAGAATATATACTCAAAAAAATCACTAAATTTGTAATCATGTAAAACATTTTCTAAACGAGAAGACGGAATTATTGTTTTACTGCTGACTTTCCTCAAATTAGAATATGGATAAAAAGACTCTTGAATTTGTAACATACTGCATAAGTAAGCTCGCTAATAAGTTAAGACTTAGCCAAAATGATGTCTATTGCCGGCTGAAACGATCAGGGATTCTGTATGATTATATTGTGCCCTCTTATGACGTATTGCATACGTTTAGTTCACGTTATCTTATGGAGGATCTGACCGAATATATGAAAGAGAAAGGGGTGTTGCCTAAATGATTCTGTATCATTCATCAAATACCTCGGTGAAGAAACCCGATATAGTTCATTCCCGTAATTATTTAGATTTCGGGAAGGGCTTTTACCTCACTTCATTGCATAATCAAGCCGTTAAATATGCTCAACGATTCATTCGTCGACAGCAAAATGCGTGGCTTAATTTATATGAGTTTATCTTTGATCCGACGGAATGGAAGGTGCTTGAATTTGTTGCATACGATAAAGCGTGGCTTGATTTCGTTTCAAAATGTAGAGCCGGTGAAGATGAAACTGATTATGATATTGTAATCGGGGGTATTGCCAATGACAAAGTCATTCAGACACTTGACCGTTATTTTGAGGGAGAATTATCGGTTGATGAAACACTGGGACTCCTAAAATATGAGAAACCCAACAATCAATACTGCATCCGCTCACAAAAGATGCTTGATGAATGTCTAAAACATATTGATAGCCGACAACTATGACAGAAGAAAGCAAAATAACTTTGAGGGCAAATAAAATCACAAACATAATCATAAGCTTGTGCGAACTATACGATCTTACGCTTGAGGAAGCCACAGATATGTATTATAAATCGACAACAGCTAATTTAATTGAAGAGGGTGTGGCTGATCTACATTGCCGGAGTGACAAATATCTTGCCACTTTAGTATGGGAAGAAAATAAGCAGTAGGTTCTAAAATAATTACTTCAAGAAATTAAAAGAGGCGACTTAACTTTGGGGTTAGACCCTGTTAAGTCGCCTTTTTTCTTTTGTCCTTAATCAGGACAGCGATTCAATAAGTTAGAAACGAAAGTCGGGGGAATGATTATCCGTTAACTTTCTTCATGTGAGCGATAAGGTCGAGCACTTTGTTAGAGTAGCCGATTTCGTTGTCATACCAGCTAACGACCTTAACGAATTTGTCTGTCAAGTAAACACCTGCGTTTGCGTCGAAGATTGAAGTGAGGGGGCAACCGAGGAAGTCAGAGCTTACCACAGCGTCTTCAGTGTAGCCGAGGATGCCTTTGAGTTCGCCTTCAGAAGCAGTCTTCATAGCAGCGCAAATCTGTTCTTTAGTAGCAGGCTTGGTAAGGTTAACAGTAAGGTCGACAACAGAAACGTCGAGAGTCGGCACACGCATAGAGATACCGGTCAGTTTACCAGCCATTTCGGGAATCACTTTACCTACAGCCTTAGCAGCGCCGGTTGTAGAGGGGATGATGTTGCCGGAAGCGGCACGACCACCACGCCAGTCCTTGAGAGAAGGACCGTCAACAGTCTTCTGAGTTGCAGTGATAGAGTGAACAGTAGTCATAAGGCCGTTTTCGATACCGAAGTTTTCGTTGAGGACCTTAACGATGGGAGCAAGGCAGTTAGTTGTACAAGATGCGTTAGAAACGATCTGAGTGCCCTTAACATAAGTATCAGCGTTCACACCGCAAACAAACATCGGAGTGTCGTCTTTTGAAGGAGCTGACATAACAACAAACTTAGCGCCTGCTTCGAGGTGAGCCTGAGCTTTTTCCTTAGTCAGGAAGAGACCTGTTGACTCAACAACATATTCAGCGCCAACTTCGCCCCATGCGATTTCAGCGGGATTCTTACATGCAGTCACACGGATGGGTTTACCGTTGACGATAAGGAGGCTTTTCTCCAGATCATAGTCAACAGTGCCGTCGAAACGACCGTGCATAGTATCGTATTTAAGCATGTATGCCATGTAATCAACGGGAAGAAGGTCGTTGATTGCAACTACTTCAAGATCATCGCGTTTAGTTGACGCGCGGAAGACAAAACGTCCGATACGGCCAAAGCCATTGATACCGATTTTAGTCATGTTTTTCAATTATTTTATATTACAATATGCGAATTTAACAATTTTTTATGAATTTTAAGGTATGAATGAACATAAAATCCAGCTGTTCCGTTTTAGAATTGAACAGGACGGATAATTTCATGCGTCCTCATATTCTTATAACATCCGAAACAAAAAAAATATTTAAGATATGGGAAAGTTTTTACAAGATTTTAAGGAGTTCGCTCTGAAGGGTAATGTTGTCGACATGGCAGTCGGTGTAATTGTGGGTGGTGCGTTTGGCAAGATTGTAAGCTCTCTTGTCAACGATATTCTGATGCCAATCATCTCTCTCTGCACCGGTGGCGACGGCTACAAGAATCTCAAATATGTCATCACCGAGGCTTCGCCGGCAGGTGCCGACGGTACGGCAGCTATCGAGGAGGTGGCAATCAATTACGGTTTGTTCATCCAGAATATTGTTGATTTCATCATCATTGCGTTCAGCATTTTCGTTGCGCTCCGTGTCATGATGAAGTTTAAGAAGAAAGAGGAGGAAGCTCCCGCTCCCGCTGCTCCCGAACCGACGGCTGAAGAGAAACTTCTCGTTGAGATTCGCGACCTTTTGAAGGAGGAAGCCAAGAAATAATATTATCATAACCTCACACATACAACCACACCCCCCGGATGTCATCATCTTTCAGACATCCGGGGGGTGTTGTTAGTTATTATAGTCGGTTACGGGGCGTCAGTTTCGAGCCGTTGTTTTCCCTTCATAGAAGTTTATATAGGCTCCGTTGACAAGGCGGTTGCCGCCGGGTGTGGGGTAATCGCCACTGAAATACCAGTCGCCGGGATGATTCGGAATTGCCTTATGAAGATTCTCTACTGTCTGATAGACAATCTCAATTTCGGCCTTGACATCTTCGGGAGTCAGCATTTGGGCAATCTTGCGTGCAATCTGCTCGTCGGTGAAGGGAGCATAGATTTCCTTTACATAATTCTGAATCTCCTCGTCGGGAAGAGAGGATTGTTCAAGGCATTTGCGATAGACCTCGCGTGCGATATGCTCCATGTCATTCTCCTTGAGCAGTTCCATAGCGGCGCGGAAGGCGATAAATTCACCCATACGCGACATGTCGATGCCGTAGCAGTCGGGGTAACGCACCTGCGGTGAGGAGCTGACAATTACTATTTTTTTCGGCGAGAGACGGTCGAGAATCCTGATGATGCTCTGGCGGAGGGTTGTGCCGCGCACAATGCTGTCGTCGATAACCACCAGATTGTCGCCCGGATTGATGCTTCCGTAGGTGATGTCATACACATGCGCTGCCAGGTCATCGCGGGTGTTTCCTTCAGCGATGAAGGTGCGCAATTTGATATCCTTTATAGCCACTTTTTCGCGGCGAATACGTTTGAGCAGAATCTCCTTTATTTTCTCCTCGTCGGGTTGGGGCTTCGCCATCTCTTCGTTGATGGCTTTAATTTTGTCGTTAATCAGAAACTCTTCAAACCCTTCCACCATGCCGTAGTAAGCCACTTCCGCAGTGTTGGGGATAAAAGAGAAGACAGAATGGTCGAGGTCGCCCCCAACGCTTTTATTGACAGCCGGCACAAGCAGACGTCCGAGTTCCTTACGTTCGCGATAGATGTCGATGTCGCTTCCACGCGAGAAATAGATGCGCTCGAAAGAGCAACCCTTATAGGGAGCTTCAGGGAGGATTCGGGTGATTGAGGTTGTGCCTTTGCGTCCCACTGTGATCATTGTGCCCGGTTCAAGCTCCTTGACTTCTTCCTTCGGGACGTTGAGTGCGGTCATGATGACAGGACGCTCGGAAGCGACCACAACTATTTCGTCGTCTTCATAATAGAAAGCGGGACGAATACCGTTGGCATCGCGCATTGCCCACATGATTCCGTTGCCGGTGGCGCCGCAAATCACATAACCGCCATCCCAGGTGGGGGCACATCGGCGCAGCACGTTTGTAACGTCAAGGTCGCGCGAAATGGCTTCGGAGAGTTCAAGGCCGCGCAATCCTGCATCGTGATGCTGCTTGAAGAGACGTTCATTCTCCATGTCGAGCGCGTGTCCGAGCTGTTCGAGAAGGATGAAGGTGTCGGCATAGAGGCGCGGATGCTGTCCGGTGGAGACTATGCGGTCATAAATTTTCGAGACATTGGTCATGTTGAAGTTACCACACAAAAGAAGGTTTCGACTTGTCCAGTTGTTACGTCTCAAAAAGGGATGCACATAGCTCAGGCCGCTGCGTCCGGTTGTGGAGTAACGCAGATGCCCCATGTATATTTCGCCGAGGAACGGGGTCTCCCCTGTTTCCTCTTTTTCAGCGGTTTCAATATCTTTGCTTATTGATGAAAAAATTCTCTTGATGGCATCGGTGCCTTCGGCTCTTTCACGAAAGATATATTCGTGGCCCGGTGAGACATTCATCTTGACACAACCTGCGCCGGCAGCTTCCTGACCGCGGTTGTGTTCTTTTTCCATCATCAGATAGAGTTTAGAAAGACCGTAATATTCCGACCCGTATTTTTTCTTATAATAGCTGAACGGTTTTTTCAGCCGGACCATTACGATTCCACATTCATGCTTGATTGGTTCCATGAGTGCAAAGTTAGTAAAAATTTTTCAGTATGTCGGGTCATAATTCTCCGCCTGGGGAGCGCAATCCATCCAGTACAGGATGGTCCGGAAACTGACCGCGCAACTCTTCAAGAATTTCAAATGCTTCATCATCACCTGCTTCGGCTGCAAGTCGATAGATTCCCAGAGATTTCTCGTAATTATAAGGCACCCCATAGCCGAGCGCATAAAAACGTGCGATAATCGAAAGGAAAGAGGGATTGTCAATAAACACTTCAGGGAGGGAACTGCTTATGATCTGATAATCGTCTGGAGTCTTCACTTCGGAAAAATCAAGGCGATGCACCCCGGAGAGTGCAATCAGTTTCGAGGCAGCGTCAGGGAGTCCTGACTCAGCGGCGGCGGCATATAGATTTGCGGCCTGAAGCGTGTCGGGTTGAACAGACCTGCCGTCGCGGAAGAAGTCGCCAAGCTGACTCATGGCAGGTGCGAAATTGTGTTCAGCGGCTCTGTTCAGCCAATATAACGCCTTGTCGTCGTCTTGTTTCACAAAATAGCCGTTGGCAAGAAGATAGCCGAGATTGGATGCGGCACGCACATCGTTATTGTCGGCCGCCTGTTCGAGCCAATATAACCCTTTCTCAGCGTCGGGTGTTATCCCCTCTCCCTTCAACAATCGGTAGCCGATCATATTCTGAGCCGGAGAATAGCCGAGTTCGGCTGCCTGAAGATAAAGACGATTGGCAGCCACAGTGTCCGGTGTCACACTGTCCGAGCCGAGGTCAAGCCGGTAGGCCTCCGCATAAAGAGCCCTTACGGAATCAAGCCGGCTTTCGGAGAGGGGTGACGAAGTAACTCCGGCAACTGATGAGAGGAGAAATATCAACAGTAGTGACAGCATCTTTACTTATTATTTTGGCGACAGCGTCACAAGCGGAACAAGCATCTCCTCAAGCGAAATGCCACCATGCTGGAATGTTCCGGTGTAATACTGCACATAATAGTTATAATTATTCGGGTAAGAGAAGAAATCCTCATTCATGGCGTAGATGAATGTGCTCGACAGATTAGGTGAAGGGAGTCCGAATTTCTTGGGGTCTTTCATTTCATAAACCTGCTTTGCGTTGTAGTTCAGATTCTTACCCACCTTGTAGCGCAGATTGGTGTTGGTGTTTCGGTCGCCGATAACCTTTATCGGGTTGTCGACTTTTATAGTGCCGTGGTCGGTTGTCAGAATCACCTTGAATTTCAGCTCTGCCAGGCGGCGGAGCAGTTCGGCAGTCGAGCTGTGGCGGAACCATGATTCCGTCAGCGACCGGTAAGCGGCATCGGAGTTGGCAAGCTCGCGAATCATCTTAGATTCCGTGCGGGCGTGCGACAGCATGTCGATGAAGTTCAACACAATCACATTGAGCGGCAAATCCTTGATAGAGTTGATTCTTGAAAGAAACTTTTCCCCTGCCGACGAGTCGTTAAGCTTGTTATAAGAGAATTTCTCTTTGCGACGATAGCGGTCGAGCTGCGTCTGGATAAGCTCGCTTTCGTGGATGTTAAGACCCTCATCTTCATCCTCTTCGACCCAGAGATTGGGAAACATCGTTGCAATGTTCAAAGGCATCAGACCTGCGAAGATGGCATTGCGGGCATATTGGGTCGATGTCGGGAGGATGGTTGGATAGAGTTCCTCATTGACATTGAAAAATTCCGACACAAAGGGCTGGACAGTGCGCCATTGGTCAAGACGGAAGTTGTCGATGAGAATGAAGCAAACCTTCTCACCGGCATCAAGAAGCGGAAAGACACGTTTTGAGAAAATGTCGGGAGAGGTGAGCGGACGGTCGTCGCCGGTAATCCAATCGCCATAGTTTTTCTTAACAAACTTGCAGAAATTGAAATTTGCATCTCTTTTCTGCATGCGCAGCATCTCCTCCATTCCCGATTCTGAATCAGATAATTTCAGCTCCCAATAGACCAATTGCCGATAGACTTCCTTCCATTCGTCGAGCGAAGAGGCGCGGTTAATCATGTCTGACATGCCGGTGAACGCCTGCTGATAATCGGTTGTTGCCTGGCGTGCCACAAGCTCGGTGCTGTGGAGGTTTTTCTTAATCGAGAGAAGAATCTGCATCGGATTGACCGGTTTGATCAGATAATCGGCAATGCGGCTTCCGATTGCCTGATTCATGATGTTTTCCTCTTCGGATTTGGTAATCATGATGACAGGTATTTCGGGGTGCTCCTGATTGATTCTTGACAATGTTTCAAGTCCTGAAAGACCCGGCATCATCTCGTCGAGCAAGACAAGAGAGTATTGCTCGCGGTCGAGAGCATCGAGGGCGTCACGACCGTTGTTGACCGTGTCGACCACATAACCTTTTGACTTGAGAAAGAGGAGGTGGGGCTTGAGCAAGTCAATCTCATCATCTGCCCATAGTATCTTTTCCATCGGGATTCTCTGTTGTTGTGTTATTTTCTTCCGTTTCGGTGTCGGGATTACTGTCGGGTTCGGAGTCGGGATTACTATCGGGAGCCGGTTCCTCTTCCGGTAATGTCTCATCCGTTTCATCCGCATTTACGGTATCATCCGGGTTGTCGGACTCATCCGTATTTACGTTCTCATCCGGGTTGTCGGCAGGTTGTTCAAGCGGATTGACCTCCTCTTCTTCAAAACGGAAATACTCATCAAATGAACGCCCTTCGCGGAGAAGAAGTTCAAAGTTGGGTTTGCTGATCATAATCGGTCTGACACCGTCGGGAAGCACGAAATCCTTTTCCGCCATCACCTTTCGATAGTGTTCAAGGTCTTTTATATTTCTGAACCCTTTAATGATGAGCATACCTACATTTCCGAAACTCATCGGCTCAAGATCAAAATCTCTGACAACGAAAGAAGAGAAATTGAAACGAGCCACATCATAAAGCACCTGATTTGCGCTGACACTGTCTCTCGGGAACGCCAGGACGAGATATTGAGGAGAGTTGGGGTCGCGCTCAAAGTTGGCAGGTTGTCCGTCGGAGCCGGGTGCGGCATCCTGATTGTCGGAAAGGCGGATATCCCAGATAAGGCCACGGCTGTTGCTTTCACCCGAATGGAGTTTACGTCCGGAATTGATTCCGCGCAAGATATTGCCCGCCATGTCGGTCATGTCGGTGTCGGGCCATTTCTTGAGCAATTCCGACAATCTTTCCTTGAATTGGTCATAATCCCCCTGAGTGAGATAAGACAACGCATCGAGGAAGACGAATTTCGGAAGAATCGGCGAAAGGGGATAATCCTTTTCCATGGTGCTGACACGCTCATGAACCGATTTGTTTCTGTCGGCGAGGTAATCGTTGTAGGTGTCTGTGTACATCTGCTCCTGGCGCACATGCATTTCGCGGAGGTGGATGAAATAGTCGGGGTCTTGCATGGCTTGTCCATAGGGTGAGTCAGGGAACTCCTCAAGAATCATCCTGCGCCATTTTTCGGCTTCTATATTGTCATCCTGGCGCACTGCCATCAGATACATGTTATAATAGACATCCAGACGATACTGATTGTCGGGATAACGTTTGTCGAGTTGCATGAACTCATCGCGTGCGGCAGGGTAATCGTCGAGCTTATCCTTAAGGATTATACCCATATTGTAAAGACCCTCCTGAATGACATCGTTGGCAACGGCAATCTGCTCTTCGGTGCGGGGAATCTGCTGCATGTAATATTCCGGATAATGCGGGTCAGAGCGACGGCTCAGAGAGTCTTTCTGCTGCTGCGACAGAGAGTCGGTCGGGGCAGTGGTTTCCGTGCCGGAATCATCGACATCCGGTTCCTGCGAATCGAACGCAAAAGATGTTTTGTTGCGACGGCGCCAGTCATCTTCGAGCTTTCGTGAGCCCCAACGACGCTGGAACTCTGTCTTACCGGCGTTTTTCGTCATCTCATTATAAAAATACCATGATTTGTCGCTGTTGAGCTGAAATCCGGTTGTGGGAGTCTGCTGCGACATGGGCGACGACCCTTCGTTCTTTGCCAGAAACTCTTCGCGTTTGCGAGCTTCCTCCTCCTCTTTTTCCTTCTTTTTAAGTTCGTTAGCCAGACGTTCACACACCTTCATCTGCTCCTCCTCTGAAAGTTTGGATAGGTCGAGCAGAGAGTCTTGCAACTGGACGTTGCCGGCATAGACGGCAAGTTCGTCGAGCACGTCTGATCTGCGCTTAAGCATCTTATAATCAGGATAGTTGTCGCTGAGCTTCGGCACGGCCTCAGAGTAGCACGGCTGCGCCTTGACATAATCCTTTTCGTTGAAGTAGATATCGCCCAGAGCTAATGCGGCAAGAGCCTTGTCGATTCCGTTTCTGGTTGACTTTTCAAGAGCGAGCGAATAATTTTCCTTTGCTTTGGCAGTGTCTTTGCGTGATAGGTAGAGGTTGCCGATTGCATAATATATCTGGTCGAGATATTCATTGTTACGCTCATATCTGGCGAGAGCGCGGAGGGCGCGAACCTCACCCTCGATGTTTCTCCCTTGATAGACTTCTGATTGTTTGATTCGAGCGTTAAACTTTGTGCGATAAGGAGTTGAAGCACCGGCCCCGGCTTTCTTAAACGCCTCGTAAGCCTCCTTGTTTCGGTTGAGAAGGCGACACACCTGTCCGGTCAGAAACCAGAGACGGTTTTTCTGGCTTCCCGACGCCCCTTCGGCAGCCTTGCGCAGGAAAGGTAGAGCCTCGGCATAGTTGTCGATGCGCACGAGATAGTCACCTTTTGTTTCGTTATAGAGTTGCACCAGCTTTTTGTTGGTGAGGTCTTTCTCCTTGACACGACGCAGGATATTGTCGGCTTCGTAATCCCAATCCAACGCACAATAGGAGCGAGCTTCCCAAAGACGCGCCTCAGTGACTGTGGCCGGGAGCCACACAAAATGTTTCGATATGTAGTTGAAGGTTGCAGCGGCTCCGAGAAAATCGCCATTGAAGAACTGCCCTTTTCCGAGCATCATCCAAGCGTTGTGAAGAAACGGGTTGAACTCATCGCGAGCACGGAAAGCCTTTTCTTTCGCCGAGCCTGATCTTCGTGTGGGTTTCTTCTTGATTGAGTGGAGCTGAATGGCTTTCTGCATCTTCTCGATTGTGCGGGTGAAATCGCCGGTTGGCTGAGGCATCTTATTGTCGTTGCGAGCCTCGGCGGGGTGAGTCATCAGCAGGCGGGTGTAGTCGTCTTCATACTTCTTTTCCATATCGCCGAGAGTCTCTTTATAATGCTCATCGCCATTAAAATAGACATTATAGCGAGTGGTGAAAGCCTGCCAGTTTCGAGACATGGAGGTGTTCTTGTTTGTGCCGCATCCGGCAGCTAATGCAATCAGCAGCCCAAGACAACAGAGAGCGCACAGCCGGCGCGATATGGAGATTAGTATTTTTTCAGTTCTCACTTCGGGTCGGAATTAAGTGTGAAGACACATCCTAAAGAGTTCCCTGCTCAATGAGAGTGGCCACCCTTTCGATGATTGCGTCTTCTTCATTCTTATCAGGATGAAACCCGGCCTTCATATTCATGCCGAAGAATTTTCCGAAAGTCTGCCAGAATCCGGCACGGAACGATCCCAGAAAGGCCTTGACAATGTTATATGATGACTGGTCGGTTTCGCGGTTAATCAGTTTCAGGAGCATCTTCCCCTGACTCTTTGTCATTGATTTGACAACAGGTTTATATTGCTCGAAAATATCTTTTTCGAGGGTTTTCAGATGGGCCTCACGCTTCTTTTTGTCGGGTATGGTCTGGATATACTCGTAGGTTTCGCAGAGCGTATTGAAGGCTAACTTGGCGTAAGGGAGAGTTTTGCGCACATCGCGCACAGTCTTCCAATAGAATTCCTCCTGCTTCTTGTTTTTGAACTTCATCGGAGGGTAACAGTTCACATCGCGGATAATTGTCATCCGGCAGGTGTCGCCATACTGGTCTACAAACCTGAAGAAACTCGTGTAGGCTTTAATCTTTATTTTCGGTTCAGGCTGCTGTTGAGCCGAAAGAGAGAAAACGGGAAGCAACATGAAAAGAAGTGTGACAAGAAAAAACCTTGTCACTCTCCCCGATAGCAAACGGATATGTGTGAAAATATTCCTCATGTAGTGCTTGACGGAAGAATCCCCCTTTTTTTTACAAACCGAATTATGAATTATAACGTCGGGGCAAGCAGAAAAATTGCATCCGGACCAAGGCGGCATACATGCGCGAAGAATGGAATCTCCTCTCCACCTGCGATGCTTAGCTCGCGCCTGATAGCCCCGATGCGCTGCGGATTCGTTTCAATCATCCTCAGTAACTCATCTTTCAGAGTGTCAAGAGAGATAAAGTCAGAGACCCTCCTGTCGAGGGTCTCGTTCAATTCAAAAATATATTCAGGATGATTTAAAATGACGTCGCGCAGATGCGGATACAGATGCCTGAAAAACGGTGTTCTTCCGTAGGTTGCTTCAAGGGCACGGTCATGCACGGAGGTCCATCTGCCGTGGTCAGAAATTCTGAGACGACTGAAAGGGAGACGTTTCAGTGCCGACGCACCCCCCTCGACAGGCACACTCAGAGTGAGTGTATCGGAGAGTCTGACCCTTGTGAGGTCGCGGTTTGAAAGTGCGACCTCCTCCCCCGCAAAGGAGCGTCTTACCTGCTCGAGAGTCGGGAAATATGCCGTAAGGTTCATTTCTCGCTTTTGACACGTTTTAAAATACGGTCGAAACGTATCTTGCCGTCGAACAAGCCACGTTCTTCATCAAACGAAGCGATGACAAACATCGGGGTGCCGACAATGTGATCTTCAGGCACGAAACCCCAATAGCGGGAGTCGAGTGAACGGTCGCGGTTATCACCCATCATCCAATAGTAATCATATTTGAATGTGTAATAATCAGACTGTTGCCCGTTGATGAAGATTTTCCCATCCTTCACTTCAACCTTATTCCCCTCGTAGGTCTCAATTGCCCTGCGATAAATCGGGAGATTACCGAGAGTCAGCTTGAGTGTTTTCCCCTTCTGGGGAATCCAGAACTCACCCATGTCGGGGCGGGTCCATCCGTAATTGGCTCCAAGGGGGAACACACCGCCCAGGTCATAGAGACCGCTTTCCGATTCGCGACGCAACGGGCCGTTAACCTCGCTCCATTTCTCCACCTTCGCTTTCATGTCGGCGGTCAGAGGAACATTGTAGAACTTAAATCCCGCCACATCCAGGGAGAACGGCTCGGTGCCATGATCGTCTTTACGCACACCAATCTCCTGCCAGCGTTCGTCGCTGATCGGAGCCGAGACGGGGATGATGTAGTTGAACTGCACATTTTCCGCATCATGGAAGAGTTTGCCGTCGATAAAGATTGAGTCGTTGACAATCTTGAGTCGCTGACCGGGCAGTCCGACACAACGCTTCACATAGTTTTCACGACGGTCGACAGGACGCACGAGCAACTTGCCGAACATCTCCGGATTAGACTCGATATATGCCTTGGGATCGTCGATTCCTTTCTGACGTAAAGAATAGCAAATCTGATAATAGTCAGGGTTCTGAATCTTTTCACATACGGTGTCGCCCTGCGGGAAATTAAACACGACGATGTCGCCTGCTTCAATATCGCGCAACCCTTTCAGACGCTTATATGGAAGTTGCACGGCGTCGATATAGCTCTTACCCCCGATGACGGGCATCGTGTGATGAGCCAGAGGAAAATGAATCGGTGTCTGAGGCACCCGCGGACCGTAGACAAACTTGTTGACCCACAGATAGTCGCCCACAAGCAGCGATTTTTCAAGCGACGACGAAGGAATCTTGTAGTTCTGTCCGATGAATATGAAAATCATGTAGACAAGCACGAGCGCGTAGATGATGGCGTCGAGCCATGACATGATTGTGCGCACCGGACCTTTTTTATCTTTCCACCATGTCCAGGGGATATAGGAAGTGAGATAGATGTCGATCAACAGCAGCCAGAGCAGCGAGAGCCAGGGGTTCTGCATCCAGATGACCCAAAGGAAGAACAACACCGAAATCACACCGAAACGAATCCAACGGGTGGTCCGCACTCTTTTAAGTCTCGACATAAGGTCACCTTTCCCGGCGGTGTAGTTTGAATGATTGCCTTCCGGTCTTGGTGATGACGTATGGTTATTGTATTTATCGTTGTCAGAAAACATAATAATTTTTTTAGAATCCGAGCATATCGTTCATAGAGAAAAAACCTTTCCGACCTTTAAGCCATTCGGCGGCCACTACGGCTCCGAGTGCAAATCCGCGGCGCGATTTCGCGCTATGGCTCAAGGTGATGGAATCTTCCGACGAATCCCATACCACGGTGTGAATGCCCGGCACTTCCCCTTCGCGTCGATGGCTTATTCCGAGCACACCTTCCTCTGTGATTCCGAGATTTTCGGTTTCCTTCCATTCCGACACACGGTCGAGGTTTTCGATTATCCCCTCAGCCACTGTGATTGCAGTTCCTGACGGATGGTCGAGTTTATGAATGTGATGCACTTCCTCCAGAGACGGGGTGTAGCCGGGGAAGCGATTCATAATCTCCGCCAATCGTTTGCTGACAGCGTTGAAGACATTCACACCGATTGAGAAGTTGGAGGCATAAAAGAGGGTGCCCTCCCCTTCGTCGCACATTTTTCTTATCTGAGGCATTGAGTCGAGCCATCCGGTTGTGCCGCAAACCACCGGCACTCCGGCTGCAAAGGAGCGGAGGATATTCCCCACGGCGGCATGAGGTTGAGAAAACTCGATTGCCACATCGGCACTCTTGAAAGCATTCGACGAGAACATTTCAGCCAGACGTTCCTCCTCGGCTTCACTGCCGAGTCCGGCTCCATTTGAATCTGTGCGGTCGATGACACAAACGATGTCGTGACCACGCTCAACAGCTATCTCTTCGACGATATGACCCATTCTGCCATACCCTATAATCGCAATTTTCATAAGCTTTTAAAATCCGAAAGCAACATTATCAACATAAAGTGTAATCCCCTCAGTGCCTACAAACGGCTCGCCGCAACTGCTCGACAGCATCACCAGCACATGGGTGGGTTTCGCGTCGGCAGAGTCCCAGCCCACTTCCTGAACCTTGACCAGCTTCCCTTTTGAATTATAGGCATAATATGCCTTTTCACCGCTTAACAGACCCATCCAGGGTTTATAGAACGACGCCTTGGTGATGTCGCCGTAATGAATCGGCAATTCATGATTCTTTGTCCAGGGGATAGAGCGGGAATAGCGTTCGCGACCGGTGCCGACACGCTTGGCATATAGGTTTCCTTTTTCGTCTTCCCACCGGCGCTGCAACAGAACGTAGACCTCAGCGTTGTCGCGTCCCTGCAATGTCTTTTTCGGACCGAGCCCTGTTGAGCGGACGCGCGTATTGACATTGGGCATATCGACCTTATAGTCGAAAACAAGAGCTTTCGGACGTTTGGTATAAGGGATTCCCATCTCCATTTTTGAGAAAGGAGCCTTTGTAGAGGTCACAGGCTCAGACAATTTGCCGAGAAATATGGTGCCGGCAACCATCACATCCATATTTACTATTCCGAGAGCTTTGACATGCTCCATCTTCGCCTCTACCTTGCAGACGGTGTTGCCGTTGATTGTGGCCGGGCTCACTGCGTTTGACCCTTTTACAACCCCGGCAACCTTTGCGTAGACATTGCTTGTGGCCCAGGGCGATCCTCCCATATTGTAGTAAGGCTTATTGCCGGTAATCTTTGTTTTCGGTCCAATCTCGTAGAGAGTCTTATGCTTCCCGCCGATTACTTTTGACTCGGTGATGTCTCGTGTAACCCAGTTTGAAAAATCGCCGAAACGTATCGGCTCCTTAGTCAGGGCAGAGACTCCGAGCACAGAGGCAGCAAACAGAACAGCAAGAAAATATCTTTTCATTCCTTAAGTATAAATCATTTTTCCAACCATAGATACAGACGGTCGCCGGGGCGTATCTTGGATGGCACAGGCATCGAGAAAGTATCGCCTTTCTTCACCTCGCCAACCGGCTCGACCTCAAGGCGCAGTTCCTCTGCCTTGAAGATGTGGGCACCTGTCGACGGGCCGGTGAGCACCAGTTCGTCGCCGGGGTGAAGCTCACCGCTCTCCATGCGGAACTCACCGACACCAAGACGTGGGAAATAGCGTGTCGCCTTGGCGATGTAATGTTTGACACGTGTCGACGACGACCCGTATTTCGAGCTCCACTCACCCAGTCTTTGGCCGAGATAATATCCGTCCCAGTATCCTCTGTTGAAGATTTTCGCAAGACGCTTCTCCCAGCCTTCAAGGAGGGTGTCGCTGAAGGTGCCGTTGCAGATTGCTTCGAGAGCCTCGGAATAACATTCAACGGTTTCTCTCACATATTCCGGTCCGCGGGCGCGCCCCTCGATTTTAAACACAGAGACACCGGCGTCGACCATCTTATTGAGGAAATGAATCGTCTTGAGGTCTTTCGGCGACATGATGTATTGGTTTTCGACGGCAAGCTGCTCGCCGGTCTCACGGTCTGTCACGGTGTAGCCTCTGCGACAGATCTGGTTGCATGCGCCACGGTTGGCAGATGAGTTCATTTCGTGGAGCGACAGATAACACTTGCCGCTGACCGCCATGCAGAGAGCGCCGTGGCAGAACATTTCAAGGCGCACCGGCAGGCCGTTTGGCCCGCGGAGGTCATCACGTTTTATCGACGCGGATATTTCGGCAACCTTGTCGAGCGAAAGTTCGCGTGCGAGCACCATGACATCGGCAAATTGAGCGTAGAATCTGACAGCCTCATAGTTTGCCACATTGACCTGGGTCGAGATGTGCACATCCTGTCCGATTGAGCGCGCATACAGGATTGCGGCCATATCAGAAGCTATGATTGCCGAGATTCCGGCAGCCTTGGCGCGGTCGATGATAGTGTGAAGAAGGGTTATGTCATTGTCATAAATCACCGTGTTGACAGTGAGATAGGTCTTGACATTATTTTCGTTGCAGATGCGCACTATTTCATCCATATCGTCGGCAGTGAAATTAGCCGACGACCGGGAGCGCATGTTAAGTCCTTCGATGCCGAAATAAACGGCATTCGCACCCCCCTGAATTGCAGCGGCAAGCGATTCCCAGCTGCCCACGGGTGCCATTATTTCAAAGTCAGAACGTTTCATTTGGAAGCTAAATATATAGTAGCCGCTCCGAAAGATAAATCAATAAACTGAGGGTTGGAAAGTCCGGCAGCTTTCATAAGAGCGGTCAGACGTTCGCGTTGCGGAGCTGCGGCAATCGACTCCGGAAGATAGGTGTAGGCACGATGATCGTGAGACACGAGCCTTCCCACCGACGGAATCAATGTGCGGGTGTAAAGTTTGTAGAGTCGGCGTGGAATCTTCCCTTTAGGCTCGGATAATTCTATGACACAGAGAGTGCCGCCCGGTCGGAGCACACGAGCCATCTCGGCAAGCCCTTTCCCTATTTCCTCGAAATTTCTCACACCGTATGCCACCGTCACAAGGTCGAAAGAATCATCCTTGAACGGCAGGTCAAGACAGTCAGCTTCGGCAAAAGTGATCTTCTCGGCAGCTGTGCCCTCTCTCAGGTTGAGTTTGCGGCGGGCTATGTTGAGCATGCCCGACGACAGGTCTATGCCTGTGATTGTCGCCTTCGGCAGCAGACGGTGAAGATGAAAGACGAGATCACCGGTGCCGGTGGCGACATCGAGAATGTTTGCCTGACGATTGTTAAGGTTCAGACGTTTCAGGGCAAGCCGCAAGGCTTTATTTCTCCAGAGACGATGAAGACCAAACGACATGACTGTGTTCATGAAATCATACGAGTGGGCAATGTTGTCAAACATCGTCTCCACTTCCTTTGTCTTCGATGAGTCGGAGTTATAAGGTTTTATCTTTGACATTTGAAAGAAACGGTTCAGAGAGATTTCTTATAGGAACGTCGGCGACGGTGCTGGCGATGATTGAAATATTCCCATTGTCCCTGCACCTTAGCGTTTGTTTCGAGTTCCGGATTGGATTCGGCAAATTTATATCCGAGGCGGATATAGTGAGGAATCAAATCCTGGAAAAGGAGCGCGTTGACACCCTTGTTCTGATAGTCGGGAGCGACAGCGACAAGGAGCAGGTCGACACGGTCGTTCTTCCCCTTGAGACCCTTCAGCAGATGAACCCATCCTAAGGGGAACATCTTGCCGCCCGATTTCTGAAGTGCCCGCGACATGGAAGGCATCGAGATTCCGATTCCGACAAGCTTGTCGTTCTTATCGACAACGAGAGTCACCAGGTCGAGGTTAAGCAATCCGAGATATATCTTGATGTAATAGTCAATCTGACGCTCGGTGAGCGGAGAATACTGATACAGATTGCGGTAAGCCTCATTGACAAGATGAAACAATGCTCTGCCGTATTTCTCTTTTATCTCCTTGCGCGACTTGAATTTGAGCACACGCAGATTGAATTTCTTCTTGACAATATCGGCGATACGGTTATACTTTTCAGGTATTCCGTCGGGCACTTCCATCACAAACTCCACCCAATCAGCTTCTTTTGTGTAGCCGAGTTTCTTGATGTGGTCGTTGTAATATGGATAGTTATAGATGGTTGCCATCGTGCCCAGCTCATCAAACCCTTCGACAAGCATTCCCTCATGGTCGAGGTCGGTGAAACCGAGCGGACCGATGATGCGCTTCATCCCCTTGGAGCGAGCCCATTCCTCAGCGGCATGGAAAAGTTCTTCAGACACGGAAGTGTCGTCAATGAAGTCGACGAAGCCGAAGCGGGCATCTTTCGCGCCGGTAGCGTTATTGACCTGCCGGTTGATGATTGCCGCGATACGACCTACGGGTTTACCGTTACGGTAAGCCATGAAATAGGCTGCGTCACAGAAGTCGAAGGCAGGGTTGACTTTCGGGTCGAGAGTGTCGATATCATCTGTCAGGAGCGGCGGCACATAGCAGTCGTTCCCTTTGTAGAGGTCAATCTGGAATTGGGTGAATTTCTTCAGAGACTTGCGGTCCGGGGAAATCTTCTTAATCATAGCGAAAAATTCGGGTTACTGAAGGCGTAGAGTCAGCCACACGAGCACAAGGAGCATCAGGATAATGAAGACGCACAACCATGTCAGGAGTCTGGAGCCTGAACGTTTCTGAAGGTCAAGCTGCACGTCGACAATCGTATTGTAAGGACCCTCCGGGTCGCGTGCTGAGTTTGCGATGCGACGCAGTCGCGGCATTGAGACGTTCAGATTATCAAGCACTTCTCCGACAACCTCACCGAAGCAGCGTATGTCGTCCTTGGTGTCATGAACGGATAGCTCCGAGCGATGGTCATAGCCGACATTGATAAGCTTGAGGTTATTGGTGTCCTCACAGAAAATGATCGTGTCGGGAGTGATGGGATAATGCACGATATGGTTCTCCTGAATGTAGGTCAGGGCCGAAATGAATTGAGTGCGCAGACGGTCGAGAATCTGTGAGGTGATTTTCTTCTCGTCGATCAGTTGGCGGAGAGAATAACCATAGACATCGTCGGTCACAATCGACATTCCGACCCCCGGCACCATTTCCAAATCGTTAACCATCACAATATTAGGATGATTAAGATTATATCGGGTGTCAAACTCACGCTCCAGCATACGGACATAGACCGGATTGTCGGCATATTCCTTTTTCAAGGATTTGATCATGACCCATTTACCATGCTTTCGCACAGTGTAGACATCATAGAATTCTTCGCCCCATTCCGGGAGGAGAGTTAGGTCAGACCACTTTCCGGAGGGGTCGTTGATAGGTATTTTCTTTTCTTCTTTGCTGATATATGCCATGGAGTGAAGAGTTTGAGCTGACTGACATCAGCCGGTGAATATTTAGCAACGGGGTTTTAGTCGATAATGTCGAACCCGGTGTATTTTCTGAGACATTCGGGAATGATGATTCCCTTCGGAGTCTGGTTGTTTTCAAGGAGAGCGGCCACAATTCTGGGCAATGCGAGAGCTGAGCCGTTGAGGGTGTGACACAGGTGAGTTTTCTTGTCGGCTCCTTTGTAACGGCATTTCAGACGGTTTGCCTGATAAGTCTCGAAGTTTGAGACGGATGAAACTTCCAGCCAGCGTTTCTGAGCGGCACTCCACACTTCAAAGTCGAAAGTGATTGCTGAAGTGAACGACATGTCGCCGCCACACAGACGGAGGATATGCCAGGGAAGGCCGAGTTTTTCAAGCAGCCCCTGCACATGAGCTTTCATCTCTTCGAGAGCCGCGTAAGAATCTTCGGGGCGTTCGATACGCACGATTTCCACCTTGTCAAACTGATGCAGACGGTTCAGACCGCGCACATCCTTACCGTAAGAGCCAGCTTCACGACGCCAGCATGGAGAGTAGGCGCAATTCTTCTTCGGCAGCTCTGATTCGTTGATTATGACATCACGATAGATGTTGGTTACGGGCACCTCTGCTGTCGGGATGAGGTAAAGGTCGTCGAGCGTTACATGATACATCTGCCCTTCCTTGTCGGGGAGCTGACCTGTGCCATACCCTGAAGCGGCATTGACCACAAACGGGGGTTCCACTTCAACATAACCCGCTTTCCAGGCCTCATCGAGGAAAAACTGGATGAGGGCACGCTGAAGGCGTGCGCCCTTACCGATATAGAACGGGAAGCCGGCACCTGTCACTTTGACACCAAGCTCAAAATCAATCAGATTATATTTCTTTGCGAGGTCCCAGTGAGGGAGGGCATCTTCAGCCAGTTGCGGAATGACACCACCGGTCTGTTCAACGACGTTTTCTTCGGCGGTGAGACCTTCCGGCACATTCTCGTTAGGAAGATTCGGCACGGTCAGAAGAAGCTCTGTCATGCGGCGTTCACATTCCTCAAGACGTTCATGCAAGCCGGCAGCTTCCCCTTTTATGCGGGCAACTTCCTGCTTGATATTCTCAGCCTCTTCCTTCTTCCCTTCCTTCATGAGGGCTCCGATTGAAGAAGCGAGTTTCTTTAATTGAGACTGGTCGGAGTCAGTCTTCTGCTGCAATTTGCGGCGTTCGGCGTCGATTTCAAGTATTTCAGTAATAACGGCACGTCCGTCAAACCCCTTAACAGCGAGGCGTTCAACAACGAAGTCGGGGGTTTCGCGAATTATCTGAAGCGTTAGCATAGTTTCTCTTTTTTACTTAAACTGCAAAAATAATTTAAAAAATCGGGGAACGCAATTTTTAATCAAAATTTTTAGGTAAAAAAATGGGGAACGGGGTCTAATAAAAGTGAATTTTGTAACTTGCTCGTATAAAAAAAATTATTATATTTGCATATTGTTAACCAATAAAAATGAGAATATCATGAAACGTATCATATTACTGTTTTCGATGATTGTTCCGTTGCTTATCAATGCACAAAATCGGTTTGAAATCGGAACAACATGGAATATCAATCACACGGGAGGTGTGGCCGATCCAAGTATCCCGGTGGCTTCATGGATTGAACCTGTTACGCTTGAGCAAACGAAAGATTCTGAATATCCGGCTTTTTATAAGACTCCGGATGGCTCTTCAGAAAAGGAATTTGTGGCATACGCAAAAATTGACGGTGAAAAGGTGTACTTTAATCTTGACGATGTTGAAAAATCAGAATGGTATCTTCTCTATGATTTCGGCATGAAAGTCGGCGATGAATGTGACATCTATTCACCCTTATATACGGAATTTACTGATGAGGGAAATAGAACTTTAAGAAAAACTCATGTCAAATGTGTGGCAACGAGTGAGACTTCCGTATTCTCCGGTCTGCCGATTATGGTTGTGATGGATGACAGCAATGAGTATTGTCCTCACTATGACTTGTGGCTGAAAGGAGTCTCTTCCATCTCCGGTCTATTTTCATCATTTTTCAACAGCTGGTATGCGGGAGGTGGTCGCACTCTAGTTGACGTGGTAAGCCCGGACGGTGTTATAATTTATAACTACAATAGTGTCAATTGGACAGGCATAGATTGGGAAAATATTCTGCCATTAGGTGAGATTGATTGGGATAACGTCAACTGGGATACCATCAGTGTTTCAGAAATGACTGTATCACACCAACCGAAAATAACAATTACCGGATTAGAGATTGAGGTGTCAATAGATGGAGAGGCGAATGGCTCGATTTATTCTGTTGATGGAAAACATCTTGGAACTTACAGATTAAGTGAAACACCTCAGAGAATCAATCTGTCGGAGATGGGTCTTTATATCATAAAGATCGGTGACAGATCATTTAAATTCTTTGTGGGAGCATAAGACATGATTCGGACTGCATCTTTCTTGATGCAGTCCACTTTATATGTTGAGTAAAGCTACAAAATAAAGCGGCTGATTGATGATTCAATCAGCCGCTTTATTTGCGGAGAGGACGGGATTCGAACCCGTGGTAGGATTGCTCCTACGTCAGTTTAGCAAACTGGTGGTTTCAGCCACTCACCCACCTCTCCTTTAGGTTTCGGGTGCAAAATTACAACTTAATTCTTAATCTCGCAAATTTTTCACCAATAATTTTCAATTGGAAAAAGGAAAAAGGGAAAGAGATGATTGGGGCAGAATGAAATATTGGGGAACGGGGTCTATTTTTTGGCTTGTTTCATTTTTTTATCTAAATTTGTAGGTGCTAAGTAACTCTTCTTATCCGGGATTAATCTTCCCTCAGCTGAGTTGCTTAACGATTTTTCCACAACATCGATATTCCTCTCTTCAATGAATAAAAAAGAAACAGGAATGAAATACAAAAGAATACTCCTAAAGCTTTCCGGAGAGTCATTGATGGGAGCACAGGGTTATGGCATTGACCAGGATCGTCTTAAGTCTTACGCCCGTCAGATTAAAGATGCAGCTGCGAGTGGAGTTGAAATAGGAATCGTAATCGGAGGTGGCAATATCTTCCGTGGAGTTGCCGGCGCAGCGAAGGGTTTTGACCGTGTGAAGGGAGACCAGATGGGAATGCTTGCCACAGTCATCAACTCTCTTGCCCTCTCATCGGCACTTGAGGCTAAGGGACAGCCGGCTGTTGTCCTGACAGCTGTTCCGATGTTCCCCATCGGTGAGCCTTATTCCAAGTGGAAAGCTATCGAGGCTATGAAACAAGGAAAGGTTGCTATCATGAGTTGCGGCACCGGTTCGCCGTTCTTCACCACCGACACCGGCTCGGCACTCCGTGCCATTGAGACCGAAGCCGATGTGATGCTCAAAGGGACTCGTGTCGACGGAATCTATACCGCTGACCCTGAGAAAGACCCGACAGCAACTAAATTCGACGAAATCTCTTACGATGAGGTTATCTCTCGCGGCCTGAAAGTGATGGATCTCACTGCAACCGCCCTTTGCAAGGAAAACAACATGCCTGTTTATGTTTTCGATATGGACACTGAAGGCAATCTCGCCAAGATGCTTGCCGGAGAACCGATCGGAACCACTGTTCATCCATAAAAAATAATTAACAATCATATATGGAAATCAAAGAATATCTTTCAAATGCCGAGGATTCAATGCAGCTTGCAATTGAATATCTTGACGAAACCCTGTCACGAATCCGCGCAGGAAAGGCTTCTGCACGTCTTCTTGATGGAATCAGAGTGGATTATTACGGTTCAGCGGCACCCATCTCAAATGTCGCAAACATCAGTGTGCCCGATGCTCGCACAATTGCCATCACTCCGTGGGAAAAGTCAATGTTCAAGGAGATTGAAAAAGCAATCATCAACTCCGACCTCGGTGTAACTCCTGAAAACAATGGAGAGGTTATCCGTCTCTCAATCCCCCCGTTGACAGAAGATCGCCGTAAGACACTTGCCAAACAATGCAAGGCCGAAGCGGAAACAGCAAAGGTCAGTGTGCGTAACGCACGTCGTGAAGCTATCGACGGATTGAAGAAAGAAATCAAAAACGGACTTAGCGAAGACGCTGAGAAAGATGCGGAAGTTCAGGTTCAGAAAGTTCATGACAAATACATGAAGAAAATCGACGAACTTTACGCAAAGAAAGAGGAAGAGATTCTCACAGTCTAAGCTTTACACCGGCAAACGAATAGAAAAACAACCGGTGGTTCCTACTTTGTGGGAACCACCGGTTGTTTTTATGTTCTGTGGATGTCGCCGGACATTACCTCGGAGAGGTTGCTTCTTGAATAACCGCTTGTTCCCGCGCCAGCGGAACTGGCGGACAACACATCTCCCCTCCTCCATCTACCTCGGAGAGGTTGCTTTTTCACCGCACGGTAAGCTGTTAGCGCACCACGATCTTCCGTCCTTCTGAGATATAGATGCCGGCAGGCAACCCTTCTGTAGTCTCCCCTACCTTAATCCCCTGGAGATTGTAGACACCCGTCGGATAATTCATCGTACTATCTGAGTTATCTATCGCCGGAAACTCAGTGATATCGCTGTCTGTATTTTGGGGTCTTTCAAATTCTTTGGATAATTGCCATGTTTCTCCTTTCCCATCTATTACGGTCAGGAAAACTGTTATTTTATCCTTGATTCCATTGTTATGTAAAACTCCGTTTTCATCAATGTTACACCACCACGGGTCTGAAACACTCCATTCAATCGACATAGGTTTCATATTCTCACCGTAAAATAGATTGCAATATAATTGTAATTCCTTACCAATCCAATCAGATGAGTCCAATGATTTGGAAATATAAAAGTAATCGTCGGTTGAAGGTATGATGGATGCCTGTTCAGGCAACTTATTTTCATTAATACACTGTGTGTAATAATTCACGGCTTCCGCATTTCCGGGAATGTATATGTCACACCATGATCCATTTAGTTGTTTATATATTCTGGTATCTTCCTTTGGTTCTGACCCGGTTGGTTTTTCCGGGAATGACCCCTTTTCAAGTTTTTGCTTGTCTGATAAAAACACATAAGTAAATAGGGGGTCTGAATCCTTTACATCCCATGCTCCTGATAAAATTCTATCATCAACCCACTCTTTGGTCTCGGCAAAGGAAGTTCCGGCATCCCAATTGTAATGATAATGAGCAGGATCTTCAACAACCTTAAAATATCTGGCTATATCAAAAGCCTTAGTTCCAATTAGTTGTTTAACTTCGGGAAACAATGCAAACCGGATTGCAGAATAAGTGTGAGCATATATCCTCGTCAAAGGAAAATGACCCAGATATTCAGCGTAGTAAGGATCTTCGTATGGGTCATCATATAAGAATCCCTCAGCAAATGCGTAATCACCAATCTCTTCAAGACCCTCCGGAAGCTGTATTGCATCTATATTGGAAAAGCAAAACGCATATTTACCAATCTTCTTCAATCCTTTTGGAAATTCAAATTTTATTCTCTTATATTCCCAAAAAGCACCGGTAGGAATTTCTTCTATCTTATCATGAAGTTTTATTATCACTTCTGACTTTGCAAATGAAAAATCACCGATTTTCTTTACAGTCTCAGGCAACTCATATTGAAACATTCGTGCTCTCGAAGGAAAATGAAGAAGCGTCTGACCCGTTTTGTCAAAAATCACTCCATCCACAGATTTATAATAGTCATTATCTGTCACGATAAATTCCTCACAAAATTTATTTATGAAGAAACTGTCAGAAATGTATCGTATGAAGCCGGGAATAGTGATTTGTTTATGATAACGCATTTCAACATTTACAAATTCTGCAATGGGATCGGTTATCTCTTCATCCTCTCCTAAGGCCACAACATTATAAATTACCTGTCCTGCCCCTACATTAGACCCCAAAATGGCTTTGTCGCTTGCAGTTTGATTATCAATCGAATAGTATATATGCTCCGGAACTGTGCTTACCATCATATCCACAATAGCAACCTCGTAAGGAGTTGTATTCAGAACCTTAACTGTGTAAAGTATTTTTTTAGGATATGACGAGTCGACAACATTAAACTCTTCTCCGACAGCAGGAGCACCGGGAATAATTTCGGAAGCGACAGCAGTGACTACACCCATGATAACACTGCATAAAAACAAAATAATCGTCTTCAATTTCATAATAACATCAATTTGAACCCAAAGATAAAATCCTATCACATATCACGACTGAAGATACGCCAGTCTCCCGGCTGCATGTTCACCGTCAGCTGCTTTACGATTGCAGTTGAAGAAGATTCATCTCTCACATAATCTGTAAATTCCATATTAACAGATTGCACGTTGTTATAATCAAGATTAACAACTACAAGATACTCTTTCTCATCAGTAAGTATGTGAGATATTAAAAAACCATATTCTGAGTCAGACAATGAAAAGAATCTTTTTAGAAAACTAAATGTAATAGTGCTGATTTTCGTATCATCATCTATTTCTTGCATGCCACCATCCCCTACAAGATCATTATACTCAGCAGCTCTTTTATCGTTTTCTTCAATCTCAGAAACAACGTCCTCAGCTTTTTTACTTACTACTCCTAAATCATATATCACCCCCATCGGTCCTACAACCAGGACTTTTAATCCTAAGGTGTTGTTGGCTCTTGGTATATAATCTTCAGAATATGGATCTATCCCAACTTCTGACTTTTCATAAGGTCTTGTAAGAACTGGGGTTACAGTTTTAGCGTTAAGGAATACCTTCTGATATTTTTTGATTTGAGCTGCAACTGTCTTGACAATGTCAAAAGTAGGATTCTTTTTGCCATCTGTACCAAGTGGAGAATCAACCCATTTAGGATCGGCTTCTTGCTTACCTTCATCTGAAAAACGCCAGAAAGAAAGACCACATGCACCGAATGCAAGTGCTGAAAAACTTTGATATCTTACAGTAGCTAAGGTAGGGGATTGCAGTCTATCTTCAAAAATAGTGACAGTTTTTCCTCCATCCCCGACATCTGTTTTTTTGTATATTTCGCGGGTTGTAGCAACAGTAGACCAAAATGGAAATTTTTGATCATTGTATACTTTCATCGTAGAAAAGAAAGATTGAATATTTCTTTCTAAATTTACATTTGTATGATAAATATCTTTTTCCCAGACAGACAAATTCTTATTGAAGGTATGTGTTTCACCCGAGAAAGGATAGGTATCTACTGAAAGCATGGATGGTCCATTGAGTTGTCTATACAACCAAAGATAGTCCTGATAGGATTGTATTGGTTTGTAACCATGAACATGAGCAAGAACTTTTTCATCATTCATGCCTCCTGTAAGTCTATCAAGATGAGAAGAATCCATCTCCTTAATTAGATTATTGAAAACTAAGGTTGACCCTACATTTTCAAGAACGATAGCTAAAATTCTTTTTGTACATTCTGCAATAACCCAAAAATCCTTTACTGTAGGTTCATCCTTTATCATCCAACCTGCTACTGCCGAATTGTTTTTATAAAGTCTAACAACATCTTCCCACATCTCATAAAAGGAATCCCATGCAGGGTCTGTCGGATCTATCAAATTTAGATTATCCGACACCTCTTGATTGTCTGTCTTTTTGCGCTCTTTAATCTCGTTAACTGTTTTAACGATTGAGAATGATTTCATGTATAATCTAACCATGATTTTCATTCCCGTATTTTGTGCATTTTCGAGAGACTCTCCAATAGTCGATTCTATTAGTGTATTCTGTGCAATATTCATACCACACTCTCTCATCTTTGACAAAGTATCTACGTCAAACTTCGTAATACCTGACGGTGTGCCAATTGCCATTAATGGAATTTCTCCATTCTTGTTAGGATTGACATATTGAGGAGTATATGGTACAATTATGCTTGGAAGGTTTATAATCATATCTGCCATAACATATAAATTTTGTATTTGCTTACAAAGGTAAAGAATATAATTATAAATTAAAAAATATATATGTTTATTTTAACATTTATTAACGATTAAACGACATCTGATTTGTTTTTCGGTATAGTTGACCAATCGACTATACAAAGAACATGGTTATCTAAGATATGACTTTGTCGCTGAAAGAACGTAGTCGAGACACTACATCGGAGAGGTTGCTTTTTCACCGCGTGGACTGTGTGTGAGGGTCGAGAGGGATGTTGTCAGACACTACCTTGGAGGGATTGACGCGCGTGGAAAAAGCAACCGTTCCACGGTTGTAGTTTAATTTTTGGGGTTTGTCCGAGGGTTCCGCTGTCGCGGGAACCCCCGGTTACTTAAGAAGTAACCACTCCGTGGTATCACCGTCGTGGTTGGGACGCGATTCATCGCGTCCACGTCGTCGTATCAGTATCGTGGTATAGCCGTTCCTACGGTTAATGTCGGAGGAGGATGGGGTTATTTGCTGACGTTTCGTTTCATTGAGGCGAGTCCGGTGCGTTTTGCTGCGCTTTTTGCAAACATTCGTTTGAACTCCCCACTCCCCATGCGAAGTATGTCGTCTGCCGTGAGATTCAGCAATGCCGGCTGAGGCGTGAACTCTTCAATCTCCGTGAGAGGAATGTTTTGATTCAGCGGGCAGACATCCCGACATATATTGCAGCCGTATATACTCCCCGGTTCGGGAAGATTACGCATGACATCTCTCCCCTCTTCGTCCCATTCGCCGCGATGTTCGATTGTCAGATAGTTGACGCATCTGCGGGCTGTCAGTAATCCGGATTCGGTTATAGCTTTTCCGGGGCATGCCGTCACACACGCCTGACATTCGACACATCTTATCGCTGCGAAGTCCGAGACTGACGTTTCGGTGAGTGTGTCCGGTTCGGACACTTTAACCACCCTCTTCCCCTTTTCTCCGATTAATTCATTGATAGGGAGGTCGGTCAGAATCTCAGCGAGTAGTATATCCTGACCATATCCTTCGACGGCAACCATCGAATTGCGACATCTGTAAGCAAGACCTGATCTGACTGCCCAGTAGCGTTCCATCACCGGAGCGGAGTCAACACAAATTCTCCAGACTGCGCCTGAGGGCATTTCAAGCTTTCTGAGGGCATTTTCGAGACGGTTTCTGATTACGATATGATAATCCTCTCCGAGGGCGTAGGAGGCGAATTGTGGAAGTCTGTCTGAACGTCTGACACCGATATTGCTGCTGAAGGCTAAGGAGATGATGGTTCGGGCGGCCGGTTCGATTAAACCGGAGGGGTCGAAGCGGAGGTGACGGTGATTTTCAAGATAGCGCATCTCGCCGTGGTTTTTATCGGCGAGCCAACGATTATATTCCTCTCTGACACGCTGTTCGACCGGTTCAATTGTTGCGGCGGCTGCTCCGACAGCCCCTGAGTCGCTGACAATTTTCTCAAGAAGTGATGACATATCGCTTATTTACGTCCGAAATCGGCGGGTATCTCTCCCCAGCGGTCGGTGTCCCATTTAAGGATGCGAGTGTTCCAGGTGTGAGTGCGCACCCATATCAAGGCTCTCCCCATCACTTCAAAGAGGTGTTTGTTTAAAGGTGTTTCCTTAAGAGTTGTCTTAATCCGTCGGTTTTTAACCCACGACATTCCTGTCATTGAATCGGAATAGATGGTGTGTTGTTCGCCGGTTTTCGCCATAAGGGCAAGAGCATGGACAATGGCAAGAAACTCACCGATATTGTTGGTGGCGTCGCGGAAAGGTCCGACACGAAACACTTCGCGACCCGTCATCAGTTCCACACAACGGTATTCCATTATTCCCGGATTACCCATGCAGGAAGCGTCGACAGCCCACGCTGTGAGGTCTATTTCAGGGATGGTCATGTAGTCGGGGGCTCCGGCTTTGGGAAGAGGCACTGACGCACCCATGAGCAGCGCACCCAATTCCTTTTTCTCGCCATCCTGGTTTAGTCCGCTGCGATAGGCCTGCGTTGCCTCGACAGATGATGTAAACCCCTTATAGCGTGCTCCGGGGTAGTTTTCAATCTGTTCTTTAGCGTCGTTCCAGTCATCATAGACTCCGGGGTGTCGTCCAACCCAGACAACATAAAATTTCTTTGCCATAGATTTCAGATTATCTGACGTCAGGTTCGTGTCTGTAATTATAGTTTTTCCTCAAAATGTCGAATTGCGATGGAGCTTCTTTGAGAGGCAACGTGTCGTCGATAGGGTTATATGAGTCGAGAATTATCTTTTCACTGATTGCATGGGGCATCTGATAGGCAGGAGTGAGACCTGTCTTGTCGACTTCCACACCGAAAGTTTCTTCCACCGCCTCAAGAACCATCCTTGTGGCACGTTGTTTCCCCTCAAACGAATAGCCGGCGATATGGAACGTTCCTATATCTACGAGGTCGAGAAGCTTGGTGTTGAGAGCCGGCTCCCCCTCCCAAGTGTCGATGACCGCCGACAATCTTGAGGTCGTAAGTTCATCAATCAGAGCGTCAGTGTCGATCACAGCGCCTCGAGCCGCGTTGACGAGCAACGATCCGTCGGGCATCTCTGCCAGTTCCTTCTTTCCTATAAGGTGGAACGTCGGGTGATCACCCCCTTTGATAAGAGGAGTGTGGAGGGTTACGGCATCTGACTCGTGCAACAGTTTCTCAAGCGCGACATACTCCCGGTCAGTCATGCCCGCTTCCTCTCTCGGCGGGTCGTTGACAAGAATCCTGCATCCCATCATCTTGCCCCATTCAGCCACAATTCCTCCGACATTTCCGCATCCGACAATACCAAGGGTATGCCTCTTCGTATCGAATCCGCTGCGCAGAAGAGAAGACCAGACATATTGCGCCACTCCGGGAGCATTACAACCGGGGGAGTTTGCCACTGTGATGCCGTTTTTGCGACACCATTCCACATCAATCTGATCCATACCGATGGTTGCGGTGGCGACAAGTTTCACCGAGGAGCCTTTGAGCAGGGCTTCGTCGCAACGGGTGCGTGTGCGGATAATGAGGGCATCGGCATCTTTCACAAGTTCAGGGGTGAATCCGAATTGGTCTACATATTTCACGTCGGCAACCTTTTCAAGTCGACCCTCAAGAAATGGGATATTGTTGTCGGCTATGATGCGTAGTTTCCGGCAACACTCTCTGTGGCTTGTCATGAGATATTGATGTGTGTATTAGTTATGTAACAGATTTAGAGATGCGAAAAAGCCGATGTAAAGGAGGAGGATAATCATTTCAGCCCGTCGGCCGTGGCTGAAATTATGGATAGAAAAGAAGTTTCCTATCTGGAGCGATGCCATGAAGTAAAACAGCGCGGTGTAGTCTCTGAGGTGAGTGCTGTCGACTATCATAAACAAGAGAGCGGAGAGTCCGACAGCGGTGATGGTGTGGTTGAAAGCCCTGGTTTTGATATTTCCGGAGAGCATCGAAAAGGAGTTTTCAAGGTTCAGGAGCCCGGAGAATATGAATGTGACCACTATTGAAATCAGGACAGCGGTCATTTGCGGAGGGAAGGATCCGTCCATGCCGAGAGGAATAAACATGGGCAGCTTGATTGCAAAGGGGTCGAGCACACCGAAGCCAATCAGAATCCACCAGGGTGTCAGAAATCCGAAAATCATCGCCACGAGTTCGCGAGGACGCACGATATTCATCAGAAACATCCCGACAATCAGTATGGGAATGAAACATAAGGCCGATGTAGTGACCATGCAGGCACCCATGATAAGGGCGGCCGAGATAAAGACGGGCTGGGTTGCGTCGGTTGTCTTATAGGATTCAAAGAGGAGGAAAAGAACGGGCAGGAGAAGAGCGAGGAGGAAGAGCGAATATGAGAATCCGTTGACTGTCAAAGGATTTGTGGCACAGAGGATTCCAAGAAAGGCAGCGAAAGAATTATCCGTACCCCTTTTGAAGTTGAATTTTTTGTTAAGAAGAATCGTGCCGCCGCAACAGAATATGAGAAGTATAAAGACTCCGCATTGAGTCACAACCGGTTCAATCTCTGAAAGGAAACTGAGGTCAAAACAGAATCCGAAGTCAGGTGTAGCCGGGTTAACTCCGAAACAGAAGGGTGTGAGGAGAATCAAAATTGCGGCAAAGAGAGCCGAAAGCACTAAATCGCCGGCAGAAAGAGTTGCACGCGGATTACTCATCTTTTTTTTGTTGTTGTGGGCTTAAAATGAGACGTTCTGCTTCCAATTCAAATATACAGTCCGATGTCAGATCGGAACTGTTTTCCATCAGTCTCTATAGCCTCGACACCTTCAAGAGCCTTTCGTGCGGCTTCCTCGTAGTTTTTTCCGGCCGCCACGACCGTCAGGATTCTTCCTCCGGCGCTGACGAGATGACCTGTGGGATTCTTTTTCATCTCACCGGGAAAAACATAGCAACCCATGCCGATGGCCTCGGAAAGACCTGTTACAAGGTTATCGACAACAGTATGAGAGGGATAGCCGGGAGCGGCAACTACAACCGACACCGTTGTGTCGTCAGACACCTGAATGACAGTCCGGTTGATTTGTTCCTCGGCGATATCTATCAGCAGGTCGACCATATCGTTTTTGATTCTCGGAATAATTGCCTGAGCTTCAGGGTCGCCGAGACGCACATTATATTCAATCAGCATCGGTTCGCCGTCAATGTCAATTATTCCGAAATAAAGGAATCCACGATATTTCAGACCCATCGCTTCGAGACCTCTGAAGGTGGGTTCAATAATGCGGGTTCTTACCTTGGAGATAAATTCTTCGGTTGCGCCCGGAGCAGGAGAAATTGAGCCCATTCCGGCAGTGTTCGGACCATTGTCACCGTCGAGAAGCCGCTTATAATCGCGAGCTGTCGGCAAGATTATATAATCTTTTGAATCGGTTGCCACAAAGACAGAACATTCCTTTCCGTCGAGGTATTCTTCAAGCACCACAGTCGAGGATGCTTCTCCGAAGAGCCCATCGAGCATATCACGCAGACAATCTTTGGCATCGGCAAGCGAATGTACAATGACCACTCCCCTTCCGGAAGCCAATCCGTCGGCTTTCAGCACGTAAGGACCGGGCAATGATTCAAGAAATCCCACCCCTTCATCGTAGGTGTCGGTGGTCACAGTCATAAAACGTGCACTCGGAATGGCATTCATCGACATGAACTCCTTTGCAAACTCCTTACTTCCTTCAAGGCGTGCACATTCCGCGTCGGGAGCAATAACCTGCGCGCGGGTTTCGCTCAAGGCGTCGGCAATTCCGTCGACTATCTCTTTGGTATCACCGGCCACAACCAAGTCAATCTCCTGTTTCTCGACAAAATCGGCTACGGCCTCAAAATCCCTTGGGTCAAGACCTGTTACATGAATCGCACCCGGATAAACTCCCGGCGACGTGTAAAGAGTGGCGAGACAGGGACTCTGAAGCAGTTTCCATGCGAGAGCCGATTCCTTGGCATGTTCTCCTATGAGCAATATGTTTTTCTTATCGGTCACGTCAGTCGTTTCTGAATTTCTTACGGGAACGCATCTTGCCTGCTCCGAAGCGATATTCGGAATCTTTTGACAATTGCGGTCCGCGGTCGCTTACCGTTCTTATTTCCGAGCGGGATTTGTTGAAGTCGCGGTCGTCACGGCGTTTGAAATCGCGGTCGTTGCGGCGTTTGAANTCGCGGTCGTCACGNCGTTTGNAGTCGCGGTCGTCACGGCGTTTGAANTCGCGGTCGTCACGNCGTTTGAAGTCGCGGTCGTCGCGGCGTTTGAAATCACGGTCGTCACGACGTTTGAAGTCNCGGTCGTCNCGNCGTTTGAANTCGCGGTCGTCGCGGCGTTTGAANTCNCGTTTTTTACCTTCAAACTTGCGGGTTTCCGATTCCCATTCGCGGTCGGACATCCTCTTCACTTTCACATCGCTTTTCAGACCGCCTTTATGAGCTACTGAGCCTCCTTCAGCACGAAAATCGTTGTATGCTCCGTCAAACATCACATATTCCTGAAGCAAACATTCAATCGAACCGTTGAGCAGGGGTATCTTAACNGAAGGTTTAAGACCAATTTCCGANAGGTAATCCTGACGCGCAGCAAAAATCCAGGCGTGCCAGCCGCTGAAATTGCGTTTCAGCACACTTCCGATTGTNTTGTAAAGNGCTGCTATATCNTCGGGTCTCAGACGTTCGCCNTAAGGAGGATTGGTCACTATGATACCCTCNGAAGCNGGAGCTTCCCAATCAGCCACAGATTTGCAGACAATCTCGATGTTGTCTTCAAAGCGGGCGTTGCGCACATTTCTTTTGGCTATGCTGACCGCTTCGGGGTCAATATCTCCGCCGAGGATGCGGCATGTAATGTCGCGTTCCGCGCTGTCATCATTGTAGATAGACTCAAATAATTCGGAGTCGAAGTCATCCCAGCGTTCAAAGGCGAANCCNGTGCGATAGATGCCCGGATTGATATTNCCGGCAATAAGAGCAGCCTCGGTCAGGAANGTGCCCGAACCGCACATAGGGTCAACAAAATCGGTGTCGCCTCTCCAACCTGTTTTCATGATAATTCCGGCAGCGAGCACCTCATTGATAGGGGCGGCGGTGTTGTCGACCTTATATCCGCGCTGAGAGAGCGGTTCGCCGCTGGAGTCGAGCGAGATAGTGACTCTGTCGTCGGAAATATGCACGTTCAGTATCACATCTGCCCCCTTAAGACGGATTGACGGACGTCGGCCATAACTGTCGTTGAAGTGGTCGGCAATAGCATCCTTCACACGATAGGTCACATAACGCGAGTTGGTGAATGAGGCGCTGTTGACAGTTGCTTCAATGGCAAAGGTCGAATCGGGCGTCATATATTTCTCCCATTCAAATTCGCGGATTATGTCGTAAAGCTCATCGGTGTCGCAAGCGGTGAACTTAGCGATTGGTTTGAGAATACGCAGAGCGGTGTGGCAACAGAGGTTTGCCTTATACATCATCTCCAAATCCCCCTCGAAGCTGACCATTCTTAATCCCAATTCGACATTTTCAGCGCCGAGTGAGATAAGTTCGTCACGCAATACGTCTTCAAGACCCTGNAAGGTCTTGGCAACCATTTGAAATTTATTAGTCATTGTCTGAGAAATCAAACGTGATTGTATTGTTCTGTTTTGNTCCGTCTCCGAAGCNGTCGTTGCCGGNGTCGGAGTCGTGAGGAGGATTGCTTTGAGAGAAGAGGTGTTTATCTTCCGAAGCGTTTATTCGGTCGTTGAATTGCGGGTCGCGGTTATAGGCCGGAGTTTTTTCAATCATGGCAATCACCTCGTGGTCGTCAAATTGCCAGGGTTTAAGCACNGCATATTTCACTTTATTNGTGCTCTTTATGCGGTCAGCCATTTTTTCGGCACCATACATNTCGATGATTTTNTCCTTNTGCTCATCGGCAGTGNGGACACNGAAGNTTGAGGATTANCCTCTTCAGTTCCGCCGAATTTAATGACATCATCTTTTTTGGCACCTTCACGGATTGTCATGACNAAGCCTGAGGNGAGCACAGTCACCTTGACCTTGCTNCCGAGCGAATCGTCAANACCGATACCCCATTTCACATCGATGCCCGGCGGNAGCTTGGCGGTGAATTGAGTAATCTCGTTGATTTCTTCGGCACGGATGGTGTTTTCCGGTGCGCTCGAACAGTTGAACTTGATCANNAGGCGTTTCGAGGTGTTGATGTCNTGNCGTTTGAGCAGGGGAGAATGGAGCGCATTGTGGATTGCNTTTGAGATTCGATGTTCNCCATCTCCCTCGGCAGTGGCTATGATAGCNGTTCCGCTGTCTTTCAGGACAGTCTTGACATCCTGGAAGTCGACGTTGATATAAAGNTTCTCACTGATAATTTCAGAGATAGAGCGNGCTGCGTTAGCGAGAGTGTCGTCGGCTTTCGAGAAGGCGTTAAGGAATGTGAGGTCAGGGTAGAGGTCAATGAGGTTCTCGTTGTTGATAACAAGGAGAGCATCGACATTCTNCTGCATTTCGTCGGCACCTTCCAGAGCTTTCAGAATCTTCATTTCGCCTTCAAACATGAAGGGAACGGTGACGATACCGATCGTCAACATTCCGCACTCTTTTGCAATACGAGCCACAACCGGGGCGGCGCCTGTTCCGGTACCACCACCCATTCCGGCAGTGATGAAGACCATCTCCGTCTGGTCCTTGAAGAGATTGCGTATGTCGGCTTCGCTGGCCTCGGCACACTGGCGACCTTTCTCCGGCACGTTGCCGGCGCCGCGTCCGCCTGTGATTTCAAAGCCAAGCACGAGTTTTGTCGGGACAGGAGAGTCGTCAATTGCCTGCTTATCGGTGTTGCAGACAACATAGTTGATGTTGGGAATGTTTTGCTTGAACATATAGTTCACAGCATTACCTCCACCTCCACCGACGCCGATCACCTTGATGATGGCATCCTGGTTTATGTCGTTAAATTCAAGGTTTTCACCTGAATTTCCATTGGGTTCATTATAGCTGAATTCGTCCATTTGCTTTATCTTGTGTTAGTAGAGGTCGGAATCTTTTTCCTGGTCTTCGGGCGATGCGAACATCGAGCCGAGGCCGTTGCTCATCTGCTGTCTGATTCTGCCAAACCAACCCTGCGATTTCGTTTTACGTTGTTTTGCGGTTTTCTGGGAAGAGCCTTTCTCGTCATACATTTCGTCGGCCGGCTCACCGGTCACAGGGAGTTCGGATTGCTGCGGCATCTCGAGACACGCCTCGGCATTCGGGCCGAGAGTGGCGGCAGCGTAAAGCACGCTTACGATTCCCAGCAGTTCGTCGGGCATACTTGCCGATTCTGAAAAATTGATGTAAGCCGGGAGATATGCCTTTCTGACATTGAGTGAACTCTGGCGGCTCAGAAGGTCGGTCAATCCATTGAGGTTTGACGCACCTCCCATGCAGATAATGCCGGCAGGAAGGTCTTTTTCCTTTAGTTTGGCGTAGGAGATCTGCTCGACAATGTTGGCAACAATCTCTTCCGAGCGGGCCACAATCAGATTGTGTACTTCGGAGAGTTTGACGCCATTGACGTTGAGTTTGGTCTGCGTTGTGCGCGGCATGGCGTTGCCGGAGTTGATTTTGATATCTTCGGCACGCTCTTCGAGCAGATTGAGGGTTGTGAGGTCGCGGGTGATGTTTCTTCCTCCGAGCGGGAGAGTGGCGAAATAGCGGAGATACCCCTCGCGATAGATTGTCACAGAGGTTGTTTCGGCGCCTATGTCGACGAGCATACAGCCCAGACGTTTCTCTTCTTCGCTGAGCAGGAGATGTCCGGCAGCGAGAGCGGTTACGATATAGCCATGATCCTTGAGTTTAAGCTTCTCCGGCACAGTGCGTTGAATATTGCGTTTAAGTTCCGGACGGCATACGATGAGATCATAATCCGCGCTTATGCGGTTGCCGATTACACCTCTCGGATTTTTGGTGACATTTTTTCCGACGGTGTAAATGCGCGGCACGGCGTCGACCGTCACAAGCGAATTGTCGATTGCCGTGTTGAGGGCAATCTCCTTAAGGCGGTCGATGATTTCGGTTGTAATTTCCGTATCGTCGGGGAGATTAAGCGACACAGATGTGTTGAGACTTCTGAGCGACCTTCCGTTCAGACCAATATAAACGCCTGTAATTTTACGGGGTTGCAGGTGGTGTCTTCGTTCCAGACGGTCGATTATACGTGCAACTCTCAGAGAAGTTTCCTCAGGGTTCTGGATGTGTCCGTAGCGCACACTTTCGGCATTCTTCTCCTGCTCGGCAGCCACCACTTCGAGGTGACCTCCCTCGCGGAGTTCGCCAATGACGACAGCGACCTTCGCGCTGCTGATTTCCAATGCGGCTATATAGTTTTTATCGCTCATTCTTCAGTAGTAGATGTTTTTTCCTGCGCCTCTTTTTGAGGAGCAGCGGGTTTTGCTTCGGGCAGGGTTGCTTCTTCCAGGTCTATTTCCTGTTCGACAATGTCACCATGGTCAATCACAGGTTTATTTCGGCGAGTGGCTACAATCTGCCCTTTAAATTTAACAGAGATTGTGTCATATTCGTTCCAGCCTTTTCGCGGCATAATGGAGCGGTAGGCAGTTAGAATGGCACGTTTCTTTGCGTCGAGACGGGATGTGTCGCCGAAATTGATGAGGTGTCCGCGGATGCGTGGCACGAGCAAGATATTATCGGCATCCTGCACTTTGATTCCGGCAATAAGGCTGTTCAGTTCGTTGTCGTCGTGTATATACTTTGCGAGAGGGATGACGGAGCGGGCCGGGAATTTGTCGGTGAAGTGACCTTGCACGATTGGCACATCGACGAAAAACTCGGCATTAGAGGTGATTCTCTTGCCGTCTTTATTGACATAATAACTCTTGCCGTTGGTGTCGAACACTCTGATTTCCGGAATCATGGGTGTGACCACGATTTGCAGGCGCGAATCAGCGGCAATGGCACAGTCAACCTTCTCGAAAGCATTAAGCGATGACAGGAACCGTTCGATTTTATGAGTGTTAATGGAGCTGAGCGGCGCGCCTGCAATCTTTCCGGGATAATGTTCAAGTTCCGACATTATTCCCTGGCGCGTGGTGGTGTCGGCAGGATGTGACGTAGTCAGCAACACATCGATACCCTTGCAGATGTGCTGCCTTCCCTCCTGTCTTGCCCATACTGTCATTCCGGCCACATACGCCATGAGCAGTATCAGCAAAACCCATTTAAACACTGTCTTAGCCATCTTCAGTTCAGTGTGTCGTTCGCAAAATCTCTTCGATTTCAGGCACCAGGACATTAATGTCGGCGGCACCCAAAGTCATCAACACGTCAAAGTTACTATTTTTTATAAGATTAAGCAAATTTTTTCTCTCGCAATATATTTTTTCGCCACTTTTTACCGAGTTGAGGATAAGCATTGAGTCGACACCCTCTATCGGAAGTTCTCTTGCCGGATATATTTCAGGCATTATCACACGGTCGGCGGCTGAGAGAGCTTCGGCAAATTCAGGAGCGAAATCGCGTGTGCGGGTGTAGAGATGAGGCTGGAAGATGACTGACAGATGGCGGTCGGGATATAAACGTCTGACACTCTCGATCGATGCCTTTACTTCGTTGGGCGAATGAGCATAATCGTCAATCAGGACGTGTCCGTCGGGGTTGGTTAATCCGTTGAGATAAATCTGGAAACGGCGTTCGGCGCCGAGAAAGGATTCAAGTCCGGAACGTATCTCATCAGGTGTGGCACCCGCTTTGTAGGCGGCAGCGGCGGCGGCCACTCCGTTGTCGATGTTTATTTCAATGGGGAGTACGGGGGAGATGTCTCTTATTTCGATTCCGTCGGGGCCGACAATGTCGTAGGTCACTTTTCCGGTTGAATATCTCACATTTTCAGTGTGCCAGTCGCCATCGGCTCCGCCACTATATGTTGTCATGCCGACACCGGAGGCAAGGCGCGGATGCAATTTCAGTCCGGTGTGGACAATTAGTTCACCGCCGGGGCGTATCAGTGAAGTGAAATGAGCAAACCCTTCGAGATACCCTTCTTCGTCGCCGTAGATGTCAAGGTGGTCGGGGTCAACGCTGGTGACAACAGCAACAAAAGGGGAGAGGTGATGAAAACTGCGGTCATATTCGTCGGCTTCAATCACAGAGTAAGGTGATTGCTGAGAAAGCATCAGGTTGCTGTTGGTGTTTCGGAGAATACCACCGAGAAAGGCATTGCAGCCCTGAGGAGTCTTGCTGAGGATATGGGCAATCATCGACGAGGTTGTGGTCTTGCCATGTGACCCGGCCACACAAATCGCTTTTGACTGACGGGTGATTTTACCCAGCAATGCAGCGCGTTTGATAATTTCAAACCCGCCGCGGCGGAAATACGATAGAATCCTGTTCTCTTCGCTCACAGCGGGAGTGTAGACAACGAGGGTCTTTTCCGGGTCGCGGAAAGACTCCGGAATCAGATTCTCATCGTCGTCAAAAACTAAAGACGCACCTTCCTCAATCAGCTTGTCGGTCAATGCGGTAGCGGTTCTGTCATATCCGGCAATCTCAGCTCCGTTCCGGAGGAAATATCTCACAAGATTAGCCATTCCAATCCCACCTGCACCGACAAAATATAACCTGTTTTTTTCCATAAATCTTCCGGACTTGGGTTTAAAGGATTTTTTCTTACTTCTTTCTTTCAAGCAGTTTCACAACTTCATCGGCAATCAGTTCGTCACTATCCTTCATGGCGAGTTTCAGGATATTCGCACTCATTTCGTCGAGGGCATTTTTATCTTTGATAAGATTGATTGCAGTGTCGACAAGGCTCTCACGTGCGTCGGCATCTTTGACCAGCACAGCGGCTCCGCGAGTAGAGAGGGCAAGAGCGTTCTGAGTCTGATGGTCTTCAGCCACATTCGGGCTTGGCACGAGGATAACCGGTTTAGCAAGCAATTCCAGCTCGCTTATAGAGCCGGCGCCGGCTCTTGACACGACGAGGTCGGCGGCGGTGTAGGCAGCCGCCATATCCGATATGAATGGTGTGACCACAACTCCCCGCAACCCTTTGGCTGCGGCTTGTGAGCGAGCGACGAAGCTGCGTCCGGTCTGCCAGATAACCTGAATCCCTTCGTCGGCAAACCGTTTGAGACCTTTCTCCATGCTTTCGTTGAGGGTGAGGGCGCCGAGACTTCCGCCGACAACGAGGAGTGTGGGAAGTGTCGGATTAAGTCCGAAACTCTCGCGTGCCGACACTTTATCGTAGTTGCCTGAAAGGAGCGACATGCGCACCGGATTTCCCGTCTTAACAATCTTATCGGCAGGGAAGAAGCGTTCCATTTTGTCGTAGGCCACACAAATTTTGTCTGCCTTGCGTGCAAGCATCTTGTTGGTCACTCCGGCGTAGGAGTTCTGTTCCTGCAGCAAAGTCGGCACTCCCATGCTCTGAGCCACTTTGAGTGTCGGTCCGGAAGCATATCCTCCGACACCAATCGCTATGTCGGGTTTGAACTCCCTCACAATGCTCTTCGCTTTGCGGATGCTTTTGGCAAGCTTGGCGATGACAGCGAAATTCTTGAATATATTCCTGCGGTTGAATCCGGCAACCGGGAGTCCGACGATATCGTAGCCGGCAGCAGGGACACGTTCCATCTCCATTCTGTCTTCGGCTCCGACAAAAAGAATTTCGCAATCCATGCGCCGTTTGAGTGCGTTGGCAATGGAGACGGCAGGGAAGATGTGACCTCCGGTGCCTCCTCCGCTAATCAGGATATGATATTTGTTTTTCATGTTACATTGGGTTTCAGGTTGTTGTATAGTTCTGGGCCTGCATGTCGTCGGGGAGAATATTAGCCTCGGCTTTCATCTCTTTCTTATTGTCGGAGGTCACGGCATGCCGACTCACTGAAAGCATGATTCCGATTGCCGTCGACATGACGAGAATCGAGGTGCCACCTTTCGATATGAAGGGCAACGGCTGTCCGGACACGGGCACGATGCCGACCACAATCGACATGTGAATGAGAGCCTGGAAGACAATCAGCACCGCACACCCCATAATCAGGAAAGCCGGCAGAGCCCGCTTGCATTTAAACGCTATTCGTCCGGCTCGCATCAGCAGCAGAAGATAGAGGAAGAGAAGCACCGCTCCTCCAATCAGTCCTCCCTCTTCGACAACTATCGAATAGATGTAATCGGAGAAGGCAAGGGGAAGACGGGCAGATTCGCGTGAGTTGCCGATTCCGACGCCGAACATTCCTCCGTTTGCCTGCGCGAATTTCGCCATGATGACCTGTCGGTTCTCATCGGTCAGAGGGTCGTCGGGATGCACGCCGGCTACGAAGTCTTTAAATCGTGATTTGTGAGTTCCCTCGCGCGAGCCTGACATCTTGGGGTTGCTTACCTGTGCCACTTGCTCCGTGCGCTCCACTTCGTCAAATTCCCCTGAGTCGTGGTTGGCATATTTCGCCATGAACAAGACGCCTGCCACAATGCCGTAGACTCCGATGACATAGAAGAATTTTCTCCATTGGATCCCTCCGATAAGAAACATTGAAAGGCTGACTGCCATCAGCACGACGGTGTTTGTCAGACCATTCTTCCACAACACGCCGCTGAAGAGGATGACGATTGTCGCCACCTTTATGACCCCCATATTGCTCACACCTCTATGTTGCTGATTGCGTGCGAGAATCGTTGCGAGCCACAAGACGACGGTCAGTTTGACAATCTCCGGAGGCTGAATGGTGAACCCTGCCACATGGATTGCTCGTTGCGCACCGTTTATGACTATTCCGAAGAAAGATGAATAGACAAGGAGTATGAACGAGCCAATGGCGAGTATGCCCGAAAGACGGCTGAGATAGACATAATGCCAATTCTGAAGCCAGCAGACAATCAGGAGTCCTAATCCGAGGAAAATTCCATGGCGAATCAGGGGTTCATAGATATTGCGTGCAGTGACTTCCGAACTGGAGGCACTGTAAAGTTCAATCACCGAAATAATGAGCAGCAGGATATATATGCCCCAGATGAAGCGGTCATAGCGGGGAGCCGCAACATCGGTGACGGAACTCTTGGCTTTCGTTTTCTTTTTCGCATTATCCCCTCCGGCAACATCGGCAGGGGAGAGCGCGGGGGCTCCTGCGTCGTCGATGGAGTAGCTGTCGACGGGTTGTCCGTCGACTGTTTCATTTATGGTTATTCTCTGAGGGCGAGCCGCAGTGATCATTCCCTCTTCAAAATTATATTCTGACATTCGCTTGTTTAAGATATTAGAGTTAGAGAGTTTATTCCGATATCAGATTTCAGGTGTGTATGAGTTGTTGTTATCACACAAACCCCTTAAGATGCAACATATCACAACCTTCCGACGGCATCCTTGAATTGTCGGCCGCGGTCTTCATAGCTGCTGAAAAGGTCGAAACTTGCGCAACAGGGTGAAAGAAGCACCGTATCGCCCTCCTCGGCCATTTCAACCGATGCCTTGACAGCATCTTCGAGGGAATGAGTGTCGGCAATGCGAGCCACTTTCCCGCTGAAGAATTCAAGCAGTTTCCGGTTGTCGACACCCATGCAGACAATACCTTTCACTTTTTTGCTTACGAACTCCTCAATTTCCGTGTAATCATTCCCTTTATCCTTTCCTCCGAGAATGAGGATTGTGGGTCGATCCATGCTTTCGAGTGCGTAATAGGTTGAATTGACGTTGGTTGCCTTCGAGTCGTTGATGAATCTGATTCCGTTCCAATCGCGCACATGCTCCAGACGATGTTCAACAGATTTGAACGTTGCCAGCGAGTGGCGTATTGATTCCGGTGAGATTCCTGCCACAGTAGCCGCCAGTCCTGCCGCCATTGTGTTGTAGAGGTTATGAAGACCACGAATCGAGATGTCAGCTCGCTTCACTTCCCAGTTATTCCCAGCTGTTGTGAAGATGACAGTTTCGTTATGAAGGTGGGCTGCCATATTCTCATTATCTGTCGCGGAGAAGGGGAGAAGTCTTGCATCTGTGGGATTCTCCTTAAGCAGAGAGGTAATCAGCTCATCGTCGTTCCAATAGATGCACACATCGTCGGGGCGCTGATTGCGTGTTATGCGCATTTTGGCACGCGCATAATTCTCCATCTTATAGTCGTAGCGGTCAAGGTGGTCAGGAGTTATGTTGAGGATAATCGCGATGTCGGCACGAAAATCATACATGTTATCAAGCTGAAAACTTGACAGTTCGATAACATAGACCGGATGAGGATGGCGTGCCACCTGCAGCGCGAGACTGTTGCCTACATTTCCGGCAAGACCGGCATCAATGCCTGCCTCCCGGAAAATATGGTAGGTGAGCATCGTGGTTGTGGTCTTTCCGTTTGAGCCTGTGATGCACACCATTTTTGCGTCGGTAAACCGCCCGGCAAATTCTATTTCAGAAATCACCTCAATCCCTTTTTCGATTGCTTTCACAATCATGGGAGCAGTCAGCGGAATACCGGGACTCTTGACAATTGTGTCGGCGTTAAGGATGAGTTCTTCCGAGTGTCGACCGTCTTCAAAAGGTATATTTTCCTCTTCAAGCACTTTCCGATATTTGTCGGCAATGTGGCCCATATCGCTGACAAAGACATCGAAGCCTTTATCTTTTCCAAGTATGGCGGCTCCAACTCCTGATTCGCCGGCACCAAGCACTACAAGACGGCGGGCAGGGGAGAGGTTATTGTTATCATTCATCTTTTTTAACGAAGTTTGAGGGTTACAAATGTGAGAGCGGCAAGCAGGATTCCGACAATCCAGAATCTTACGACAATCTTTGATTCAGGCACCGGGCGTTTCGGGAAGTTGATAAGACACTTTATCGAAGCGTCGCCGGCTTTCTGATAATGATGGTGGAGAGGAGTCATCTTGAAAATGCGCTCGCCAACTCCGGTTTTTCTCTTTGTATATTTGAAATATCCCACCTGAAGGATTACAGAGAGGTCTTCAATAAAGAAAATCAGACATAACAAGGGAATCAGCAGCTCTTTACGGATCAGGATTGCAAAGACAGCGAGGATTCCTCCGAGTGTCAGACTGCCGGTGTCGCCCATGAAGACTTGTGCCGGGAAGGCATTATACCAGAGGAATCCGACAAGGGCTCCGATAAAGGCAGCAGCGTAGACCACCATCTCCTCCGAGCCGGGAATATACATGATGTTCAGATAGCCGGCATAGATTATGTTGCCTCCAAGGTATGCCATGATTGCCAGTGCCACGCCGATAATCGCCGAGGTGCCGGCGCAAAGTCCGTCAAGACCATCGGTCAGATTGGCTCCGTTGCTGACGGCTGTCACAACGAAAATGACCACTACCACAAACACCAGCCATCCCAGTGTGTCGGCAGCCTTCTTGTCTTTCACCCATGAGGTGAGCCACTGATAATTGAAGTTATGATTCTTGACAAAGGGGATTGTTGTCTGGGGTGTCTTTTCAACTTCAAGAGAATGAACAACTTCCGTTGTGTGAGTCTGACGATTTTCTATTTCCATGTTCTGGCTCATCACAATGTCGGGCGAGAGCCACATGGTGATTCCGACCAGAAGACCGAGTCCCACCTGACCTGTCACCTTATATTTCCCTTTCAGACCGTCTTTATTGTGGAACTTTATTTTACGATAGTCGTCGAGAAAACCGATACAACCCATCCAGAGAGTTGCCACAATCATCAGAATCAGATAGATATTGGTCAGATTGCCTACCAGCAGACAGGGCACGATTATGGAGAGGATAATAATCACACCACCCATTGTGGGGGTGCCCGTCTTGCTCATCTGACCTTCGAGTCCGAGATCGCGAATCACTTCACCGACCTGCATCTTCTGTAATCTTCTGATAATCGCCTGACCACAGAAAAGGGCAAGCAGAAGGGCAAGCGTAAAGGTAAGTCCGGCGCGGAAACTGACGAAATCCATCAGGTAGCGTCCGGGAAGATTTGTATCTTCAAGAAGCTGAAATAGTGAGTATAGCATTTTTCACGAAAATGGATTAAAGTTGTTCGAAGGCTTTTCTTATCTCTTCACGGTCGTCGAAATGGTGGCGCACTCCGTTAATTTCCTGATAAGTCTCATGCCCTTTGCCAGCCACGAGAATAACACTCTTCGGGGTTGCTGTCATGACCGCTGTGCGGATAGCCTCGCGGCGGTCGGAAATGCAGAGAGTGCGACGCAGCTCTTCGGCACTCAGGCCGTCTCTCATCTGGGCGATGATGGCATCCGGCTCTTCATTTCTGGGGTTATCGGAGGTGAGGATAAGACGGTTGGAGCGTTTCGCAGCCTCCCGTGCCATCATCGGACGTTTACCCTGGTCTCTGTTGCCGCCGGCGCCGACAACAGTGATTATGTTGCCGTCGCGACCCACAATCTCGCGTATTGTGTCCAGCACGTTGACAAGAGCGTCGGGGGTGTGGGCATAATCGATGATTGCAGTCAGTCCGTTGTCTGAGCGGAGGGTCTGGAATCGGCCTGAAACCGGAACCAGACGGCTCATATTGACAAGCACCTGCTCGCGGTCGAAACCGGCAAGCACCGATGCTCCGTAGACAGCGGTGAGGTTATAGGCGTTGAAACGACCTGTGAAGAGCACTTCAACATCCTTGCCGTTGAGCTGGAGGAGTGTGCCGTCAAGGCGTGTCTCAAGCACCCGGCAGCGAAAATCGGCGTCACCGCGAAGTGAGTATGTGTAGACCTTTGCCGCTGTGTTCTGCACCATGAAACGTCCCGATTTATCGTCGGCATTGACCAGTGCGAACGCTGAGGCGGGGAGAGCATCGAAGAACCCTTTTTTGGCACGCATGTAATTATCGACAGTACCGTGATAATCAAGGTGATCGCGAGTCAGATTGGAGAAGATGCCCCCGCAGAATGTCAGTCCGGCAATTCTTTTTTGTGCCACAGCATGGCTTGACACCTCCATAAAGGCATATTCGCATCCCTCATCGACCATATCTCTCAGCAGACGGTTAAGAGTCAGCGGGTCGGGAGTGGTGTGGGTTGTCGGTTCGCATCGCTCACCGATATAATTGCAGACGGTTGATAACAAACCGGCTTTATATCCCATCAGTTTTGCCATCTCATAGAGGAGAGTGGCGGTGGTAGTCTTACCGTTAGTGCCGGTGACACCGATGAGTTTCAGTTTTGACGACGGGTGACCGTACCATGCTGAAGCAAGGCGTCCGAGAGCCTCGGCACTGTCTGCCACCTGAATGTATGTAATGCCGTTTTCAAATGCCGACGGCAGCTCTTCGCATACGATAGCCCCGACTCTCGCACTGGCAACCATCGGAATGTATTTGTGGCCGTCAGTGGTCACACCGCGCACCGCTACAAACAATCCGTCGCGCACCGCCTTACGGGAGTCGCTTTCAACACCTTGTATATTCTTATCGGGATCGCCGATGACCTGTTTAACTTCCAGTCCCTCCAGAAGGGTTGACAGTTTCGTTGTCATAATGTGTGTGTTCTTAATAATGTTATTATTCTTTTCAGCGGTGGCTTCAGACACTGAGAGTCAGAACCACAGATGAGCCTTTCTTTATCTTTATACCGGCCGGCACGGATTGTCTGACGACTCTTCCTGTGCCTGCCACTTTTACGTTTATTCCTCTTTCCTCCATGATTTTAACCGCCGAGACAAGGTCATAACCGATTACGTCGGGCACGACTCCTCTCACAACCTTCGAGGCGTCGGCACCTTTGACCTGACCGATGTCAGACGATTTGACCGCCTTCCCGATCTTGGCAGGTGTTGACTTGACGGTGGCGTTTACAACCGGACGTTTCCCGTTAGGCATCTTGACCTCCTTTTTCTCGTGGTCGCCGATAATGCCGCGGGCATACATCTTGAGAGCCATGTTTTTCACAACCTGACCTGACGTGCGGTTGGCACTGTTTCCGGCAGGGCCAAGGACAAGGGCCATACAACTGTATTTCGGCTGTTCGTAAGGGAAGAATCCGGCAAAGGCATATCGACGCTTAGCCGTGTTGTAGGTGCCGTTCTCAACGGGATAGGCGGTTCCGGTTTTACCGACAACCTTGATGCGGTCATCACGCACGCCGCGCGCGGTGCCGTGCTCGCCCCAAACGACTTCATGGATGCACTGTTTCACCTTTTCAGCCGTTGCCTCCGAGCAGATTCTGTCGCGCACATAGCTGATGGGTATAATTGAATCACGACCGTTTTCAAAACGCAATCCTCTCACAAGGTGCGGACGCACCAGACGTCCGCCATTGGCAATCGCATTATAATAAGCCAAGGTGTAGAGAGGGGGAATCATGGTGTTGTAGCCGTAGGCCTGACGTGCAAGGTCAAGATGACGCGAGGTCATTGTAATCGGCTGCCCTTTTGAGTCGGTCGCTTCAAGTTTCCTGACGTAAGGAATCTGTTCGCCTGCAATGCCGGAGTTCATCTTGTCGAAGAATCCGATCGACGCCAGACGGTCGTGGAAACGAGCCGGATTGTTGGCATATCCGCGGAAGATGATTCGTGCCGTGCCGGTGTTTGACGACATCTCGACCACTTGCTTCACATTCTTTACCGGAGGCGCGTGCGGGTCGCTGGTGCGCTGAAACGGGCTGCAGTCAATCATCTCGTTGACACTCTTCACCAAACCGTCTTCAAAGGCTATGATCATTGAGATCGGCTTCATGACAGAGCCGGGTTCAAACGCTGTCACGGCGCGGTTAAGTGCCTCGCCGTAGGTGCCATCATCAAGTAATTCGATGTTTGAAATGGCTTTTATCTCGCCGGTCTCAACCTCCATGAGTATGGCTGTGCCCCACTCGGCGTTTGATTCCCGGCAAACATTGAGGAGTTCCTGCTCCAGAATTTCCTGAAGGTCGATGTTGATTGTAGAGAGAATATCGAAACCGCGCACAGGAGGTTTCGTAATCCATGAGCCGATGCCGCTCGTCATCGGGACATGCTTAGCCAATCCGGGCTGACCATAGAGCAACGAGTCGAGGTCTTTTTCCAGACCGGAATAGCCATGAAACTGTTTTGTCTCGAAATTTTCATTCACACGTCCGATGCTTCGATAGGCCATTTTGCCGTAAGGATACATGCGGATATTTCTCTCTTCGGTGTAGAGAGGGAAGCGTGCGCCCCGACCCTTGATTGAGTCGAAGAAGGGGAAATTGCGGATTCGTTCGTAGTCTTCCATCGTTCCTTTCTGAACGATGCGGAGAGCGCGCGACCGTTTGTTTTCAGGTTTTTCAAACTCCTGACGCAGTTTTTTATGCCAGGACACAACCTCGGCTACTGTGCCGTCGGCGTTATGCACAGTGCGCGGATAGTAAAGGTCGAGTGAGTCGGCAAGGGCATCAATCCAGTCCCAGCGCAGAGGGCGCATGTTGAGAATCTTGTTGTGGCGCAAATCGACACGAATGTCGTAAACCTTCAGATTGCATGCAAGGATGTTGCCATTGTCAGAGAGGATGTTTCCGCGTTCCGGCAGGATGGTGTCGATCGACGACAGCTCATTGCGAGCGCGTTCGTTCCATGCCTTGGCGTCAACCACGGTGGTGCGGAACAATTTGAAGATAATACATATCGACAGCCCAACGAACAGGACTGAAATCAATGCGTATCGGGCGAGGATGTGGGTTTTGTTATTCTGTTTTGTTGCCATCTTTCAGTTCCTCCTCATTTCAGTCTGTAACTCTAATTACTTCCGGAGGATTCTCCTGAAATTCCAGATTCATCCCTTTCTCCTCAACCAATCGTTTCATCTCCGATTCTCGAATCAGAGACATATAGCTTGCTTTTTCTTTGAGCTTAGCACTTTCGGCGCGTGTCAGTTCCACTGTCAGTTTCTTGATTTGCTCCATCCCTGTCTTGGTCTTGTAGCGCAGGCCCATCAGTGAGAGTATGGCAACAAGAAATATCAGGAGCAGCCACGCGTTGTAGCGCAGAAACTCCACTGAAACCGTTCTTCCGTATCTTGCATCTTCAACCCAGCGTTTGCGGGTTGCCTTCATGGAATCTTTTGCCGTAGGCTTTTCTTTTTTCTTCTTTCCCTTCTTCAGCAATGCCATCCTCGTAATTGTGAATAATGTGTTTCTTTTTTAGTTCATTTCAACTCACAATCCATATTACTTAGAATCTTTGTCGGGGATAAGCAATTCGGCAATCCTGAGCTTTGCGCTCCGAGACCGTGGGTTTCTCTCGACTTCGTCAGCACCTGCTGTCAGAGGTGAACGAGTGATTTGTTTCCATGGTGTGGACACTTTTCCAAAAAAGTCTTTCTCTTCGATTCCTTCAACATTGCCGGTTTTCATGAAGTTTTTCACCATGCGGTCTTCAACGGAATGATAGGTGAGCACACACAATCTTCCTCCGGGGCGAAGCACTTCAAGAGTGGATTCAAGAAACTGCCTGAGGGCATCCATCTCATGATTCACCTCAATGCGGATTGCCTGAAAAATCTGTGCCAAATCCTTTTTTTCATTCCGCTGGTTGACGGCGGGACGCACAGCTTCAACGAGCTGAAAGGTGGTCAGAATGGGCGACTTTTCACGAGCTGACGCAATGAGCCGCGCAACTTCGTGAGGGCGTTTCAAGTCGGTGTATCGGCGGAACATCGCGGTGAGTTCACCTGTGTCGTAGCCGGCAATAATATCGGCTGCTGTCGTCTCTGCATTGCGGTTCATGCGCATGTCGAGCGGAGCGTCAGACCGAAAGCTGAAGCCACGGGAAGGGTCGTCAAAATGGTGAAACGACACTCCAAGATCGGCAATTATGCCGTCAATTTTTTCCTCTCCGTGAAATCGAAGAAAATTCTTTATATATCTGAAATTGGAAAGAACAAAGGTGAAGCGAGGGTCATTGATGACATTCACCAATGAGTCGCGGTCCTGATCGAACGAGTAAAGATGACCTTCCGAATCAAGCTGATTCACTATGGCACGCGAATGACCCCCACCTCCGAATGTGGCGTCGGCATAGACTCCTCCGGGGCGTATGTTCAATCCCTCAATCGTCTCTTTGAGAAGTGCGGGGATATGATAGGTCGTTTCGTTCGTCTCTTTTTCCAATTTTTTTGTTGTCTTTTTTGTTGTAAGTTTCCGATTGAAAATCAAATCGTTAACCTTCTAATCCAGATGCTGATTTGAAAATAATATGGATTAGAACGTAAAATTAGTTAAAAAATCCCGAACTTCCGAACATAATCTTATCTTTATTTAGTCTCGTTAACTTTTTTTTATTTTTCCCAATAAGAAGCAGACCCCGTTCCCTCCGGTATTGACAAATATCGGTGGAACGGGGTCTAATCAGAGGTCAGAATAGAAAGTACAGGTGCGACTCGGATTCCGAGCCGCACCTGTTATTATCTATCGTTACAAATAAGTTTTCTTATTTTTCATGGAGCTTATCGGCAAGTCCACTTGCCTTTTCAGCCAGATTATCGATTACATCTCCGGCTTTGTCTTTCAATTTGTCTGATAGTCCTCCGAGTTTATCCTTTGACACTCCGAACTTCTCGGAAGCCATATTCACGAGGTCTTCAGTTTTCTCACCTGCCAGTTCCTTTACTGACTCTGCTCCTTTGCTCAATGTTTCTTTTGCTTTTTCGGCTGCTGCTTTTGCAGCTTCACCAAGATTGAAGTTTCCCATAGCTGTTTACGTTTTTAAGGTTATGATCGTGTGATAGGGTGGGGGATTGTGTGATGCAACCCTTCACCCATACATTATTAACACCTCTGAGACTTCAACTGTTCATTTCGGTATTTATCCGTTTTTCGTCAGGTCGTGGTTCAGTTTTTACCTGATTGTTACCTGTTTCTAAAAAATAATCATCTTTAAGACTTGGAAAATCACAGATAATTACTCAGATTTCTAGGAAGAATTAATTCTCAGGGCGTTAACTTAACCGAGAATAAGATGTTAAGTGTTGATATTCAATATTATCCAAATGTTATGAATATTTTCGGAAATTTATTCAGAAAAATTAAGCCGACGGAGGAAACCGGTCTGTGTTGTGTCTGATCCATTCTCCCATAATGCGAAAAATGATATTTCAAAAGTTTTTATTAAATTTGTAGTTTCGTAACAATCGAAGTGCAAACTATGATACTTTTTGATTCAAATGAAATAACTCTTCCTGTCTTCGACCATGAATTGGTCAGAGAGTGGATTGTGCGTGTCGCTGAGTCATACAGTAAGGAAGTGGGGCGTATTGCCTATCTTTTTTGTGATGATGATTACATCCTTGAGGCAAACCGTCAGTACATCGGACACGATTATTACACTGATGTCATCACATTCGATTATTCGCACGACAACCATATTTCGGGCGATATTCTTCTCTCGGTCGACACAGTGCGCACAAATGCTGAAAAGTTCGGAGAATCAAATAATCGTGAGCTCCTGCGGGTCATCATTCATGGTGTGCTTCATCTGTGCGGTTTGAAAGATAAAGAACCCGGTGAACGAGAGAAAATGGAAGCTGCTGAAAATAAGGCGCTTGATATGATAGATATTAACGCTGTCTTCGCTCAGTGAAGACGATTGAAGAGGATTTTTTTTCGATATGACGTTTAATTATGATATCATCGTGGTGGGCGGTGGACATGCCGGATGTGAGGGTGCCATCGCTGCTGCCCGTCTTGGAGCTAAGACACTTCTGATCACAGCCGATATGAATCGTGTTGGTCAGATGTCTTGTAATCCGGCAATCGGAGGAATAGCCAAAGGTCAGATAGTTAGAGAAATAGATGCTCTTGGTGGCGTTATGGGACTTCTGGCTGACCGAACTGCCGTTCAGTTCAGGATGCTCAACCGCTCTAAAGGTCCGGCGGTATGGTCGCCGAGAGTGCAGTCAGACAGAACGGCCTATATCGATGAAATGCGTAAGACCCTCGATTCTGTCGATAACCTTTCAATCTATCAGGATTCCGTGATGGAACTTATTGTCAACGAGGAAGATGACAATGAAGTAGGGGTTGTCGGAACTGTCGGTGGTGTTGTCACATCGTTAGGAGTAAGGTTTTATGCTCCTAAGGTTATCTTGACGGCCGGCACCTTCCTCAACGGATTGATGCACTTCGGGCGGACACAGATTCCCGGTGGTCGTATCTCTGAGATAGCAGAATCCGGCATCACAGCACAATTGCGGACTCTAGGGTTTGAAACCGACAGGATGAAGACAGGAACACCCGCCAGAATTGATGGAAATTCGATTGATATGTCGAAGGTTGTGGTACAATCCGGCGACGATACTGTCGATGAAAACGGTGAGATTTCAAGAGATTTTCATAAATTCTCTTTTATGCCTGATTCAAAACGTGTGCTGAAACCTCGCGATTGCTATATTGTACATACCTCACCGGAAGTGCACAGTATTCTAAACGATAATCTTGCCGATTCACCGCTTTATAACGGTCAGATAAAGAGTATCGGACCACGTTATTGCCCTTCGATAGAGACAAAGATTGTTACGTTTGCCGATAAGGATTCTCATCAGCTTTTTCTGGAGCCTGAGGGGGAGACGACCCGCGAATTTTATATTAACGGATTCTCAAGTTCCCTCCCGTGGAAGGTGCAGATGGATGCCCTGAGCAAAGTGGAAGGTCTTGAAAATGTGCATTTTTATCGTCCCGGCTACGCAATTGAATATGACTTCTTTCCTCCGACGCAGCTGACACATGACCTTCAGACAAAGCTTGTGAAGGGTTTGTATTTTGCGGGTCAGGTCAACGGCACAACGGGTTATGAGGAGGCGGCTGCGCAGGGATTGATGGCAGGCATCAACGCTGCTCTTTCGGTGAAAGGGGAGGAACCGCTTGTTTTGCGTCGTGATGAGGCATATATCGGTGTTTTGATTGATGATTTGGTGACAAAAGGTGTCGATGAACCTTACAGAATGTTTACCAGTCGTGCTGAATATCGCATTCTGTTGCGGCAGGATGACGCCGATATGCGACTCACACCGATAGGTTATCGTATCGGACTGGCAAGTCAGGCTCGTTATGATGCGATGATTGAGAAACTTCATGAGCGGGATGCTCTTATTGAATGGTGTCGCGAGAATAGTTTGAAGGTTTCCGATGAAAACAACCGTCGACTTTCGGAATTTGGTACGTCGCCAATGAAGGTTACGACAAAATTCTACGAATTAATCAAGCGTCCGCAGCTAAATTTCGAGATTCTTGCGCAGGTGTCCGACGCACTTGAGGAGAGAATTGCCCAAATTCCGGCTGAGCGACGTTCGGAGATAGTTGAAGCAGCTGAAATACTCATTAAATATGAGGGGTATATTGAGCGGGAACAGGAGATAGCGTCGAAAATCACGCGTCTGGAGTATGTCAAGCTTAATCCTGACTTCGATTACAACTCTGTCAATGCGCTTTCAACCGAGGCGAGACAGAAACTTTCGCGTCTTCGTCCCGTATCAATCGGACAAGCTTCCCGTATTCCGGGAGTGTCGCCTGCCGACATCAACATTCTTCTGCTTCTTTGCGGAAGATAAGGACGAAATAACGTGTGTATTTCAAAAAGTTACAACGAAATTGTTCCACGTGGAACAATTGAAAATAAAAGAAAATTCAAATAAAAAACAACATAGAGAAAAGATGGAAATAGAAGAACTGAAAAGAACCATCCGCGATGTGCCTGATTTCCCTTCAAAGGGGATTGTGTTCCGCGATCTTACGACAATGATTAAAGACCCTGAGGCACTCCGATTGATGAGCGATGCTGTGGCGGATATGTATAAAGACCTCGGCATTACAAAGGTGGTTGGTATTGAAAGCCGCGGATTCATCGGCGGAAGTATACTTGCCTATAAACTCGGTGCAGGTTTCGTGCCGGCTCGTAAACCCGGCAAGCTCCCTTCAGTAACCGTCAAGATGGCGTATGCGAAGGAGTATGGTGTCGATACAATCGAACTCCACAGCGATGCAATATCTGAAAATGATGTTGTGCTTCTCCATGATGACCTCCTCGCAACCGGTGGCACAATGAATGCCTGCTACAATCTTGTGAAGAGTATGAACCCGAAGAAGATTTACATCAATTTCATCGTCGAACTTGAAGCACTTCATGGCCGCGACAATCTTCCCAAGGATTGTGAAATAACTTCGCTGCTTAAATACGAATAATATTTTTTACGATTATTCCGTTACAATAGGGTAGCGGTAGGCTTTAATCGGGATGCGTTGTTAATCTAACGCATCCCGATTCCGATAAGTAAGCTAATTATTAAAACTTACTTAGGATAACTATCATTCTTTTTTTATGACTATGACTCAAAAAACATTCTCCGAAGAAACCGGCAGTAATCCGAAGATTGATCTTCTTCTTGAAGATATGGCGAGGAATATCGATGAAAACGGAGGATTCGGTCTCGAAATTACTCCCGACAGAACCCGACAGGATATTCTGGAGAATCGTCCGGGCGAGTCGTTGCGTAAGAAAATTCTGGCTCTCCCCGAAGAACCGGGTGTCTATATGTATCTCGATAAAGCGGGTAAGGTTATTTATGTCGGTAAGGCCAAACGCCTGAAAAGAAGGGTTACGTCTTACTTCAACCGAATCCACGACCGCACACGCACGAATCTTCTTGTGAGAAACATCTGCGACATGCGGTTTATCGTGGTCGCAACCGAATCTGACGCGCTCCAGTTGGAGAACGCTATGATTAAACAGTATCAGCCGCGCTATAACGTGTTGCTCAAGGACGACAAATCATTCCCCTGGATTGTTGTGACCAAAGAGCCGTTTCCGCGCGTCTTTATGACCCGCGAAAAAGGGTTGCCGGCAAAATATTACGGACCCTACACCAACACCCAGTCGGCTAAGGTTGTGCTCGAACTGATTCGTGAGATTTTTCCGTTGCGCTCATGTCGCCATTTTATCGATGAATCCGGCATCGAAAAACATAAATTCCGCCTCTGTCTTGATTATCATATTAAGAAATGTGCAGGCCCGTGTTGCGGATTGATTTCTCAGGCTGACTACGCTGAGTATGTCGCTAAGGTGCGACAGATTCTCAACGGTGAGACAATGCTTTTAGAGAATCATCTGAAAGGGGAGATGCAACGCCTTTCGGATGAATGGAAGTTTGAACAGGCGCAGGAGGTGAAGGAGAAATATGAGGCTGTGAAACGTTACAACGCAAAGAGTGTCATTGCCCGCGAGAGCAAAGAGGATCTTGACCTTTTCGGATATGTGGAGAACGGAAACACCGCCTACGTCAATTTTATGCACCTCCATAATGGGGCGGTCGTGCAGAGTCTGAACATGGAGTTTCGCCGACGTCTCGAAGAGAGCCGGGAGGAGATTCTATCGCTTGCAATCGGAGAAATTTCACGACGGTTTAATCGTCAGTTCCGCGAAATAATCGTACCTTTTCTGCCCGATGTGGAGCTTGAAGGTGTCACCTTTACCGTGCCACAGAGAGGGGAGAAAAGGAAAGTTCTTGATGTGAGTGTCAGAAACGCCACTCAGTTCATGAAGGATAAGGAGAAGCTGGCGGATGCCTTGAATCCTGAGAGAAGTGTCGACCGTCTGATGCAGACGATGAAGAATGATTTTCGGCTGGATGTTGAGCCGCGCCACATTGAGTGTTTCGACAACTCGAATATCCAGGGCACAAACCCTGTGGCGAGTTGTGTTGTCTTCAAAAACGGGAAGCCGTCGAAGAAGGATTACCGCCATTTCATCATCAAAACTGTTGAAGGTCCCGATGATTTCGCATCGATGAAGGAGGTGCTTCACAGGCGTTACACAAGGATGATGGCAGAGGGGGAGAAGTTGCCTGATCTGGTGGTCGTCGACGGTGGAAAGGGACAGCTGAGTGCCGCTGTCGAGGCGTTTGAAGAGATGGGCATCCGAGGTGATGTCGCTCTTGTCGGAATCGCGAAAAGACTTGAGGAGATTTATTACCCCGGCGATTCGTTGCCGCTCTATATCGATAAACGCAGCAACTCTCTGCGTGTGATTCAGGCTTTGCGCGACGAAGCCCACCGCTTCGGAATCACTCATCATAGGTTGCGCAGGTCGAAGGCGCAGGTCAAGAGTAGCCTTGACGATATAAAAGGGATCGGACCTGCCACAGCCACACGATTGATGAAGCATTTCGGAAGTCTGAAAAAAATGAAGGCTTCTTCCGAAGAGGAAATAGCGGCTGTAGTCGGCAAGAGTAAAGCAAAACTGCTCGTTGAAGCGTTTAAACAGAAACCTTCCGATTCTCCCGATTCCGTTTCATAAACGGATCGGTGATGAAGACGCTATAATGAGTAGATAACCCTTTAATGAACGGATAAAGGAAAAAGGAGAAAAATTATATCATCCGGATTCTCTCGGAAAAGGAAAAATCCGGATAAAATAATGACGCATATTCTATGATTAACATTATTGGTTTTGACGCTGAATTTGCAATCAAGGAGATTCTTGAATTGTCAATTCACCGAATCGAAGCTCCCCGCGATTGGACGAATGAAGGGGGTAAACTTCCGCAACCCTCGGAGGTGTTTCATCAGTTTTTTAAACCTCGCACAGAGAGAAACTGGCGCGATTCGATAAGAGTGCATCACATCACTCCGCGCATGGTTGCTCACCGTCCTCCGATAAGCCGTTTCGATAAACCTCTAAGAGAGATCATAGGCACTGCCGATGTGCTCGTGGGGTTTGACATAAAGAACGACATCGAGGCTCTGAAAGGGGAGGGTTATGATTGTTTCGACGACAAAGCCATCATAGATGTGAAAGACCTCTTCTGGTTGCTCCGGGGACGTTTCGACAACATTCCGCTTGACTCAAGAAAGGGACTTGAAGCGACAGCCGAAACTCTCGGAATAGAATTTTCCGGTGAAAAGGCTCATGGTGCCTCATACGATACGCTTATCACAATGCTTGCTTTTGGCACGTTATTTGAAGAGTATGCTTCAAAGTATCCTGACCTGACTCTCGACAAACTCATATCCACCTATCAGGAGGACTGGGAGAAGGCGTCTGACGATTATCTCAGGGAATACGCGAAGGGTTATGTCGCGCTGATTCCTGCGCCCGACGGTTACAAAATAAAATCCACGCGCGAAAACCACACAGAGGGGGCTGAGGAAGTGATTCGTGTCAATGCGCGATTCCGGGCTCTCGATGAAATCGACGCTCATTTCAGCAAGCGGCGGGTGTCGGGAAAGAAGACGGTCTATCGGCTGAGAGAGGAAGACCTTCGTTGGTTCCGCCAGTATAAAAATGAATATGACGGCAACGAACGCCTCCACAAAGATCTTCATAAACTGCGCATGTCGACCGCCATTTAGCTCCCCTGATATTTGTTAACGCTTGACTGCCTCAGCGTTTATAAATATTGGGAAACGGGGTCTTAAAGGCAACTAAACACACTGACCAAACGTTAATTCTATATAACGAGGGTTCACTAAACTATTTATCATTGATTATTTGAAAACACACATTTAGAAATTATGAAAAACAAGACAACTTCAGCATCCGGCCGACGTTTGAAGAAGGCCGAACTGCAGAATAAGATATTAGACTTTTTACAGAAGGAAAACAAGCAATCGTTCAATTACAAACAGATTGCGTTTGCCATCGATGCCACATCGCCGGCAAACAGAAACGACATAATAAATTTGCTCGACGACCTTGTGGCAGCCGATGAAATTCTTGAAATAGGGATCGGTAAATATAAGGCGAAGATGAATCGCGGCACAGAGAATGAGGGTATCTTCATCCGTCGGTCAAACGGCAAGAACGCCGTCTTGCTGGATGATGAGCAGATTCTTGTTGCCGAACGAAATTCCATGCATGCCCTCAATGGCGACAAGGTGAGAGTGATGGTGACAGCCCATCGTAAGGGGATGGAACCCGAAGCGAAGGTGCTTGAGATTATTGAACCGAAAGACCAGGTTTTCATCGGCACACTGAAGGTGGAGAAAAACTATTCGGCTCTTGTGACCGATTCCAAACATCTGGCCGCCGACATTATTATTCCACGCAATAAACTCAAGGGTGGAAAGACAGGCGATAAAGCCATTGCAAGGATTACGGTCTGGAAGGATGACGAGATGAACCCGCGCGGTGAAGTGGTCGACATCCTCGGACGGAAAGGGGAGAACACTGCCGAAATGCACGCCATCCTCGCCGAGTTCGGGTTGCCTTATAAATATCCCGAAAATGTCGAGGCTGCCGCCAATAAGATTGATGCCGGAATCACTCCGGAGGAAGTTGCAAAACGTGAGGATTTCAGACATGTCACAACATTTACCATCGACCCGCGCGATGCGAAAGACTTCGACGACGCTCTCTCCGTGCGGCAGCTTGCCAACGGAAATGTCGAAGTCGGAGTGCATATTGCCGATGTGACCCATTATGTCCGTCCCGGCTCGATTATCGACAAGGAGGCTAAGGAACGCGCTACGAGTGTCTACCTCGTTGACCGCACGATTCCGATGCTGCCGGAACATCTCTCCAATGGAATCTGCTCCCTGCGTCCGAATGAAGAGAAACTGACCTTCTCGGCAATTTTCGAGCTTGACAAAGATGCCAACATCGTAAACAGCCGTATCGGACGAACAGTGATTCTGTCAGACCATCGGTTCACCTACGAGCAGGCTCAGGATATTATCGAAGGTAATTCCGACGGTCCGTTCAAGCGTGAAGTGCTCCTTCTCGACTCGCTTGCAAAGAAACTCCGCAAACGTCGTTACGACGCCGGTGCACTTGAATTTGAGAGGGCAGAGGTGAGATTTGAGATTGACAAAGATGGAAAACCGATCGATGTCTATTTCAAGGAATCAAAAGATGCCAATAAACTTATTGAAGAGTTCATGCTTCTTGCCAACATTGCAGTGGCTGAGGCAATCGGCAAGGTGCCGAAAGGGAAGAAAGCGCGCACCTTTGTCTATCGTGTGCATGACAATCCAGATGCGGAGAAATTGAGCAATCTCTCAACCATTGCCGCACGCTTCGGATATAAGATAAATGCCGACGGCAAACCGCGTGAGGTTAACAAAAGTGTCAACCGCTTGCTGAAAGATGTCAAAGGGAAAGGTGAGGAGAATATGCTCTCCATGCTCGCCATACGCTCAATGGCGAAGGCGATGTATTCAACCGACAACATCGGACACTACGGACTTGCCTCTGAATATTACACTCACTTCACATCGCCCATCCGCCGTTATCCCGACATGATGGTGCATCGTCTTCTCGCACGCTATTTCGACGGCGGCAGAAGTGCCGACAAATTGAAGGTAGAAGACCAGTGTAAGCACTCCTCCGACATGGAACAGTTAGCAGCCAATGCCGAGCGGGCATCCATCCGCTACAAGCAGGTGGAATATATGCAAGACCACCTCGGAAAGGTTTACGAAGGTGTGATTTCCGGTGTGACTGAGTGGGGTTTTTATGTCGAGCTGGATGAGTCGATGTGCGAAGGACTCGTGCCTGTGCGCGACCTGCAAGGCGATTATTATGACTATGACGAAAAGAATTATTGCCTGACAGGAAGAAACCATCATCAGAAATACACGCTTGGCGACAGAGTCAAAGTGCAGGTAGCCCGCGCAGACCTTGACCGCAAGCAGCTTGATTTCGGCCTTGTCTCCGACGAAGGGAACCCAAACAAACCTCTCAGACAGGAGTCTCGTGGCAAAGGACGCAACGAACCTCACAAGGGGAAACGTCGCAGACGTAGATAATTATTTGATTGACTGAATCTTCCGATAAATAACGACAAAAAATTATCTGAAAATTTTGTCATGTCGGAATAAATTTATAATTTTGCATCGGGTGAGTCCTACACGACCAGCTCCCCGTGAATCCCCCAGATCTTGACCGAAGCAAGGGTAGCGGGTTGAGCGGTGCGATGCAGGTAGCTCGCCCACCTGCCTCTTTAGCTCAGTTGGCCAGAGCACGTGATTTGTAATCTCGGGGTCGTTGGTTCGAATCCGACAAGAGGCTCAAAATGCTGCTAAGCAGCAATAGCGTTGAATGTTTTTCATAATTTTGTTTTGGCGGCATGTTTAGTGATAAACATGCCGTTTTTTTTACATTCAATTCTATTCACTCCTCACCAATCACTCCTCACTCCTCACTAATTACTTATCCAACCTCAGAATTAAAAATTTATGAAAAGCAGATATATACTCAACATCGGTTTAATTCTCGAACCCTCGAAATTTAGCGAAGTCATTGAATGGGCTAAAGATAACATCTCCCGATTCACAACAGCTGAAGGTATCGACAGCTTTGACCTTCTTGAAGTGGCGGAAGTGCCCGGCGACCCGGACTTCGGAAAAGACGCGCGTAATCTTTCAATACAGCTCAATGTCGATACGATCGAGACAGCCCACAGATGGATTGAGAACACACTTCCGGAGATGATGACGGAATATAATTCCCTGGTTCAAGAACCACTCATCTTTATGACCATCCTTAAGAAACTCCTGTAAGAAAAGAATGGAACAGGACATAAGACAATATGATCGAATCATAATGGGCATTGACCCCGGCACAAACGTCATGGGGTATGGTGTGCTCGGTGTCAACGGCAAGAAGCCGGAGGTTATTGTCATGGGGGTAATCAAGCTCAACCGATTTGAAAGTCACTACCTGAGATTGAACAAAATCTACGAGCGTGTAAGTGGTCTTGTGGCGCAATACCTCCCGGATGAGCTTGCAATTGAAGCACCATTCTTCGGGAAGAACGTGCAGTCGATGCTGAAATTGGGACGCGCCCAAGGGGTTGCCATGGCAGCCGCCCTGAGCCGAGACATTCCGATTGCCGAATATGCGCCACTGAGTATCAAGCAAGCTGTCACCGGCTCCGGAGCGGCCTCGAAAGAGCAAGTGGCAAACATGCTCAAACATATACTGAAGATACCCGAAGAGAAGATGCCGCATCTCCTTGACGCCACCGACGCGCTGGCGGCCGCCCTCACACACTTTTACGAAACCGGAAAGCCGGCGATCGCCAAAGGTCCCAAATCATGGGCCGACTTCCTCGCCAAGAACCCCGACCGCATCGCCCCCCGCCGCAAATAACCCCGACCTGTCGCTGTTAGCGGACCAGTCCGACCCGTCTGACCGGTCCGACACGTCCGACACGTCTGACCTGCCCCCATCATTCCCATAACTCTCATCATTCCCATAACTCCCATCGCCCCCATAACTCCCACCATTCCCACCACTCCCAGCCGCTTTTTTTGAGCTAATTATTTGCGAGAGAGAAATTTGTTATTAATTTTGCACATTGAATAACAACACCCCTTTTTGATTGTCTCGGCAACATATAGGTGTTTCCAAATGTTAACAAATAAAAAAGCATTATATATGGACAGATATCAACAAGCCTTAAATGCCAGCAAAGTCATTGAAGATGACGCTGTTGTGGCAAGCGAAGTTAAAAAAATCGTGGAAAAGGCTCCCGGATATGCGTCTCCGGAAGTCTATCAGCTTCTCTTCAGCTCAATTGATTTGACCACACTCAGCTCGGAAGATTCAGTAAAGAGTGTGACTGAGTTTACTCAGCGTGTGAATGACTTCGATAATGAATATCCGCAGTACAAGAATGTGGCTGCAATTTGTGTGTATAGCAATTTCGCCGATGTTGTCAAGAACACTCTTGACGTGCCCGGAGTTGACATTGCAGTCGTAGCCGGCTGTTTCCCGTCAAGCCAGACCTTCACCGCAGTGAAGATTGCCGACATCGCCCTGGCAACAGAAGCCGGTGCTAACGAAGTTGACATCGTGTTTAACCTCGGCATGTTCCGCGACGAAAACTATGAAGACCTCTGTGACGAGATTATCGAGCAGAAACATGCAGCGCGCAACGCACGCCTGAAGGTGATTCTGGAAACCGGTGCTCTCAAGACTGCAGCAAACATTAAGAAAGCAAGTATCCTGTCTCTTTACAGCGAGGCTGACTTCCTCAAGACCTCTACCGGCAAGATGTATCCCGGTGCTTCTCTCGAAGCTGCCTATGTGATGTGTCAGTGCATCAAGGAATACTATGAAGTGACCGGACGCAAGGTCGGCTTCAAGGCATCAGGCGGTGTGCGCACAACCGAAGAGGCACTCTGCTATTATGCCGTGGTGAAGGAAGTGCTCGGCGACGAATGGCTTAATCAGGATTATTTCCGCATCGGTGCGAGCAGCCTGGCAAATGCCGTGTTGTCATCTATGGAAAACAAAGAGGTTAAATTCTTCTGATTTTCCTCCCCCCAATATCAGCAAGCGGTGTGTCAGAATGGTGAACCCCTGCGATTCATCAATCGGCACACCCCCTCCCTTTTTCAACTATCCAATCGTGAAACAGATGAACCTTAAAAAGAAAGCCGGATTGATTTCGGCACTTCTCCTTGCATGCGTCATTGCCCTTCCGACATTTGCGCAAGAGAAAAAACGTATGCAGACCTTTGGAGTTGCTTTCTATAACCTCGAAAACCTTTTCGACACAATCAACAACAACGGTAAGTATGACCATGAGTTCTCGCCCGAAGGTAAGAACCGCTGGGATGGCAGAAAATACAATATCAAGTTAAATAATCTGGGATACGCAATTTCGCAGATGACCACAAAGACCACCCCTATGGGGCCGGCTATTATCGGTGTCAGTGAAATCGAGAATATCACCGTGCTTGAAGACCTCGTGAAGGTCGATGCCATTAAAGACTGGAATCTGCAGATCATCCATCATGACAGTCCTGACCTACGAGGTGTCGACGTCGGAATGCTCTATAACCCGCGCTTCTTCAAGCCGATCAACGTGACCAACCACACTCTGACAACCATCCGATTCAAGACACGCGACCAGATGTGTGTGACCGGTCTTCTCGGCGGATGCCGTGTCGGAGTGATTGTCAACCACTGGCCTTCGCGTCGTGGCGGCTCTGAGAAATCAAGCGCAAGCCGTGAGGCCGCAGCTGCCCTCACACGCCACATCGCCGACTCTCTTCTGAGCGTCGACCCCAATATGGGCATCATTGTGATGGGCGACCTCAACGACGACCCCCACAACAAGAGTTGTGCCGTTGTGCTCGGTGCGCTCAAAAACGCCGGTAAGGTTAAGCCCGGTGGTTTCTTCAACCCCTTCTGGGAGAAACTCGACAAAGGAATCGGCTCCTACGTCTATCGCGGCTCATGGGACCTCTTCGACCAGATTATAATCAACTATAATCTGCTGAAAGGTGTCAACGGTCTGCAATACCGCTCGGCTGAAGTGCTCAACAAGGAGTTCCTCAAGGAATCTGACGGACAATACAAAGGTTATCCGCACCGCACATTCTCAGGCGGTGTCTGGACCGGTGGCTACTCCGACCACTTCCCGACAGAGATTTTCCTCACCAAGGAAATCAAATAAAGAAAAGTAAAAAAACAACAAGACAACAAGATAAGAAATGCGTAAAACACTTTACCTGCTACTGATGCTCTGTCTCAGTCTGCCGGCTCTTGCCGCATCCGGACTGAAAGGAACATTGGTCGATGCGGTCAACCGCAAACCGGTTGCCGACGCAAACGTCCTGCTGCGCGACCAGGCTATTTTCGTAACCTCGGCAGCCGACGGTTCATTCATCATCCCCAATGCCGGCCCCGGCACTGACGTGCTTCAGATTGTCGCTTACGGCTATGAAGACAAATATATCGACGTGGATATCCTCTCAGGTGTAATCACCGATTTGGGTAATATCACACTCTCTGTTTCCGCTTTTGACGAAGCTCTTAACTCCGACGAGTTCATCTTCGATGAGGAGCAGGTGGAAAACGACGAAGGTATGTCGCAGAATGTCGGCACCATCATGGGTGCAACCGACGACATCTACTATCAGACTTCAAACTACAACTTCACCACACTCTATTACAAACCTCGCGGACTTGACAACACCTATAACACCGGTTACATCAACGGCATCCGCTTCAACGACCCGATGCGCGGCTCTTTCAGCTATTCAAGCCTCGGTGGTCTCACCTCATCGGCGTTCCGCTCAAAGACTGTCAGCATCGCGATGGACGCTGCCCCCTACGGCTACGGCTCGATCGGCGGTTCAAGCAACATCACAACTTACGCTTCGCAGTATGCTCCCGGATTCCGCGGAAATGTGTCATACACAAACTCAGCCTACATGCTCCGCGCCATGCTTCAGTACTCAAGCGGTGTCAACCGCCACGGTTGGGCATTCTCCGCAAGTGTGATCGGCCGTTACGCTCCTGAAGGCGTTATCGAGGGCACATTCTACAACTCTTTCGGTTATGCCCTATCGGTGCAGAAAATTTTCAACGAAAAACACAGCCTTAACCTCTCGACATGGGGTGCGCCCACTGAACGCGCAACTGCCGGAACTTCTTTCCAGGAGGCTTACGACCTTGCCGGCAGCAACCTTTACAACCCGTCTTGGGGTTATTTCAACGGCAAGAAGCGCAGCGCGCGCGTTGTGAACTCTTTCGACCCGAGCGCAACTTTAAACTGGATCTGGAAACCTAAGATGGGAACCACTCTAAACACCGCTCTCGGATTCCGCCACAACGCCTATTCTCAGTCTCGCCTGAACTACTACGGCTACAGCCCCAACCCCGACTATTACCGCAACATGCCCTCTTTCTACGCTCCTACTGCCGAAGTGGGCACCGACCTCTATGACGCTCAGCTCTCTCAGTACAACCAGATTGTCGACCTCTGGAAAAACGACGTCAATGTGCGTCAGATCAACTGGGACGACATTTACCGCTCAAACGTGCTTAACCGCACTCAGTTCGACCGCGACCCGCAGTATGCCGGTCAGGCTTCAACCATCCTTGAAAACAACCACAGCGATTTCACTTCATGGATGCTCAACTCATATCTTGACCATCGTTTCAACAATTGGCTCACTCTTCAGGGTGGCATCGGTCTGAACTATACCGACGCGCATTACTACAAGACTCTCGACGACCTGCTCGGCGGTCTTTACTGGCGCGACATCGACACCTACTCCGAACGCGACTTCGGACATTCAACCGACCGTCTGCAGAACGACCTCAATAACCCCGACCGTAAAATCACAGAGAAGGGTGAAGTGTTCGGCTATGACTACAACATCCGTCTCTACAACGCCAATGCCTGGGTTCAGAACCAGATTAACACAAATCACTGGAACGTCAACTACGGCGTGCGTCTCGAATACACCGGCTTCCGTCGCCACGGCAACATGCGCAACGGTCGCGCCCCTGAAAACTCTTACGGCAACGGCGAGATGCACTCATTCGTCAACCCCGCGGTGAAGGCAGGTGCAACCTACAAGCTCAACGGTCGTAACTACTTCTCAGCTCACATCGAATACGGCTCTCGTGCCCCGAAACCTTACGATTCATACGTCAGCTCACGCATCAAGGACGACGCTGTGCCTGTGTTGAAGAGTGAACGCTTCCTGAGCGCAGACCTTTCTTACACCTGGAATCTCGCTAACTTCCGCGGTTCAATCACAGGATTCCTGACCCACATGTGGGATGGCATGAGACACACCGGTTTCTATGACTATGACCTCAAATCGTTCATGAACTACTCACTCTCAGGCATCGAAACAGAATATAAAGGTATCGAACTCGGTTTTGAATACAAGATCACAACCGGCTTGAGCGCAGTCTTTGCAGGCACATTCAGCCGCTATCAGTACAAGAATAACCCCACCGGTGTGAGAAGCTACGAAAACGGTGCAAACCCCGACGTTGAACGCACTGTTTATCTTAAAAACTACTATATCGGTTGCGCTCCTCAGCAGGCTTATTCTTTCGGCTTGAAATATAACATCAACATGTGGTTCTTCGAGATTAACGCCAACTATCTCAACGATAACTACTATGACCTCAACTATTCTCGCCATGAGGAACTGCCCGGTCTCTGGAAGTTCTGCACAACTGAAGAAGAGTATGAGGCCCGCCTGAAAGAAATCACTCAGCAGGATAAGATGAAAGATGCCTTCTACATGAATCTTTCAATCGGCAAGATGCTCTACACCAAGTTCGGTTCGCTCAACTTCAATCTCGGAATCTCCAACCTGCTCAACAACCGTGACATTCAGATTCGCGGATGGCAGGACGGTAAGTTTGACTATACCGACTACAACGTGAAAAAATATCCCAACAAAGTTGCGTATGCTCAGGGAATCAAGGTATTCCTCAATGTCGGCATCCGTTTCTGATAACGTTGTTATGAAAACTATCAAAGATATCTGAAATGAAAAGACTCAATATAAAGAAATATGCCCTTATGGCTCTGACAGCAATGTCAGTGCTGACCGTGGGAACATCGTGTAAGAATGACTTCGAGCAGCCGCCAATCGTGATCCCTGAAGGTGGAATCGGCAATGGCGACTGGGATAATCCGCTCACTGCCTATCAGGCTCAGCTCGGAACAGAAGTCGAGGGGAAATCAACCGTTTGGGTGACCGGTTATATCGTCGGATGGATTGACACCTCGGCAGGCAACAAGATAATGTTTACGACTCCTGCCGAAGTCGATACCAACATCGCAATCGCGATGACTCCCGACGAGACTGACCCCGACAACTGCGCCTCGGTGCAGCTCCCCTCAGGTGCGGTGAGAACAGCCCTTAACCTCGCTTCTCATCCCGATAATCAGGGAAAACTGGTGACAATCAAAGGCACGACCGGCGATAAATACTGCGGTGTCTACGGTGTGAAATCAGTGTCTGCCTACAACTGGGGCGACAAAGGTATCTATGAAGAACCGATCGAACCCGTTGTGCCCGTGGGTCAGCTTTACTGCAACTTCGACAAGAGCGGCGAGATCGGTTATTACACCGACCGAGGCTGGACAAACGCAATGGAACGCGGCGCACTTTCAGGATGGTATCTGCGCAGCTTCGACAATAACAACTATGCAACAGTCAGCGCAACCAACGGCACTCAGTTCGGAGGTCCCTACATCAACTGGCTCATCACTCCTCCGGTCGATATGGACATGATGGAAACAAAGACACTCACTTTCCGCACTCAGGGAGCCTACGGTCATGACGACTCCAAGCTTGAAGTCTTTGTGCTCACCTCAAACGACCCCTCAAAGGGCAACCCCGTTCAGCTCGAAGCAGAAATATGCACTCCCAATCCCGACGGTGCATCACCCGTCTATTCTGATTGGAAGCAGAGTGGAACCGTCGACCTCAGCCAGTTCACCGGAATTATCTACATCGGCTTCAAATACACAGCCGAGAAGGGTGGCATGGGCTACTGCTCGACCTATTGTGTCGACGACATCAACATCGGCGACGCTCCCACTGAAGAAGTGGTCGACCCCTCGCTGGCTGTCACTTACCGCAAGGCAACTTCTGTAACCGCCGGAAAAGAGTATATTATGGTGGCTGCCGGAAAAGTGGCTGTGCCTCTTTCCAAAAACTATGGTTATCTTTCGGTGCAGGACGTAACTGAAGAGAACGGTGAGATTAAGGTCAACAACGGCGATTTGAGCTTCACATTAGTTGCCGACGGCGCCGACTTCAAGATTCAGCAGCCCGACGGTCGTTATCTCTACCTGACCGGAACCTACAACAGCTTCAACGTGTCAGCAGAGGCTTCCGAGGCCGGAACAACCTTCAGTGTTGTTCCGCAGAGTGACGGCACATTCATCATCACCAATCTGCTCATGAATAAGACAATTCAGTTCAGTCAGTCGTTTAACAGCTTCGGCTGCTATTCCGACAAGGGTGGCGATTATCCGACCCTTTATGAAAAAATTGACTAATCGCGAGCTAATCAAAACCAAACAGGAAATTTTATGAAACTAAAGAATATTTTTGGGTTGGCTCTGTGTGCGGCTGCAGCGATGGGTACAATGACCTCCTGTCAGAATCACTTTGACGAACCGGAGCTGACTGTCCCCGTGGCAACCATGGAGGCTAACACAACAATCGCCGAGCTGAAGACAATCTTCCAGGGTGAGCTTGCCCTCGAATGTCCCGTCAAGGATGAAGAAACCGGCGAGCATTACATCGTCAAAGGACGTGTCATCTCATCTGACGCAACCGGCAATATCTATCAGACACTCGTCATTCAGGACGAAACCGCCGCGCTTCCGTTCACAATCCGCCGTGCAAGTCTTTATGACGAATATCACATCGGTCAGGAAATCGTGGTTGACCTGACCGGACTGTGGGTTGGACGCTACAACAACCTCTTCCAGATCGGATGGCTCGGCGAGCCGTATCAAGGCTCACCGCAGCTCACTTTCATGGATTATGACATCTTCGCTTCACACACTCAGCTGAACGGTCTTCCCAACCTCAACGTGAAATATATCGCGATGGATGCCGAGCGTCCCTCTGATTCGATGTATTGTCTGCTGATGACCCCCGACCAGCTTGCTGCTGTCACTCCGCTCAGCCCCGAATGTGTCGATCTTCAGTCACAGCTCGTGCAGTTCAGAAACGTGGAATTTGACGGAGCCGGTGTCGAACCCTTCGCACCCTATCAGGAAACGGTCAATGTCTATTTCCATTCCACTTCGTCAAGCACGGAAGTTATCATGCGTAACTCCGGCTACTCCACCTTCTACAACGACATCCTGCCCGAAGGCACAGGAAGCATCACCGGCATCCTTTCGTGGTATGGCAGCGGCTCTGCCGACAGCCGTCGTCCGAACGCCGTGCAGGGTTGGCAGCTCCTTATCCGCGGCCTCTATGACGTTGTGTTCGACAATGCCGGAACCCGCCAGAAACCTTACACTGTCGAGGAGGTCATCGGATTCGACAACAACGGCCTTGACGGTTGGGCTGAAGGCTACATCGTCGGTTCTGTAAAAGCCGGAGTGTCTGACGTCACTTCAAACTCCGATATCTTGTTTATGGAAGACGGCGAACTCGACAATAACCTTGTGGTCGCTCCTTCAAAAGAGACCCGCGACTTCTCTAAGTGTGTTGTTGTCAGTCTCCCGCAGGGCAGTCTGATTCGTGAATACGGCAATGTTGCCGACCATCCCGAATTGCTCGGTCGCAAGATTATGGTCAACGGCGCGTTTGATTCATTCCTCGGCATGAACGGTATTATCCTCAAGACAGGAAGCATCGCCGAGTTTGAAATAGAAGGTCTTGTGATTGAAGGTGTCACCGGTCTGGGCACAGGCACCGAAGAAGACCCCTATAAACCCGGTTTCGTTATCGCCAATATCGACGACGCGCTGAGCGGAGTCTGGGTGGAAGGTTATATTGTCGGATATGTAGAAGGCACCGACTATGCAACCGGCGCACGCTTCAGCGGTGAAGTTCCCTCAGGCGCCAACTATAATAACGGCAACATCATTATCGCTCCCGCACCCGAAACTACTAATCCTGAAGAATGTATCGTTCTGCGCCTTTCAAGCGAGTTCCGTCCCGATCTCGGCCTTGGAAATGCTCCTCAGAATTACAAGAAGAAGGTGATTGTGCGCGGCTCTTTCGAGACTTATCTCAAACGCGCGGCAGTGAAGATCAGCGATTATAAGTTTTAAGACCCTGTTCCCCAATATTTGTTAACGCTGAGGCGGTCAAGCGTTATGCAGCTGTGTTCGCGCAGTGAGGGAGCGATGGGGTTCCATCGTGACCGAAACAAGCGGACGCAGATGCGTGACGATTG
>JAAVFW010000002.1 GCA_014800535.1 Bacteroidales bacterium
CATACGCAGCGGTTACAAATCCGGTTGATGTGAGAGTAGCAGCAGGCGATGAGAATGTGTCGACAACTTTCTATTGTGCTGAATCGATCGTAAACCGTCCCAACGGAAATCTGTTTACAATTGCACTGAAGGTGCGTCAAGGAAACGGAGCGGAAGAATTGATTCAGTATAATCTGACTCACGACATCAAGAATTATATCAATCGTAATGACTGGATAGTGATTCCGGTCACATTCACAAACTGGCTTGTGGAAACAGAGGCACTCTTTTATCCTCCCATCGGAGGTTATCCTGAGGTGAAGGCAGCCACAGATGCCACCGGATGTCGTGTCTACACATTCGGCACTGAAGGTGAATTTGAAATTGCGGTTTCTGTGATTGACAAGAGAAACGGCGTAGCTCTTGCTCCCGCTAATTATCGCGTCAGAAACCTGACAGTGACCGGCGACAACATCTTCAGCAAAAAGCCATCTCTGACTCCGGGCACAGACGGTGTGCCCGCTGAGATCATCGGTATTCTTTCAACTGCTCAGGGTAAGGCGGAAGTGTCTGTAACCGTGGATATTTATGAGAACGGTTATCAGGCAGGTGCCGCACCGACATGCAGCTATCTACGCACACTCTATATCGTGCGCGACAATAATATTTAAAGCATTTACCGGAGGTTGTCAATAATCTCTGCCAATTATATAGAATATGACTATTTTCAGACGTTTAATGTTGCTTGTGATTCTTCTCGGAGGTATCAGTGCCGGTATCGCACCGACAGCTTCTGCAAGAGAATCAATTATAGCCGGCATACGCTCCAATCATGAAGCAATCGTCAACGGCAAGCTTTTTTCTGCCGCTGATCTTTTGAAGGATGCCGACGGAACGCGATATTTTTCAGGACACCCCGATGCAACATGGGATGAAGGAGCTTACATTGAAATCGATGTCAAGCCGGGCATGCTGTCGCCTGATTCTCCCGACCATCTTGTGGTTTATGTGCGTCGTCCGGAGGCTACCCCTCCGGGAGAACATAGTTTCGAGGATTCATCACCGACTACGTTTCGTGTTGTCGGACTTTTCGGAACGGATGATTCCGACGACCTTGATAACTGGCATGAGCTCTTCTATACGTATCTTCTTTACCGTGGTCCGAACACAAAGGAGTATTCATGTCGCGTGTCTATCAAGAAGTTATGGAAAATGGCTTCGCAGAATCCGTGGGAACATAACCCGGATAATATGGTAGACGATCCTGCAACATTGGGTAAAAGTCTGAAGAAAATGCGTTTTTACGTAACCGCCAATCATAACCGGGATTATGACCCTGAGACACATTTTCGCGGAATGGCAATGCGTTGTTTCGACGTTTACAAAATATCACCTGACGAGCATTACTCATCGTCGCTGATCGACCGTTTTCATCTGACCACAGATTATTTCACCGCGTATGGTGATTATGATTTTATTCATAACCGCGGCATTGTCGACGCGCCTAACAAGGTCAATGGATGGGATGAGGTGACAGATGCCGAGCAGCAGACGCTTTATGCCAATGGGATCGGGACTACTGTTCCTAAATATGATATGATTACTCCGGAGAGTTCCAATTATCCATTGAATCCCGGAGAGAAACGACAGCAGACTCACACGGTTGAGCATATCCTTTATGCCATTCCGGGTGATGCGATTGCTCTATATCCGTATTATGAACTTTGGACCACCAACTGGGGTCAGCATTACGAAACAAAATTCTCTCATTGGTATGATTATCGTTCAGGCGGACACCTGAGATATAATGCTCCGTGGTCTCATTATGACTATGACCTGCTTGACTGTCTTATCGATCCGGAGATGTGGCATAAGACGGAGAATGACGGTTTTTATGGTGGTCAATATATGAACAGTACGGCGGCCAACGAAGTGATCACTACCGTCCAGCAGTATATTGAAGCGGTTAATAAAATCAACGGCTCAGGCGGCTCAGGCTACATAAAGATCGGCGCTGACCTTGATTTTACCGGCAGGAATGATATCCCTATGCTTGGTTCAAATACGAGCACAGCTTTCGGGGGTGTATTCGATGGAGGTGGTTACACTATTAAGGGTCTGCGCTATGAGATGGGTCAGGAAGGTGTCGGTCTTATCGGTTGGACAAAAGACGGAGCAGTGGTGCAGAACGTAACGCTCTCAAACACATGTTATTTTCAGGGAAGCTATAATGTCGGCGGTATCGTCGGCAGACATAGAAGCGGAGCATTGACCATCCGTAACATCCGCACCGAAGCGACTGTGCGTGGTAACAATTGGGGAGAAGAGGCTGCCGGCGGTGTGCTTGGCATGTGTTCGAATCAAGGTCCTAACCGCTTGATTCTTGAAGATGTATATGTCGGAGGTACAGTAGGATATGTGTCGGATAACGCTTATCGGCCGGAGCAGAGAAATGCCGGTCTGATCGCTTGGTGGGAGACCAGAAACAACCCTTTCGACCTTAATCTGAAGAACGTTGTGGTTAAGTGTGAGGTGCTTGGCTCTTTTGATTCGGCACCCAACGATAAAAACCGTCGTTACATCCGAAATTATTCAAGTAATGAAACGCCGGTGGTTGAGGGTAATCGCATCAGACGCGGCAAGATTACCTACGAAAACTGTTACGGCAATCAGGAGGCAGATAAAGATGATATCTGCTGGAAATATATGGAGACCGAGGCCGAAATGCCTCCGCTTTTCGAGGGGTGGAGCGCAGGATGGATTCCTCCGGTGAAAGAATCGTCAGGTTGGGAGATAATGGGTGTCGGTGGCAGCAATGTTGTCGGATCGTATGCCACTTTCTTCTGTCCTCGTAACCCCTATATCGAAGCCGGTAAGCAGGAATCTCTTCCCTTTCAGCTTGTATATAATGACGACACTGCCGATGAATTTATCATCGCTGCCGACTTCAGTCAGGAGTTTACACCCGGCAAGAATATAGACAATAATAAAAAGGAGATTTACGAGCCTCTGATTGCATTCCGTCATATCTTCAGGATTCGCGACGGCCGGGAATTTGCCGAAATGCTGTCAGGTTCAGTTGATAATAACGTAGACTTCGTGCGTCGAAACCAGAAGATTGTGACAGCCCGCGCCAACGATCAGTTTCAGATTCGTCTCGACTCTCCGATTCCTGTTGACAACACAACGCGTTCAAAATATTATTACAAGATTTCCGACCAGGAATATCGAAGAGTGTGCGGTATGGACATTAGAGTTCTCGATGGTGCGACCCGTCAGGAACTTGGCAACTATGGCGCCAACAACAGGTTCTATCTCAGCGACCCCTTTCAAGGCAGGGGTCTGCGCGAAATAGATGGCATTGAATACACATTATGCGGAGGTGAGGAACGTTATTACCGAATGTTGCACTGTGATTCACCCACAGCCGGAAACTATATTGTTCAGCTGATTGGTAAGGATATCAATAACGACCGAATAAAGATTATTGATTCGCAGGAAGACCTCGTGGTGATGGAATATAACATCACATTCCTCCCCGAAACTGCCGCGGCCATGCTTCAGGAGGAAGAGCTTTACCGGATTGACAAGTTCAAACACATGCGGCCGGAGGAGATGGAGAAACGTCTCGGCGAGCCAAAATATGTGATCAATTTCGACGAACTCTCAGAGATAAACAATCTGACTGACGAGGCTCTTAAGAGTAAGCTTCTCGGACAAAGAGGAGTGAGCGACCCCAGTGTTCTTCCGGCAGAGGGGACCGGTCTGAAGGCACAATATTATAAATGGCCGGTTGAATGGAACAGCTGTAACTACGGTTTCATGTATAATAATGTGCATGACTATAACATGTATGAGATTGTGAGTCATTCGTCGATGACTCCCTGGCATCTTGCAGTCGACCAATGGGATAACGAAAAGGTTGCAGCCGGACAGCCAAAAGGTCTGTTCGACCGTAAATATTATGATTCGCTTCGCTTGAAAAAGGATAACCCGGAGCAGCCCGTAGAGCAGGGATTCTATTACTATGTGAATGCAGCCTCCGACCCCGGTGTGATGCAGCGATTGGAGATGACGGAACTTTGTCAGGGTGCAACCATCAACGTCTCGGCATGGCTCGCAGAGTTTTCGACCAACTCGGAAGTTGCCAACTTATCGTTCAACTTCGTTGCAGTTCTGAAAGATAATATCGGCGATGCTGAAACAGCGGTGCTTAAGGGTGGCGACCGAGTGACGCTCCATTCGTTCATCACAGGTTATGTGCCGAAAGCCGGAGGTCACACCAGTTCGGGAGAAACAAAAGATTCACGCGGAAAATGGCTTTATGTCAACTATTCGTTTGTGCCGCAGCTTTCAGAGTTCTCTACGAGTGGTATCACACCTGAAATGGTAGACCATTATGAAATAGAGCTTGATAATAATGCCAAGAGTTCTGCCGGTGCGGATTATGCTATCGACGACATTCGGGTCTATATCAACAGCCCCGTTGTTTATGCTTATCAGCACGAGCCGGTTTGCGAGCAGACCGAGACTCCGATTAAGATAGAAGCCCCCTTCAATTCTCTCATCCAGTCGATGGGATTGCAGGAGGTGACCGGCAATACTCCCGGCGAGCAGGTATCGCTCTATTACACTTTTGTCGATAAGGATAAATTCGATAAGATCTACGACGGAGGTTCCAATGGAGCGGAGGCATTCGAAGCATCTGTGGTGCGCTACGATTATGATGTCAACGATGGTCAGGAGAGAATGTATGGCAAGGTGACTTTCTCAACTAACTATAATGCCAACCCGGAATACTATTATAATAAGGAGAATCCTGTGACCGGTGTCGGAATGCGTGACACAAACCCGGAAGATAGCGAGCGTGTGATTGTGTTCGACAGCGAACTGTCTGACAAGAATCTTCATCCCGGAAAGGAATACTATGTCGTGCTGCGCAATTCATTTGGAGAAGGGGATATGCCCGGAGAGTCGGCGCAGGAGGTTTGGGAATATTTCCAGATGCTCGACAGGTGTGCCAAGGTGCGTTCACTCACAATCGAATCGACCAATCTGATAAAGGTTGACGGAGAGCTTGCTCCCACCAACGACCTTTACACAGTGTGCGAAAACCAGTCGCCGGTGATTCAGATTAACATTAACGGCATGCGCCCTGACGGCACAACAGAGGTGATTGCATATAATGCCTTCTTCGACTGGTTTAACGGCACTATGGATGAGTTCCGGGCTTACACCTCGGAGGGTGGCAGCCTTGAAGATGCCTTGAAAGTATTGCGTGAATATTATCCTGATGCCGAATTGAATGAGGTCACTGAAATCACACTCCCTGATTCCAAGGCTCCGGCTTTGGAGCAGTGGATGAAGGATATAATTGTCAAAGCTGCGTCGGCAGATGAGGATGGCGATGTAAAACTGACACTTCACACAAGTTCGTTTGTCTATGACCCCTTGAATCTGGAAGAGGGTGAGACGGAAAGCCAAGGTAAAGTTGTGGCAATACCGATTCCTATAGATGTCGAGGAGGATTTTGTAATCTGTGTGATGCCGACCGAGGTCAGGGTGCGTGTGCGCAATAAGGCACCTTTGTTGCTTCATGGTCTGACTGGTATCCCTTATCCCGTTACGATGTCGGATGTGCCGCTTCGCATCGGACTTGACCAGGTGCATTTAGCATCCGGAAAATCCGGAGCGTATGGTTCAGACGGTGTTGTGATTCCTATCCGCACAGTGGAATCATCCGACGGTAAGATTCGTGAAATGTCGCTGAAAGGGGAGGGCACAATCATCCTTGTCCAGACAGATGACCCGGAATATAAAGACCTCGGCACAATCAATGGAGAAGGAGAGGAAACCTATACTCTTCTTGATGTCGGAGAGGTGGTTGAAGATAAGTTTAATGCTCAGATTGGAGCCGACGACAATAAGTTTGTCGCAGTGTTCGATGATGACTTCAAATTTAAGGAGGGTTACTATTATCGCCTGCGTTTCCAGTATCAGGAATCATACGATGAGGATGAGTTGCCGGAAGATGACGACCGTGTGATTTGCGATGGTCAGGATGTGTTTACTCTCAAGATCGTGCCGCGTTTCCTGAAATGGACGGGAGACGAGAGTCTTAACTGGAATGACGACAGCAACTGGGTGCGTGTCCATTCAAATGAGCTTGCAACTTCCGATGAGCGTCGCAGAGGGGAATATGCTGAATATGTCATCAATGGTGTTCATCCCGACGGAAAGAGAGTTAACGCCCGCCGGAATGGTTTCGCTCCTCTTGAGTTCACTTCTGTAATTATCCCCGGCACTGTCGAGGGTCCCTACATGTATGCTTCTGCCATGAGTGAAGTGGGTGAATTTGACAATTGGCCGTCTCAGCCTTCTGTTCCGTCGGTCACTTATAATAATATGCCTGACGAAGCTACTCTTGGCTCGGTCACTCCGGGAGTGAAATATGACATGGTTGCTTACCCGCGTGTCGACAAGGTAACAGATGGCAATATCTATTGTCGCCCTTGGTATATGAACACTTGTCGTGACATACATTTCAAATCGTCGGCCGCTATCATGAATCAGCATGAAATGGTTTATGACAAGGCATGGGTCGATATGGAACTCAACCACTCTCGTTGGTACACCGTGTCGTCTCCTCTGAAGGAGGTGTATTCAGGTGACTTCTATCTTCCGAGCGATAATGCTCGTCAGGAGTCGGAATTGTTCGAACCGATTCTGTTCGACAACACTCTTNCGGAAAACGACCGATTCAAGCCGGCGGTGTTCCAGAGAGGTTGGGATAAGGGAGCGGCAACGGTCTATGAGTTCCCCGGATCACAGAGAGACGTCGCTCTTAAGACAACATGGAGTCATGTCTATAATGATATGAACGAGGCGTTCGGAGGNGGCTCCGGCTTCTCTATCAAGACAGACATATCGCGCATGGATGGCGATAAACCCGGAGAGGATGAAATGGTAATGTTCCGTCTTCCGAAGGCTGACACAGTGTTTAAGTATTACACATCAGACGGTCGCACAAACCCTGCTCATGACCTTACGGTGAGCCGTGAGAATACCAATCGTCTTAACGATGCGGTCGGCACGATTAAGGCTGTCAGCATGGGCCGCAGCTCCCTCTTCCTTGTCGGCAATCCGTTCATGACTGATTTCGACATTTCGAGGTTCATAAACGTTAACGTTGCCAAGGGTCTTATNAAACGTAATTTCCGTATCATCACTGCCACCGGACAGGAGGCAGGTGTGATACTCCCGCAGGTGCCGGGAACATCTGTCATAAAGGTTGCTCCGTTCCAGGGTTTCTTTGTTGAGGCAGTCAATCCGACTGAAAANCTTGAGTTGGAATATGATGAATCGATGATGGTGCGTCGCCGTAAGGTAAGTTCTGATGGAGTGCTGAAGATAAAGACGAGAGGTGAGGAAACGTCAGACACATTCCGTGTCATTGCAAGTGCTGAAAACGGTGTGACCACCTCGGCAGAGGTGGTGAGAGGCACCGGTCTCGATAATGCTGAGTTTGGAGTGATGGCGCTTGACAGCCGTTCGCTCGACATCCCTTCGATTGTCTACACCGTGGGAGATGAAAAGGCATGGTCAATAAATTTTGCCGATGATGTCAACGGAATGGAAGTTGGTGTCATAGCTGACGAAGACACGGAGACGATGTTGAGCTTTGAGGGTGTNGAGATGGCAGAGGGTCTGTATCTGCACGATCTTCAGGACGACAGTTATACTCCGGTTGTTGAAGGTATGACTTATATNGTTGCCGGTCCTGCTTCGGGCCGACTNTACCTGACCGATTATGCACCNTTGGAGAAGACGACAAATCTCCAGTGGATGAGAAACGGCAACACTATCACGGTGAGAGACCTCGCTCAGACNGGAAGAATCACTGTGAGGGTTTNCGACGCTTTGGGTCGTNTGATGAANGTTATCAGTGAAGACTGCGATGAGGTTAGCGTNACTCTTGATGGCGGTGTCTATCTGATAGAGGCACAGACCGAGAGTGATCGTGCCGTCACAAAACAGTTGTTCTGATGAAAAGGGTNTTNCTGTTCCTGACGATGATTCTCATGGTGACGGGGGTAATGGTTGCTTCTGAACCGGNNGCNCATCTTGAGCTTGAAGGNCGCTCGGTGGANGTTGGCGTTATTCCNACTGATACGATTGTCGAAGGAGTGATGCGAATCCGCAACACAGGCGACGCCCCGTTGGTAATTAAGAGAATCTTTGCCGAATGTGGATGCACGACACCNTCTTCTCCGAAAGANCCGATTCTTCCCGGAGAGTGGGGAGAAATAAANGTGAGGTTCAATTCAAAGGGTCGGCCACCGGGAGAGTTCCGGAAGGTGCTTCGAATCAGAAGTAATGCCGACAATNCGAGAGAACTTTTCTATATACGGGGCACGGTGCGCCGGCAATANAGAAAATANGGTATGAAAAAACAGGGTGAGATAACTTTTTCNGTTANGNTCACCCTGTTTTTTTAGCTTTTAATTTGTAGAATTANGCTGTCAGCACTATGTAGGTCATGTAGGCGANATAACATGCCAGTAATAATCCTCCTTCGATTCTGGTTATCGTGCGCTCCTTGTAGACATAACCGAAAATCCAGAAAAGGAGAGAGGTGATTGTCAGAACGAGAAGGTCGACATTTCCGACACTTCCGAAAAGGAGAGGACTGACAGTTGCCGAGCATCCTAACACGAGGAAAATATTGAAGATGTTACTTCCGATTACATTGCCGAGTGCGATTGCCGTTTTCCCTTTGAGGGCAGCCGTAACAGATGTGGCAAGCTCAGGGAGGGAGGTGCCGATTGCAACAATTGTCAGACCAATCACGGCATCGCTGACACCCATGGCGGAGGCAATTCCTGATGCTCCGTCAACAAATAAATCACCACCGAAGATAAGACCCGCAAGTCCACCGACAATCCAGATGATAGATTTCAGCAAAGGCATCTCTTTGACAGGTGATTTGTCGACGTCATCATCCGATTCATTGAGAGTCGGATTCTTCGCTACGTTAAAGGTGTGATACATGAAGATGGCGAAGAAGAGAAGCAGGATGATGCCGTTGGTGCGTGTCAGGATATTTTCTTGCGCCCCATCGAGCAATATGTTGTTTCCCATTACGAGGAGAACGAGAGCCGAGAGAATCACAAGGGGGATGTCGGTGCGCATAATCCCTTTGGAGACTTTAACGGGGGTGACGAGCGCCGTAATGCCGATGATGGCACAGATGTTGAAGATATTACTGCCGACAACATTGCCGATTGCGATGCCTGAATTACCTTCAGCAGCCGACATGATGCTAATCACAAGTTCAGGGGCAGACGTGCCGAAGGCCACGATTGTCAGTCCTACAATTAGGTCAGACATTCCCCATTTCTTGGCAAGGGCCGAAGCGCCATCGGTGAGAATGTTCGCACCGACGAGAATAAGCGCCAGACCTATGATGAGGTAAATAATGTTTAGAAGCATAAGGATAGAAATTAGATAACGATTATAAGTGGAATATGAATATTAACGGAAATTCAAGTGTAAATGTTGAAGCTTACTATCATCATATTTCATCATCTTTAAAATTTAGATAACACTAATAATTGCCAATCAAAAAAAATTGGTTAAATTTGCACAACAGACATAAGAAAGTTAAATGTTTTTGGTTCTTCAACGTATTAGAGAGTTTCTTTGCCGTGTCGAAGAATCAAAAATACTTTTTTAAATGATTTGTCGTTATGATGTAAAAAAGGGGGGTGCACACGTTAATCTGTGGCACATTCTTAAATACGCATAACTGTGTGTAAATTGCAGTGGAATAAATGATATATGTAATTGTCACCATACTATTGATTTTCCTTGAGCTCGGATACTTCCGGCTTGCCGATAAATATAATATTATCGACAAGCCTAACCTGAGGTCTTCTCACAGCTCTATCACACTCCGTGGGGGAGGCGTGATATTTCTGCTGGGTGCATGGCTCTTCTGGGTTCTGTTTGGATTTCAGTATTCATGGTTTATGGCAGGTCTGACAATTATAGGTGCGGTCAGCTTTGTCGACGACATTCGTTCCATTGCTGGAAAATGGCGACTTCTTGCCCAGTTCACATCTGTCCTTCTGATGTTAAGACAATTCGGTGAATTGATAAGTCCGGAATGGTGGGTGGTTATAATCGCCTTGATTGTTTGTGTCGGCATTATCAACGCTTATAACTTTATGGATGGAATCAACGGAATCACCGGAGGGTATTCACTCGCGGTGTTACTCCCGATGATTTATCTTAACTTACGCCTTGATTTTATTTCCATGCCGTTTCTGATTATCACCGGATTAAGTCTCCTTGTGTTCTGTTTCTTTAATTTCAGGAAACGTGCAAAATGTTTTGCCGGTGATGTCGGGTCAATCTCGATTGCCTATATCCTGCTCTTTTCACTCGGAACATTGATACTCGTCACAGATGATATCTCATATATTGTCTTTCTTGCAGTTTATGGCGTTGATGTTGTGATGACAATCCTTCACCGCATGATGCTGCACGACAATCTCGGACGAGCTCACAGAAAACATGCCTATCAGCTGATGGTGAATGAGCTTAAATTGCCTCATCTGGCGGTTGCAGCAGGATATATGGGTCTTCAGCTAATCATATCAGCCGGCAGGATTTTTCTTCCTGTCAATCCGAATCTCTATCTTGGATGTGTCCTGTTGGTGCTGATAGTAGGGTATGTTGTTTTCATGAAGAAGAATTATCATCTCCACGCGGAATACTTAAAGACTAAGAATTATGAAGATAGATAAACGACTTCTCGACACAGTGTTGGCGCAGGCAGCCGAGAGTCCGCGTCTACGCATGAATTATAATTTTCACGAAAGTCTTGACTCGAAGGCGCAACGTCTTCTGAATGCTCTCCTTCCGGGCACGGTTTTGCCTGTGCATCGTCACCGCTTCACATCTGAGACCTACGTTTTGCTGCAAGGGAAGATGAAGGTCGCTTTCTATGATGACAACGGTGAGAAGATCGAGGAGTATCTTCTTGATGTCACGACCGGCGATTATGGATTGCAGATTCCCCGCGGCGTATGGCACGGCATCGAAGTGATCGAGCCGACAGTCATATTTGAAGTCAAAGACGGACCGTACACACCTCTGACGCCCGACGACATCCTCTCAAAATAAAATATCCCATCACGTATATCCTTAAAGGAAAACACAACGACTCCTCGTTTTAGTAACTTACTAAAACGAGGAGTCGTAATTATTTGATGTGGAAGTTGGTTATTCCTCTACAACCACAAGGTTATATTTCTGCGAGCCTACTCCGAGTTCTTCAGCATGAGACAGGATGAGTGTGCCCAGACGGGAGTTGATACGCTCAATGAGACTGGCTTTGCCGGGATCGTCAGAGTTCATGACCATATCGACACACGCACGGTCGAGAGCCACGGGGTCGAGGGATGCGAATACGCCTAAATCACCCATCTCCGGCTCAGCGGGATTGCCATTACAATCGCAATCGACACTCAGACGATTTGCTACGTTGACATAGAGGATGTTGTCGCCATAATAATCAGTAATCGCTTTGGCCGCTTCTGCCATTGACTCAATAAAATCAGCCTGTTCAGCGCGATTCTTCCAGATACTTTCGACATCCGATGTCTTTCCGGCAGAGTGAATATAAGTTTTGCCGGCCGACGAGCCGAGACCGATTGAGATATTCTTCAGTGCGCCACCGAATCCACCCATCTGGTGTCCCTTGAAGTGAGAGAGAACAACCATGAAATCGTAGTTTTTCATATGGTTGCCGACGATATCTTTTGTCAGGTGCTTTCCTCCGACAACGGGTATTTCCATGTCGCCATCCGCATCAAGAATATCAATACCGGAAAGGTCGGTGAAACCATGTTCTTTAGCTGTCTTGAGATGGTCTTCAGTTTTCAGACGGTTTCCGGCATAGGCGGTGTTACACTCAACGAATGTGCCGTTAATTACGCGCACGAAATCTGCAATCAACGCAGTGTCAAGATGATTTGACTTGTTGGATTCACCGGTAGAGATTTTTATACCGATTTTGTTTCCCTCAGCCTTCTTGCCAAGAGCGTTGTAGACCTTGACGATATTTTGCGGAGTAATGTTTTTGATGTAATAGACAGTGGGAATATTCTCCGACACTGCTGATGTTTCGGCTGAACCCTGCTCGGCAGCCACACATGAGGCAAACGGCATAACACCGGCCAACAACAATGTTGTGAAAAGTGATTTGAGTTTCATATAATTGTATAGTAAAGATTGTTAAAAATAACACACACTGCGAGAAGAGAGAAGCGAAGACAAAGCTTCTCTTCTATTATATGTAAATCTTATCAAAGATACATAAAATCAGACAACTAATAATACTTTGCGCTGAATAAAAAGTGATTCAGGTATGTTTTAACGTAAAAATGGTTATCAGTCGTTACCCTTACATTTACCAACCGGAGGTGCAGTCAACGTAATCCTGATCACAGTTGTGCGGTCAAGACTGCGGGCGATGGCATCGTCGAAATGACTCATATATTTAGGCAGAAATCGCTCACAGAGCAATCTGAGTGCAACGATTTTTTCCGAATCGTCGCTCACCGGTTCAGCCTTTCCGAAAGCCACAGCCGAATGAAAATATTCAGTGAAATTTTGTTTTTCTTCTTCAAACTTTGGAGTGCATCGGCTCACTGCCGACAGACAGACATAGGGTTTAGCTTTAAGACAATCAATCTTTTGACCTTCATCAGCGCAATGGAAATAGAACGTTTTGTCATCCCGGCGCACAAGAGACAACGGCAGGCCGTAAGGAAAACCGTCTACGCCCGTCATACTGACCGTAACGTATGGTGCTTTATCGAACACTGCAAGGGCCCAATCCGCATCTCTCTTGCGGTCGATTTTTCGCATTTCTCTCATAACTGTAAATGTTTTATGGAATACAAAAATAGTAAAAAAATCTAACTCAATCAGACGGCAGAGAATGAGAAATATCGAATGATTTGGCAAAGTAGCGGAGATATATTAAATTTGTAGTTGAAAGAAAAAGAGAGGAAATGAAACAATATAACTATACTCCCGAAAATATCACGTCGCTTGGAGAAGACGAGATATTCGTGTTTGGAAGTAATCTGGCAGGGCACCATGCCGGAGGAGCCGCACGAACAGCCAAACGTTATTTCGGAGCTGTTGAAGGTCAAGGCGTGGGACTGCAAGGACAATCCTACGCAATTCCGACGATGCAAGGGGGAGTTGACACAATCCGTCCCTACGTCGACGAATTTATAGAACTTGCGCGAGAATGGGACCAGACAACATTTTATGTCACCCGAATCGGCTGCGGCATAGCAGGGTTCAAAGATGAAGAGATAGCACCCCTATTTTCCGAAGCACTGAAGCTTTACAATGTCCGGCTGCCCGAATCATTTGTAAAAATCATACAGAAGACTAACCCTTCCCACAGCACAGATACAGATGAATGAGGAATGGTATGCCATACGCACGCGCCACGAGCAGAAGGCCGAACGCCAGCTTTCAGAAATATGTTCCGACCTCCTCGTCCCCCGTGAGACAATCCAGACAGAGGAGAGGCGTCGCCGCTCCCGATGGCTCATTCCGCATGTGTTGTTCGTCAAGACCACACCCGACAAGTTACTTGAATTTGAGAGAAAAGGGCGAGAATGTCCGGAGATGAATGTGCCGATATGGATCTACCGTTATCCGAAAGACAACAGCATCCAGAAAATCCCGGAAAGCTCCATTCATCTTCTGCGTCTTCTTTCGAGCGATGACACCACCCGATGTGAAGTATATCACAACACAGAGTTTCGCGCCAATCAGAAAGTTAGAGTAACCTCAGGCCCCTTCCAAGGGTATGAAGGACATGTAGTAAGGGTAAGGAAAAACAAGCATGTAGCTGTCAGAATCGAAGGAGTCTGTATGGTTCTCCTCCCCTTTATCCACCCCTCACTACTCACTCCCATGAGCTGAAATTCAACCGCGCAGTTAAAATTGTAAAAAATCATTTGAGAAAAGAATCACTCTTTGTCATCTTCATAAAATTAGGTAACTTTGCAAGATATTTACAGAAATAAATGCATGTATAAGTTGATGTGTATGTTTATAGCATAAGACATCACCCCATAAATATTGTTGAAAAGATGATTATTCAAGGGTATAGTCATTTTTTTATATGTGATAACAAGTAATGAGTACATCCGGAGAAACATTAAAACACAAGACGATGATCGGAATGGTTTGGGTTGGAATCCAGCGATTCGGTTCAATGTTTGTTTCTTTTATTTCAAACATTGTGTTGGCTCGCTTACTTACACCTGATGATTTCGGATATATCGGAATGTTACTTATTTTTATTGCAGTATCAACAACATTTATTGATGGAGGATTCGGCTCGGCACTTATTCAGAAAAAGCATCCCTCGGAGGAAGATTATTCCACTGTATTTTATTGGAATATAGGATTAAGTGTATTTTTATATTTACTACTGTATTTCGGAGCACCTCTTGTCTCAATTTTTTATAAGATGCCTCTCCTTACACCACTATTGCGAGTACAGGGGTTGATATTGATATTAAATGCCGTATCCCTTGTGCAACTATGTAAGTTGCGTAAGAAAATGCAATTTAAGATAATAGCACTTGTAAACTTGATAAGTGCTATTATTTCCGTGATTGCAGCAATAATTTATGCGTATTATGGAGGGGGAGTGTGGGCGCTTGTGCTTCAACAGCTGTTACAATCAGCCTTGATAGCAGTGTTTTTATGGATTATATGCAAATGGCATCCGTTAATTTCGTTTTCAAGAAAATCATTTCGAGAGTTGTTTAGTTTTGGAAGTTTTATTTTGATTTCCAATTTGTTATCGTCATTTGCAAATAATTTTAGAGGTTTATTGATTGGAAAAGCTTTTAATGCTTCGACACTTGGATATTTTTCTCAAGCTCAAAAGGTAGAAAATGTTTTTTCTTCAAGTCTTGCCAGTGTAGTGGAACAGGTTACTTATCCGCTAATGGTCGAGGTCAAGGACTCACCTGAAAGGATGAAGTCAGTACAACGACAGTTTAACAATGCTATCCTTTCTGTAGTAATGCCGATAATGTATTTATTATGCTTGCTGGCATATCCTATCATTGAATTTTTATTTACAAACCGGTGGATAATGGCCGCACCGATATTGCAGATATTATCAATTCAGGGAATATTTATCTGTGTTCAGGGCACAAGTTACAATGTAATCGCATCTCTTGGAAAGAGCAGAACATTGTTTAACTGGTCAATTATAAAGAGTCTGACCGGATTATCTCTTGCTCTTATCGGACTATATTTAGGAGGCTTATATGGGGTGTTATGGAGTATGGTTTTAGGTTCATGTATGATAGTGGTGTATAACTTTTATCTGGTTTCAAAATTTACAAGTTATACATTTTGGTCGCAGGTAAAGGACATATATCCTATAATCTTACTATCGACTATACCGTTTCTTATTACGTTTGCATATTCATTTATAATGAAGGTAAACAATCTTGGAGACATAATATTAGGTTGCCTGTATATAGGAGTGTATGTATTGGTAATAATATTTTCACCGGCAGGTGCAATTAGAGAATTAAGAAATAATTTGATGTCAGTTCTGAAACGAAAATGAAAGTAGTATTTCTTGGTGATGTAATGCCCGGAGGTGTTCTTCCGTATATAGATTCTTTCCCAATTGACAAAGATGTAATGGCAATTCTAAGCGATTCAGATTTGCGGATTGCTACATTGGAATGTGCTATTGGAGATAATCTTACCTTTGACCCTGAGAAAATGTCCGGTCGAGGGAATATTATTTATTCTCCTACTGATTCTGCTGATCTTATATGCAAAATGAATCTAAATGTAGTGTCATTAGCAAATAATCATATTTTTGATTTAGGATTAGAGGGATTTGAGTCAACACTGGCTTTTTTACGGAAAAATAATATATTATTTACCGGAGCAGGAAGAAATATAAGTGAGGCCACCAAACCTGTTATTATAGAAAAGGGTGATGTCAAGATAGCGATAATTGCTGCATGTAGTTATGACTATTCTCAGGTTGCATACGTACCAATCGCTTCCGAAAATGGATATGGTGTTGCATCATTGGACGAAAAGAGAATATGTAGTCAGATTTCTGATTTGAAAAGAGAGTGTGATTATGTGGTTGTTCTACCTCATTGGGGAATAGAATACTCATATTATCCGTTAAAAGAATCTGTGAAGATGGCAAAAAAAATGATTAATTCCGGTGCTGATCTGATTGTCGGTAGTCATACACACCTGAGACAACCAACTGTAGCATATAAGGATAAGTCAATATTCTTTTCTTTAGGCAACGGTCTTTTCCCTGATTTCTTTGTCAACGCGCCTCGTCCTATATGGTATCCGGACAAGACGAAGGTGGATGTTTGGAAAATTCCTTGCACCCGTGATTATCCATTTCCTGTTTTATCTCCATTGCGTCGTGTTTGGAAAACTGAGTCAAGGATTGGATTGATTTTAACATCCGAAATCAACAAGCAATCAATAAAAAACAAATATAAATTGTTGTTCCTTACAGAGGATAATTATCTTACATTATTAAATCGTAGGTTTATAGGTCTTAAATTATACCTTTTAGGAAAATTTTCACTTTCTCCTTTTTATGATGAAGGCAACCTTATTAAGTTTGTAAAGAGGGGTTTGAGAAAGATAAAAAGAATGATTTTTAAATAAATAAGATTGGAATGGATGTATTAAATATTTTTTCTGCCGTAAAAAAGTCCTTTTTCCCGTTGGTAAAGAAAAGCGGTAAGAATATTTTGTGGCTTTTAAATGATTATCTGATTCTTAGAAAAGTTAAGAAGGTATCTTTAACAGAATACTCGAATTTTCGACTATATGATCGCGATTCATCTTTTCGGGAAAACTTTTTGTCATATAGACAAGCATGTATTTACTGGAAAATTTTGAATCCTGATAGCTATGCCAATATTGCGAGAGATAAGTTTCTGTCGCATTTGTTGCTTGAAAGAGTCGGCATACCGATGCCAAGACTTATAGCATATTATCATCCTGAGATAGGAGTAAAGGAGGGATTGACGGGCCATCATTATGAACATATTGCAGACATAATTAAACAATCAGGATTTAAAAGATTTGTTGTGAAACCGTCAAGCGACAGTGCTCACGGAAGTGGTGTGACAGTCTGTCATAATTTGATAGAAAAAGACGGAGATCTGTATGTTCAGAAATATGATGGCAAGGAAATAGCATTGAAGAAATTGTTTGGAAATGTTCCAATGCTTGTAGAAGAACTTGTAGAACAGACTCACCAGTTTAAAAAGTTCAACAGTAGTTCTATCAATACTGTCAGAGTAATGACCTGTTTGTATCCTGACTCCTCCGTAAAGGTAATGGCGACATTTATGAAAATCGGTAGAAATGGCTCTGATGTTGATAATGCCGGTAGTGGAGGCAATGTTGACTGTGTTATAGATACTATAACTGGTGAGACGCATGGTGCAAAGCAATTTAATTCTTGGGATGATATAAGAAAAATTGAATTACATCCTGATTCAGGAGAAAAACTGAATGGAGTTGCAATCAGAAATTGGGATGAAATTATTGAGTCTCTAAAGAAATATCAGACATTAATACCTCAGATAAAAATAATTGGTTGGGATGTAGCGGTCACTGATAAAGGTCCTGTAATAATAGAAATTAATAATTGGTGGGATACCACAGGACAAGAGTTTATTGACAGAGGATGGGCACCTGAGGTTAGAGATTGTTATGAGGCTTGGAAACATTCTTTGAATAGATAATGTATGTCGCTTAAGATTTGTTTTTTAGGAGATATAATGCCCGGAGGAGTATTACATAATAAGCCTTCGGGAGTTTCAGCTGAAGTTAATGAGTATCTTTCAGGTTTTGATTTGCGAATAGGGACTTTGGAGTGTGCCATCGGTGATACCCCGGACTTTGACCCTGTAAAGATGAGTCTGAAGCAGGATGTTATCTATGCACCGAATATAAACCTGAATAAATTAAAGGAACTCGGTATAAATTGTGTGAGCCTTGCAAATAATCACGCATTTGATCTTGGAGCCAACGGACTTGAAAACACTATTACTCAATTAGACAAACTTGGGATAGCGCATTGTGGTGCTGGAAGGAATCTCGAGGAAGCATCTGAGCCTGTTGTCATAGAGTGTAAGGGTTTAAGGATAGGTATAATAGGATTGTGTGACAATCAGGAAAATACAGTTGGTTATGTGCCGGTTGCAACCGAATCATGTCCTGGAATGAACTCGATAGGTTGTGATTTTATATCACAGATTAAGATCTTACGTGGGAGAGTTGATTTTCTCTATGTGATGATTCACTGGGGGGAAGAAAACACCTTTTGGCCGAGTTCGTATATGTTGGATATAGCAAAAAAATGTGTTGATGCCGGTGCCGATGGGATAATCGGCGGACATCAGCATCGTGTCCAGCCATTGGTGACATATAGGAACAAGCCTATTTTTTTAGGACTTGGAAATTTCTTATTTCCACCACGTTATTTGCGTCCGCCACGCCCAATGTATTATCCTGCCGAAGAAGAGGATACATCACATTTTCCAGTAACAGACTCTTATCCGTGGGTAGAAACTCCAACTTATAAGATATGGAAGAGACTTGGTAGGATCGGAGCATGTGGTGAGATAGAAATAGACTCTGCTAAAAATCAGCTTTCGGACATTTCATTGGTTAGAATGAATGATAATCATGCAGTTATATTTGCAGATAAGAGTGTTTTTAAATTTTCCGAGAGAATACTGCTGAGCATTATAAATGGACTGATCCCTAATTCAGGAAATGATATTTTTTTAAGAGCAGGCATATTCGTTAGACGAGGATGCAGGTATCTTCACTATAAAATTTCTCGATTGTTTGGATTAAGCAAATGATTGCTTGTAAAAAGTGGAAGTAAAAAAAAAAAATTACAGTTCGTTCTGTTAAGATAAATTTATTAATTTTGCAATGGCAATGATATGACTGCTTGAATAACTTTTTAAGGTTGTGTCAGAGCTTCAACCTCTTGAAAAGCACCTGTATAGGCTCGTTCGAAGGCTTCGGAATAAAAAACGAAGGGTTGGGAATAATGTCAGAATGATGTGAAACAGATGTCGTTCTGCAAAAGGAATCATAGTATTCTTTTCCCAAGCATGTTGAACGAGACTAAAATTAAACGACCTACTTATATTTTCATAAATTTCGAGTTTGCCTTACGAAGTATAATTGATAATATATTTTAAGCAAATAGATTGCTACAGGTCGCGGTATAGAGCATTTTTAAGTATATTGGATTTTTGTAGAAATGGTTGGTAGACTGGTTAGACTTATAAAAAAAATTTGTTCATATATTGTTTTGTCAGTTGTTTATAAATATAATATTTTAAGATTGTATTTATTGACTGAGCGACGTGAACGAAGAATTCTATATAAGAATTTTGAGTATAGGGAGAGTAAGGATGGAAAGGAGGCTGAGAAAAAATGGCGAAAATATTGGGCTCCCATTTTGAAATATCCCGGAAAATGGTCATATAGATTATTTTCGGTTATGGATGGACATGATGTCAGGATTCTCTCACAAGTAATATGTTCAGAACTTGAAAAATCATTAAATCCGAGGATATATATACCCTATTACGATAATAAAAATCTGTTCGATAAGCTGCTTCCATCCTCTTTTTTTCCTAAAACTCTTATAAGATTAATGGATGGAGTTTTTATTGATAGGGAATATCATATTATTGAAAAGATATCTGATAAAACACTTGATGCAGCTTTAACCGGATATAATTCGGTAATTATAAAACCAACGGTGGGTAGCGATTCCGGGAAAGGTATTATGAAGTTTATACGCTCTGGGAATATTTTTAAATCCGTTAGTGATGAAAATGTTGCTCTTAGTGTTAATATGTTGCAAAATATCGGGGGGGGTGGCAATATGATACTTCAGGAGGCGTTGGTACAACATTCTTTTATGTCGAAATTTAATCCAACGTCTGTTAATACAATCCGTATAGCCACTTATACTTCTCCCTATAATGGAAAGGTTAACCTATTATCAGCAATTATAAGAATGGGAGCAAAGGGCTCATTCGTAGATAATATGCATGCTGATGGCAAGATGGTTGGAATAGATGTGAAGACCGGAAAACTTACGGATTTTTGTATGGATTCTGAGGGGAGAAAGTATAACTCATACAATGGAGTAGATTTTGAATGTGCAGACTTGTATGTTCCGGAATGGGATAAGATTGTAGCATTTACAGTTGACGCCGCTTCAAGACTCTTTCCTATGAAGTTAATACAATTTGACGTTGCATTACAAGAAGATGGTTCTCCAAAGCTGATCGAATTTAATATAGGAGGGTTTCCTATGTGGGTTGCTCAATATTTCGGTTTTCCGGCGTTTGGCGAATGGACTGATGAAATCCGAGAGTATGCAATGAAATCCAAGAGAACACTGAAGATTGATATTTTGCGAAATATTAATTAAAATAACTGTTACTTATGCGCAGCAGTAGGATAACAAGTTTTGATTATATCAGAGTCGTTTCTATAATTGGTATTTTAATATGTCAATTCTATTTTAAAATTTGACTTCGAGGATTCGGTATAGTTTAAATATACATAAATATAAGGATTTAAAGAAAGTTGTAAGATTTTGAGGCGTCGATATGATTAGTAAGCTAATATCAATTGTCAGAGGTGTTTTAAGATGGGTGTACCGAGCATTTTATCTGAAGCCCCGTTCTGTATGTGATGTTCTAATTCATAGAAAGAAATGGTGTAATCACACAAGTTATTATCCGGAGCTTAAATCAAAATCATCCTGGCAGATTGAAAAGGATCAGATTTTACAATCAATAAAATACGGTTTCCCAAATCCATTTTATTTCTCATACGGTTTCGATGTTAAATCAGACGAAGAAATGAATAAATATCTTCATAACATTGTGTTTATGAAGATAAGAAATAAATATAATGTAACTCAAAATTCGGCAATTCCTGTTTTAAGAGATAAAGTTTTATTTGGGATGCTTGCTGATTATATGGGAGTGAACTATTCAAAGAATTTAGGAATTACAACTCCTGAAGGAATCTTCGATATCGAACAAAAACAGGAAACGTCGTATCATTCATTTTTCAATCGTTTTACAGAGGCTGACCTGTTTATAAAACCGGTAGATGGTGAATGTGGAAAAGGCATTATGCACTTACTGATTAACAAATCCGGTATGAAGTCAAATGGGGAAGATATAAAGATGGATGAATTGGAGGAGATTCTGAAGAGATCCAGATTTTTGATTCAATCAACTGTTGAGCAACATCCTGATATGGCATCGTTACACCCTCAGTCTCTAAACACAATAAGACTTGTAACGATACGCAACAGAAGAACCGGAGAACTTGAAGTTTTCCCATCGATTTTAAGAATCGGTACAGGAGGTTCAAATGTAGATAATACGTCACAGGGTGGGCTGGCAGTTGGAATTAAATTGGAGACAGGGCAATTAAAGGAATATGGCTTTTATAAGCCGGAGTTTGGTACACGTGTATCTATCCATCCTGATAGTGGAATTGTTTTTTCAGAGTTTAAGATTCCATTTTTTGAGGAATGTAAGAAACAGGCTATTTTGCTACATTCTATGTTACCTTCCATTCATTCAATCGGATGGGATGTCGCAGTTGGTAAGGATGGTCCGGTCTTCATAGAAGGTAACGATAATTGGGAAATTAACGGTCCTCAGATTTGTAATGGTGGATTAAAAAAAGCATTTCTTGATGCTTGTGGGGACTTTAAATAAGACAACGAAATTGAACATATCATGAAAACACGATATAATATAGCAGTTGCCGGCACCGGTTATGTGGGTCTTAGTCTGGCAACACTTCTTGCACAACATAATAAGGTCACTGCAGTTGATATTATTCCGGAGAAGGTAGAACTGATTAATAGTCATCGTTCACCCATTCAGGATGACTATATCGAAGAGTATCTTGCAGAAAAGGAACTGGATTTAGTCGCTACGCTTGATGCGGAGGCTGCTTATAAAGATGCTGACTTTATTGTTATTGCTGCTCCTACAAACTATGACCCGGTAAAGAATTATTTTGATACTCACTGCATTGAAGATGTTATCGACATTGTGTTGAGAGTGAATCCCGATGCTGTGATGGTGATAAAATCGACAATTCCTGTCGGCTATTGTCGTTCGCTTTATACACGCTATGCTAAGCAGGGCGCACCGAAACTGAATCTGCTGTTCTTCCCGGAATTCCTTCGTGAAAGCAAGGCGTTATATGATAATCTCTATCCCAGCAGAATTATCGGAGGCGTTCCTAAGATTCTTGACAATCCGGAGTTTGCAGAAGAGAATGAATCGATTCTGAAATTGACAAATCCTGAATGGCTTGATGAGAAAGCTCATGTTTTCGCCGAACTTCTTCAGCAAGGAGCTTTGAAGAAAGATATCCCGGTGATATTTATGGGGATGAAAGAAGCCGAGGCAGTGAAGCTTTTTGCCAATACTTATCTTGCGCTCCGTGTGAGTTATTTCAATGAACTTGACACCTACGCTGAGGTAAAGGGTCTTGACTCCAAGGCAATCATCGAAGGTATTGGGCTTGATCCTCGAATCGGCACTCATTACAATAATCCCTCATTCGGCTACGGTGGTTACTGTTTGCCGAAAGACTCCAAGCAGCTTCTCGCCAACTATGCCAATGTGCCACAGAATATGATGTCGGCAATTGTCGAGAGCAATCGTACAAGAAAAGATTTTATTGCCGATCAGGTTTTGAAGAAAGCGGGTTGGAGCCCTGAAAAACCGGTTGTTGTGGGTGTTTACAGGCTCACTATGAAGTCTAACAGCGATAACTTCCGCCATTCATCCATTCAGGGAGTCATGAAGCGTATAAAGGCGAAAGGCGCGACTGTCATAATCTATGAGCCTACGCTTGAGGATGGAACAACATTCTTCGGTTCGCGCATAGTCAACGATCTAAATGAGTTTATGAGTCAGAGCGATGCGATTCTTGCCAACCGAACAAGTGAAGAGCTTGATGCTGTGAGTGAAAAGGTTTACACTCGTGATATTTTCAATCAAGATTAATTGGAGAGATGAAGATATTGGTGACCGGAGCAGCCGGATTTATCGGATTTCACCTTGTGAGCCGACTTTGTGGCGAAGGTGAGACGGTGGTTGGAATTGATAATATCAACGACTATTATCCTGTCAGTCTTAAATATGCGCGTCTTGAGGAAACAGGTATTCCTGAGAGAGAGATTGTGCAGGGACGAATGGTTCAGAGCAAAAAATTTGATAACTATAAATTCTGTCGTGTCGACATCTGTGACAAAGCGAAAGTCGACAGGTTGTTTGAAGAAGAGAAATTTGATATAGTTGTCAATCTTGCAGCTCAGGCCGGAGTGCGTTATTCCATTGAGAATCCCTACGCATATATTGAAAGCAATATAGTCGGATTTCTGAATATTCTTGAAGCATCACGGCTTAATAAGGTCCGTCATCTTGTTTATGCTTCATCATCATCTGTCTATGGAGGTAACACTAAGACTCCATTTTCTGAGACAGACCGAGTTGACAATCAGGTGTCGGTTTACGCGGCCACAAAGAAGAGCAACGAATTGATGGCAAACGTTTACAGTAAGCTCTACGGATTGCCGACAACAGGTCTGCGTTTCTTCACTGTATATGGACCCTGGGGACGCCCCGATATGTCACCATTCCTTTTTATGGATGCCATATTCAACGATCGTCCCATAAAGGTGTTTAATAATGGCGACATGTTGCGTGACTTTACCTTCATTGATGATATTATTGAAGGTGTACGCCGGATAATAGATGTTATTCCTGACAAGGAAGTTCCGTCGGCAATTTATAATATAGGAAATCAGTCGCCGACACGTCTGATGGATTATATTGAGTGTATTGAGCGTGCGGCAGGACGGCAGGCAAAAAAAGAGTACTTGCCGATGCAACCCGGCGATGTTTATCAAACCTACGCAGACTCCTCTGCACTTTCCCAGGCAACCGGTTTTGCTCCTGCCACTCCTCTTCAAGACGGAATCAACCGCACAGCCGAATGGTTCCGCTCATACTTTAAGGTTTGAAAAATTGCAGTGACATGTCAAAATTCATAAATCCTTTTGTTGACTTTGGTTTCAAATATATATTTGGAAGAGAAGAATCCAAGATATTTCTTATTGATTTCTTAAATGCTCTTTTGGAGAATGAACCTGGCTTTTCTCCAATTGTTGATATTAAATATAGAGACAAGGAAATAATACGCCATACATTTGTAGAACGTGGAATAATATTTGATATTCATTGTGAGACTGCAGATGGCAGGCTATTTACAGTTGAGATGCAAAATTCGCATCAGGTTTTCTTTCAGGACCGCCTGATATATTATGCATCAAGAACAGTTGTAGAGCAGGGTAAATCCGGGAAAGACTGGTATTATGAGTATATGCCGGTATATACAGTGGCATTTATGAATTTTGAACTTCCTCATTTAAAAGGACGCTTCAGAGTAGATGCCAGAATATGTGATATAGCAACTAATGAGCTTATTTCAGATAAGTTAAGATTTATTTTGCTTCAGCTCCCGAACTTCGACAAGAGAGAGAATGAATCTCAATGTCATACAAGATTGGATAAATGGATTTATAACATTGTAAATATGACGTCTATGGAAAGGTTAACATTTACACATGAGGGAAATTTGTTTCAGCATCTTGAAGATGTCGTTTCTTACGCATCTTTAAGCGAAAAAGATCGACGTCAATATGATGCTGACCTTAAGGCATATCGTGATTATTACGGTACTTTAAAATCAGCATCAATATTAGGTCGCGCAGAAGGTCGTGCAGAGGGTCGTGCAGAAGGTCGTGCAGAGGGTCGTGCAGAAGGTCTTGCAGAGGGTCGTGCAGAAGGAAAAACGGAAGAAAGAATGGCATTGATCACTTCAATGTATAATCAGGGACTCGAGATATCGTTAATTGCAAAAATTGTTAATTCATCTGAGGATGAAGTCAAAAATATTTTAGGTATCGTTTTGTAAAGACAGAAAAGTGATATTGTATGTTGTTTGAGAAAATTAAAAAAAATACTTACAACTCCTCGTATCCTTTTCACAGTTCCTGTTTTGAAAATATTAGGAGGAATCCTTCCGGATTCTGTATATATAAGTCTGCAATATTTTCAACATTTCGGAAGATTCCCCAATCTTAAGAATTGTATAAATGAATAAGATTAAAAAAATATCGGCAAAAATAATATTGCGTTTATTTGGCCGGCTGCTTTCTGATGAACAGTATCTGAAAGTCCTTTTTCTTGCAACCATGGGATATCCGTTATCATTGACAAATCCTGTGACTTTAAATGAAAAATTGCAGTGGTTGAAACTATATGACAGGAATCCCAAATATACGCAACTTGTAGATAAAATTAGTGTAAAACATTGGGTTGCAGAGAAGATAGGAGAGGAATATATCATTCCGACATATAAGGTATGGAATAAGGCGGAAGATATAGACATGAGTGATTTGCCTGACGCTTTTGTATTAAAGACGAATCACGGCTGCAGCACAAATGGTGTCTATGTTGTAAAGAATAAGAATAATTTTAATATTCAAGAAGCTAAAGGGAAGTTGTCTCGATTATTGAAAGAGAACGTTTATCCTCACACAAAGGAGTGGCCATATAAAAATATAGAGAGTAAGGTTTTTGCGGAAAAGTCTCTCGGGGAGAATATTCAGGATTTCAAGTTTTTTTGCTTTGATGGATATGCTGAGTCAGTGATGGTATGCTACGAGCGAGAAACGGGATTTCCGAAATTTTATTTTTTCGATGAAAATTGGGAGTTGAAAAGATATAATGTGAGGGGAAAGAATGCTCCGGAAGGATTTACGATGCCTTCTCCGCAAAATTATAAGAAAATGTTTGAGATAGCATCTACTCTCTCAAAGGGATTCTCATTCGTGAGAGTAGATTTATACAATGTAGACGGTAAGATATATTTTGGAGAAATGACATTTTATCCATCGTCAGGTTTAGATCCGAATATTTTGCCGGAGGTTGATAAATATATGGGAAGTTTAATAAAATTACCGAATAAAAAATGAAAACAATAGGATTCGTAATAAGCCATAAGGAGAATGAAAAAAGACGAGCTATTACTCCGGAAGTTATACGTCAACTTAAGCACCCCAAACATATAATGATTGAAAAGGGGTATGGTGAGGTAATAGGTGTATCAGACGATGAATTTATTAAATCCGGCGCCAAAGTTGTGACACGAAGTGAAGCGTTGGATGCTGATATTATATGTGATCCGAAGATTGGAGATGCAGATTATTTGAATCAACTGGAAAACAAGACAATATTCGGATGGATTCATGCGGTTCAAAATAAAGATATTTGTGACAAAATATGCGATGGAAGGCTGACGGCAATTGCATGGGAAGATATGTTTAAAGATGGTCGGCACACTTTTTACCGCAATAATGAAATTGCAGGAGAAGCAGCGGTTCTTCATGCCTTTATGTGTCATGGAGAGTTTCCATATAATAAGAAAGTAGCCGTTATAGGACGTGGAAACACTGCGATGGGTGCTATTAAAATGCTTTTTCAGTTCAGTGATGATGTCACTATCTATACGAGAGCAACCGAAAAGGAGCTAAGCAAGAACATCGAGAAATACGATGCAATTGTAAATGCAATCCTTTGGGACACAAATAGAAGGGATCATATTATCAGTAAGGAAGATCTAAAAAGAATGAAGCGAGGCTCTCTGTTGATAGATATCAGTTGCGATAGAGCCGGAGCTATCGAGACTTCAATTCCTACAACAATAGAGTCTCCGGATTATATGGTTGATGGCATACGACATTATGTTGTGGATCATACCCCATCGTTGTTCTATAAAAGTGCAACTGAGGGAATCAGTGAGGCAATCTCTCCATTTTTGGATGTGCTTATTGAGCAGGGAGAGGATAGCACTTTGTCTGACGCTACTTGCATTGAGCGTGGTGTGATTAAGGACGAAAGGATAATCAATTTTCAGAAAAGTCATAATTTAATATGATTTTATGACTATTATATGTTCTTTGATGACGAGAGTATAGTTTGATATGAATGGGGATATTCTCATTTCATAACAAACTATATTGTCGTTAAAGATTATTTAGATATAAACTAAGGTTAGAGATAAATTAGAAACTCTCTATTTATATCTGGTGAGAAGGCTATCAAAGTCTTTTGACAAGGATATGTCATAAGTTTTAGTATTTAATTTGAAATTTTTTAGATTAACCACTATATTTATTATGAGAAAATTATATATTCGTTAATGGAAAGTAAAATACAATACGAATCTTATTCAAAAGAAGATTTTCATTCAATCATCAGTGAAGTTGCACATTCTGATTATTTCACCCAATTTGAAGAAACAGTTAGTGCAAATTTTAAGTTAAACGAAGAATTAACCCTTTATAGGACATGTCAGGAATTTCCGTGTAACAAAAATGATAATGAGGCGAGAATCTTCCGAAAGAAAAACGGTCAGAATCCTGTGCCGGTCAGATATAGTGATGATGAACTTGACGGTTTTGATGAAAAAACAAAATTAGATTTAGTGACAAAAGGGTGTCTTTCGTTCAATACCTCTCCTGAGGCTGCTGTGAAGAGTGCAAAACATCATGACAAGAAATTAAAGAAAGAGAAACAGTCTGATAAAAAGAGGAGAATGTATAGGAAGGATAGAGGAAATTTAGTTGGTAAATTCATTTTTCCTAAAGGAACTGTTTTAGTTACGGAGGTGCACCATGACCATTTAAATGTCATTAAATATAGGGTTGAAGACATAGAAAGTTTTAGAGACACTTCATTTAGGATGGAGATTAATTATGATGAAGATGAAGAATCCTGAAATATTCAGATATGTAGGTGCAATTCAGGATTTTGGAGTTCCGTTTGTATCATTATTTGTCGATGAGGCAACAAGAGAACTCTATCTTCTTGTTCGATTGGATTTGGATAATGAGTCATCTGAAGAGTACGTTGCCGTCAGAACATCGGTAAAGGAAATAGAGGCTTATATGGATAATTCGGAATCTTTGTCGGACATTTTTAGGGATAAGAAAAAGCTATTTGTGATTTTTTCAGACAATGGCTGTTTGTTTACTTCTGATTCTGATGAAGATTTTAAGGCAGCAATTGAAGATTGCGATGATTTCGATTCGGAGTTTTGTGAAGATGAGATATGGATTAAAACTTTCTTGAATCGGATAGTAAATAATAAACCGCTTGAAATAGCAAGTTAAATTGAACTATTGCAGGTTAGTCTTGCGAAAATATTTATTATGGAAATAATACTTGGAAATTATAGCGCCGGACCTTTCGTAATTGAAGAGGACCGGGTTAAAGACATAAAAGATAAAAGTAAAGTGCAGATCGGCATGTCTGCTCGTTTGAAGTATTCTTCTGCCAGTGATGTGTGCGGAATTCAGTTTGACTTTATTTTGAATCATAAGGAGGAACTTGTAATAAAGACAGGATTCCTTTTTGGGATGGAGATAAAAAATCTGAAAGAATTTATCAGTGATAATAACACTCGTGAGAAGAATCTGAAGCATGTCACAGAAATCATTGAGTTTATATGGCCATTTACAGTCGGGGCTTTTGCTGCCCGCTGTGGTGACCATTCTTTTCAGATGATGTTACCTCCCATCGATGCTTCACGATTTGCTTCAGAGGTGATTCTGAGCAATCAGGATAAACAATAGAAACGTAAAAGTAAAAGTATGCCGGAAGTGAAGATGGATTTGAATCCGGAAATTTCCGTGGTGATGTCGGTTCATAAAGAGCCGATTGAATGGATTAGGAAGTCGGTTGATTCAATTCTCAATCAATCGTTTATTGATTTTGAATTTATAATAGTCAATGACGCTCCGGGAAGGGAGGATCTTTCCGACTATCTTAAGTTTCTTTCGGATTCAGATTCCAGAATAAAGGTGATTGAAAATAACGTTAATTCAGGATTGACTAAATCTTTGAATAATGGGTTGAAGCAATGCCGAGGGAAATACATTGTCCGTATGGATGCCGATGATTTTTCCCTTCCTCAAAGGTTTGAACGTCAGATTTCTTTTATGGAGAATAATCCTGATGTTATCGCGTCGAGTGCAATGGCAGTTGAGTGGGACGGTGTCAGGACAGGAGAGAAATTGTATCGGCCTGTAACCGATTCGGATTTTCAGGAATATATCTTCACTTCTTCACCATTTATTCATCCGTTACTTATTGTGCGTAAGGATGTTCTGGATAAATATGGGCTAACATACGATGAGACATTTAAGGTTAGTCAGGATTATAAGCTTGCGGCAGATTTGAGTAAGATTGGACGATTAGCTAATCTTGATGAGGTGCTCCTTTATTACCGTGTGTCTGAGAATCAGATCTCAAAGGCGCGTGGAAAGGAGCAGGATGAAAATGGCCGTCGGATTAGGAGAGACTTAATCAATACGTTCTATTCAACTCTTGGTATTCCGGAAATAGGAAGCAAAATCACACTTGATGATATTGCGGAAAATGAACGCAGTTCAAGAAATCTTGACCCGGCACAAAGGAGAATAATGAATTGTATCCGCCGGCTGTTTTACTATTCGCTTTCGGATTATTCATTGAAGTCATTGTCAAAGTTTATAATGTCGGGTGATTATTTCTCACAGCCATATAATCTTCGAAGATTTGGTGTTGTGGTGGTTAAACATTTGCGTCGGAATGTAGTCCCTTCTTTGGTTTAGTCTCTATGTGGTTTAATATTCTACTGGTTTTCCTGCTTGTTTTCAGTTTTCCGATTGTAGGGCCGTTAAACTCTGCATATCTGGCATTGTTTTTGGCATTGTGGAAGGTGGTCTCAAAGAAGAGATTGAACCGAGTGATTTATCTCTTCCGCAATAAGTATATAAAACTGCTGATGGTCTCGAGCTTCCTTATGGTTTGCCTGAGTGCGATATGGACCAAATGGATGGGGGCTAACGATATGGAGCTTACGCGTGCAATGTTTTCAATGCTTGTCGGTGTAATTCTTAGTGTAATAATTATATCAGCTCTTGATTTTAAGGAATTTACAACTGATTTTGCTGAAAAACTTCTTGTAGATGTCTTTGTGGTTCAGGGCCTTATTTCGATTGGGTCTTTTACAGTGCCGGCAATTAAAGACATTGTTCATCATTTCCAGTTTGATGATAGCGCTCCTGCAGACGATTATTACTTCTTTATACGCGGCATGGCTATGTCCGGTCGACTTTATTTTGAACTTGCTGCAACGTGTGGTCTCATCACATTTGTGCAGTTCAAGCGTATAATGGGTATGCAGAAGGTTTCTTATATGGAATATATCAAGCTGTTCTTAGTCATTATATGTGGATTCTTTGCAGGACGAACTTCAATGATAGGAATAGTGTTTGGCGTAGGATATGTTATATTGTATAAAGGGGAATCAAAACGAAAACTTCGTCTGTTTTCAAAACTTGGATTGACTCTTTTGGCTTGTGTTTTGATGGTGGTAGCTATATTGCCGGCTTCTGTCATTTCTCTTATTACTGACACTCTGGCTCCATGGTTGTTTGACTTGATAATCAAATATAATGAAACCGGGTCAACAGAGGATAGTGCATCTTTTAATGCGTTGAATGAGATGTATGAATATGTACAGATAACTGATGAGGAATGGGTAATAGGAAGTGGTCATTATATTGATAAAGAGTATGGAGGCTATTATAAGAGTGTTGATGGTGGATATATCCGCCAGTTGCTCTACTGGGGAACGATAGGCTCATTTTTCGCTTATATATATGGTCTGTTGTATTTCATTAAACCTATCAGGTTATGTCGAAATAGAAATGATAAATTGTATATATTCCTCATATTGATTTATACATTTTTCGTCCACTATAAAGGAGAGTTGGCAGTAACATCCCGTTTTTATCACGTTCCGGTGATTATGCTGATGCTTCCGTATGTTTTAAAAAGAGTAAAAAGAGTAAGGAGCAAGAATGGAACCGATAGACATAGTTATTCCGTGGGTTGATGATACTGATCCCGTTTGGAAGAGGGACAGAGAAAAATATTCGAGGAGTAAGAAAGATGGAGTAAAATCTGTATCCCAATTCTTTCGCGATTGGGATACATTGAAATATGTATTCAGAGGGATTGAGAAATTCATGCCTTGGGTGCGTCATATCCATTTTGTAACATACGGACATCTGCCTGAGTGGTTGGATACGACCAATCCCAAAATTAAAATACAAAAGCATAAGGATTTCTTTGGGAAAGAATCGGCATATCCTGTATTTAATAGTCAGGCTATTGAAATGAACTTAAAGAATATTCCCGGTTTGGCGGAGAAGTTCATTTATTTCAATGATGATACATTGGTTTGTAAGCCTGTAACTCCCGAAAGATTTTATAAGGGGAATCTTCCGGTTGATCATCTGGTGCTGGATATTCCGAGAGGAGGGTGGTTATACGACAAGATTCGGATAAAGGATCCTTACTCGTATGTATGTAGAAAAAATGTCAGCCTTCTTAATTCATATTTTCCACTTAAGGAGTTGAGAAAGAGAAGGCCGGAGTTATTTTTTGACTCATCATATCTAAAAGAGGATATTTTAAGAAATAGAATTCTGAGTCTTGTAGGTGAGTATAAATGGATTAAGGTGAATCATCATCCCCAGGCATTTTTGTTGTCTAACCTTTGGAAATGTTATGAACTCTTCAAGGATGAGATGGATCATACGAGTCAGAGTCGATTCCGCTCATTTGATGATTTAAATCAATATATTTTCAGAGAGTACGCATTGATGACAGGTCAGTTTGTTCCTCATTTTTTTAACGACTCTTTTTGTATTGTTCTTTCTTCAGCAAAAAATTATGAAAAGGAACGTGAAGAGTTGTTTAAAAACACTTTTGTGTGTGTCAACGACAGTCCTTTTCTGCCGTCTGAGGAATACCCTGCATTGAAGGAGAGGGTAGATGCTGACTTGCAAAGTTTATTTCCAGATAAATCTTCATTTGAAAAATGAAACCGTTTTCCGTATTAATGTCAGTCTATCGAAATGATAATCCTGCTTTTTTCAGAAAAGCAGTTGAGAGTATATCCGTAAGACAGACGCTGAAACCGAGTGAAATTTTAATAATTGTAGATGGCCCGGTTCCGGATCATCTTATGAATGAAATTCAGCGGTTGCGAGAGGAAATTTCCGAGATCAGGGTTATTTTTCTTGAGAAGAATGGAGGTCTCGGCAATGCACTTCGTATAGGGATGGAGAAGGTGAGTCATGAGATAGTAGCCAGAATGGATTCAGATGATATTTCGGCTCCCGATCGTTTTGAGAGGCAACTGAAATACCTGGAAGACCACCCGGAATGTGACATCGTCGGAGGTCAGATAACTGAGTTTATCGACGATGAATCAAATATTGTCGGCAAGAGAGAAGTGCCATGCCGAAATGACGAAATCGTCATGTGGTTAAGGGGGCGATGCCCCCTTAACCACATGACCGTAACCATGTTACGATCACGTGGTTTGGAGGCCGGCAATTACATCGACTGGCATTTCAATGAGGATTACTATCTTTGGATCAGAATGTTTGAACATGGATGTCGGTTTGCAAACCTGCCGGATACTCTTGTCAACGTTCGGGTTGGTAAGGAAATGTATTCGCGCCGTGGCGGTTGGAAATATTTCAAGAGTGAAAAAGGGCTTCAGGACTACATGCTGCAAAAGGGCATAATAGGTTGGGGAAGATATTGTTTTAATGTTGCTGTCAGGTTTGGTGTTCAGGTCATGATGCCTAATAGTGTCAGAGGATTTGTATTTAAAACTCTTTTCAGGAAGAAGTCATGATTTTAAAGCATATTTTCGACAGGTCGGTGTCGTTTATCGGACTGATATTTCTTTCGCCGGTGTTTCTTGTTGTCGCTATTATGATACGCAGGCAGATGCCGGGTGGTCCTGTCATTTTCACACAAAAGAGAGTTGGAAGAAAAGGGAATTTATTCACCATGTATAAATTCCGCTCAATGACGGTCGGTCATAACGGGTCGTCGGTCAGTGTGGCAGGTGAAAGTCGAATCACACCTCTCGGTGCAAAACTTAGAAAGTATAAACTTGACGAGCTTCCGGAATTGTGGAATGTTCTCATCGGCGACATGAGTTTTGTAGGACCACGTCCTGATGTGCCCGGTTATGCCGACAAGCTGACAGGTGCTGACCGCGAGATTTTGAAGTTGAGACCGGGCATTACAGGTCCGGCATCGCTCAAATATCGGAATGAAGAGGAACTTCTTGCTCTTCAGGCTGACCCTCAGCGTTATAACGATGAAGTAATCTTCCCCGATAAGGTCAGAATCAACCGTTATTATCTGAATAATTACTCGTTTCTTAAGGATTTACAGATGATTATCTGCACTGTTTTAGGAAGGAAAATGCTTTACGGTGAGGAAGAAATATAATAGGTTTTGTCAATGGGTATAATAAATGTTGTAAAGTCAATTTCGGGAGGTCTGCTCGGAGCATTGAGCCCCTTAATTATTGATGGTGTATATGGTGGTTTCTGGAATTTTCGCAACAGAATGAAGGATAAAATCAAGGTTGACGGATTTTGGAAATCGTTCTATTACATATATCTTGAGCGAAAGGATAGTTTTATAGGGGCTAAGACTCTATTTCATGGAGTTCCGTATTTTCCTCATGGCATCTCCGGGGTTTTTATTTCAACAAATGCTGAGATTGGTGAGGGGTGCACGATTTTTCATCAGGTTACAATCGGTGCCAACACAATTGCCGGACATCCAAAGGCCGGTTCGCCTGTAATAGGGAATAATGTTTATATAGGTGCGGGAGCTAAGATAATCGGAAGCGTTCGGATTGGTGATAATTGTAGAATTGGAGCTAATTGTGTAGTTGTTGAAGATATGCCCAACAATTCAACAGCTGTGGCTGCAAAGACAAGAATAATTTTGTCGGATGAGCCAAAGATTAATGCTCATTTATCGCCTGATCAGATTAAAGAAAAATTAATTATAGATAATAATAGCAAAAGCAATACCCCCCCCGATTGAAATTTGAAACTAAACATGTATATTTACAAGAAAACTGTCAGTTATGTAAATGTGGTGTGCTATTTAGAAAAGCATGTTGATTTTTTGCGTAACGTTGCTTTAAATTTATATACTCAGAAGTGGGTAATGATGAGATGAAAGCCCTTTGATTCATAATTTTTTATTAACTTTGCAACCAGTATATTTGTGAGAAATGGAGATAATAGTTTAAGTCTAAAATTCATACTGTTATCTCTTAGTATAAGAGACTTGTTAACTTATTGTAGGTTATGAAGTTAAAGCACGCGCTTCTATCTGTATTCATGGCGACAGCCTTTTTTGCAGCTGCGCTTACCGACCAGCAGGTTATAGAGTATATTAAACAGCAGACTGCTGCCGGCAAAAGTAATCAACAAATCGGGCAGGAGTTAATGGCTCGGGGTGTAACTCCGGAACAGGCTCAGCGAATTAAGGCTCAGCTTTCAGCGCAACAGACAGGTGAAGGTGTTAATTCTGTGCGTCGAATTGATTCTGACAGGAACGTTAATGGACAGAATAATCAGAATAATCAGAATAGTCAAAACAACCGAAATCAGCAGAATCAGCAGAATCAGAATGTTTTGCAGGAACGTCATGATGCAACTGAAGATGTTTCGATTGAATCATTTATTGAGATTGACCGTCAGGTCAATATGGGGAATAACGGTAGGATAGGTGCTGATAATATCTACGGACATCAGGTCTTTAATTCTCAATCTTTGACTTTTGAGCCGAGCGAGAATCTTGCAACACCTCAGAATTATCGCCTCGGTCCCGGTGATGAGGTCGTGATTGATATTTGGGGCACAGCGGAAGATCATCTCCGTCAGACTATCTCCCCTGAGGGAAGTATCATGATTTCGCAATTGGGTCCGATTTATCTTAACGGTCTGTCGATTGCCGATGCCAATAAACACATCCGCAGTGCTTTGTCAAGAAAATATGCCGGAGTGGAGAATGCACAGACAGATGTGCAGGTGACACTTGGACAGGTCCGCACAATTCAGGTTGACATCCTTGGAGAAGTTGCCACTCCCGGCACATTCCGCATGTCGCCTTTCTCATCGGTTTTCCACGCACTTTATCGTGCCGGTGGTATCAACGACATAGGTTCTTTGCGTAATATCCGTGTCATGAGAAACGGACGGAAAGTAGCCGATGTCGATATTTACGATTATCTTTTCAACGGAAAGACAAAGGGTAACGTCAAGTTGCAGGAAGGCGACGTTATTATCGTTCCGCCCTACGAACAGCTTGTAAACATCGACGGCAATGTGAAACGCCCGATGTATTATGAAATGAAGCCTGACGAAACCATTGATGATTTGGTGGAATTTGCCGGTGGTTTCACAGGAGATGCCTATAACGGAATGGTGCGTCTTGCGCGTCAGAGCGGCACTGAAAACGAACTTTTCAACATTGAGAGGGGTGACTTTGATTCATATCGTTTGAAAGATGGCGACGTCGTAACGGTGGGAACTATTCTCGACCGTTATTCAAACCGAGTTGAGTTGAAAGGCTCTGTGTCTCGTCCCGGCATGTTTGCTTTGGGTAGCGATATTGCAACAGTTGGCGACCTTATTCGTAAGGCCGACGGAGTTTCGGAAGATGCCTACACCGATAGAGTCCTGTTGTATCGCGAGGGTCCGGAGCTGGAGCTGCAGGTCATCTCATTTAATCTTGACGATATTCTGAGCGGGAGGGTTGCAGATATTCCATTGAAGAGAAACGACGTGATTGTTGTTTCGTCGCTGAGAGACCTTGAAGAGAAAGGTTCTCTTTCAATCAATGGTCAGGTTGCCCGTCCGGGTCTTTACACATACGCTGAGAATGTGACTCTGAAGGATCTGATTATTCAGGCCGGAGGACTTGTCGAAGGTGCTTCGACTGCCCGGGTTGACATCGCACGAAGAATCGACGACCCGTCGGCTACCGAACCTACTCAGCAGTTAGCTCAAATTTATCAGGTTTCAATTGAGGAAGGACTTGGAGCTAACGACGGTAGCGATTTCATCCTGAAACCTTTCGACAGGATAGAGGTTAGAAAAAGTCCCGGTTATGCCGAGCAGGCTGTTGTGTCGGTTGGCGGAGAGGTTCTTTTTGAAGGAGATTATGTGCTTCAGAAAAGAAACGAGCGTCTTTCCGAACTTGTCAGAAGAGCCGGAGGAGTGCTTGAGGCCGGATATATCAGAGGAGCATATCTAACCCGAAAGTTATCTGACGACGAGTATGAGGCACGAAAGGAATCGTTAAGATTGGCCATGGCAAACAGCAAAGGAAATGTAAACGACTCGATTGCGTTGAGCAATATTGAGGTGTCCAACCGATATAATGTCGGCATTGACCTTGAAAAGGCTCTTGAGAATCCAGGCACATATTACGATCTCGTCCTTCAGCCCGGCGATGCCTTGTTTATACCGCAGCTTCAGAGCACTGTCAAGATTTCAGGCGATGTGATGTTCCCCAATGCTGTAATTTACGAACCTGAAAAGAAACTTGGTTATTATGTTGACCAGGCCGGTGGTTATGGTCAGCGTGCAAGAAAAGGAAAGGCGTTCATCGTATATCAGAACGGTAAAGTTGCGCGGGCAAAACGGAACACAAAGATAGAACCGGGTTGTCAGATTATTGTGCCGAGTAAGCCGCAGAGCGACGGCTCGAACTGGACCAAGATTCTCACGATGGCAACCAGCTTCTCATCTGTGGCAGCTCTTGCAGCAACAATTACAAATATCTTCAAAAAGTAACGGCATTATGATTGAAGAAAACAACAATCCTATGATGGAGGATGAAGAAGGTCCGGAAATTAATCTTCTGGAACTTGGAGAAAAGTTGTGGGCTCAGAAGAAAAAAATAGGAATCTGGAGCTTGATTGGAGCCGTGGTGGGTCTTATCATAGCATTCAGCATACCTAAGGAATATACAGCGGTTGTTAAAGTAGCTCCTGAAACAAACAGGTCAAGAATTTCCGGAGGTCTCGGAGCGTTAGCTTCGATGGCGGGTATCTCGTCGCAGTCAACCAGTCCCGACGCCGTCTATCCTGTGTTGTATCCGGATGTCGTCAACTCCCTTCCTTTTATCACCGGACTCTTTGATGTTGAGGTTGAGATGAAGGAGAATGGCACCAAGATGACTCTGGAGCAATATATGAGGAAAGAGGTGAAAACTCCATGGTGGGTTTATCTGAAATATTTGCCAAATAAGATTATCGGATTTTTCCGTTCCAAGGAGAAGATTGGTCCGAATCATAAACTGAATACTTTCCGCTTGACAAGAAGTGAATCAAAACTTGTCGGAAGGCTTCGCAGTAGAATTTCGACCAACGTAAATATGAAAACGGATGTTATAACCGTTTCAGTAAAGATGCAGGACGGTGTGGTGGCTGCAATGCTTGCTGATACAGTTGTCAGTCGTCTTCAGAATTACATCACGGAATACAGAACCAACAAGTCTCGTCAGGATCTTGAGTTTGCGCTCAAGCTTAATGAGGAGGCAAAGGAGAATTACTATAAGGCGCAGCAGAAATATGCCGATTATCTTGACCATAACCAGTTTGTGGTTTATCATTCGGCTCAGATTGAACGCGACCGTCTGGAAAATGAGGCGACTCTGACATTTAATCTATATAATCAGACTTCGCAGCAGGTTCAGAAGGCACAGGCTATGGTGCAGGAAACAACACCTGTCTATGTTATTGTGGAGCCATCGACTGCTCCTGTCGAGTCGACAAGTCCTAAGAGAGTCTATATTTTGGTTGGATACACATTTGCCGGTTTTGCTCTCTGTTGCTTATGGATTCTGTATGGTAAACCGATGTGGGTAAAATTTATTGAAAGTAGACGCAAACGAAAAGATGCCTAAACGTTCAAGGTTACTGATATTATCATTTTTGATTGCCATTCTCCCGGTCTTTTCTAAAGATCGGGTGAATGACGTTTTATCGGTAATTGCTTCCGAAGGCAGTGTCAGTCGGCAGACTTCTACCTCTCCGACAGCTTTGAAAGTGAAGAATACACGTTCGGAGAAGAAGGTGATTGACCCTCGCGTCTCCGCATCTCTGCGGGATAATGCTTTCAACAGAATTGATTTGAAGAAGGGGTATGACGGCTTATCGGTTGGCATTACCGGTGTTATAAGTGATGCAGATCAGTCTGAGGCGGACTTTCTTGACGACCTTCAGGATGAATATTTGGAGGCGATTAACGCTGTGGCAGGAGGAAACAATTCAGATAGGATGCTTTCTGCGATGATAGACCTGACCGGAGCTGTTAATGCAGTGCAGAGTTCGGTTGGAAATGTGTTGAATCAGATGTCATCATCATCCTCTTCTCATAGTAATGGAGGAGATGCACTTGACAACATTATCAATTCCACTGCGGGAATGTCAGGTGATTATGGCACCGGGCACAGATCTCAATTCAAGTATGATTATGGTGGAAATGGAGCCGGCAGGAATCTTACTTTAAGAGCACTACCTTTTATCGGTAATGATTGGGGAAGAATTACTTCCGGTTTCGGATATAGAGAGAAATACAAGCGGATGCATAAGGGTATAGACATTGCCATGTCGGTTGGCGACAGTGTCAGAACTGTGATGCCCGGAGTGGTAGACCGAGTGAATTTCGAGAGAAACGGATATGGATGCTATGTGGTTGTGAAGCATGCCGAAGGTTACGAAACCCGCTATGCTCATCTGAGCCGCTGTATAGTTAATCCCGGCGACAGCCTGACAGCCATGCAGCCAATTGCCTTAAGTGGAAATACAGGTAATTCAACAGGACCTCATCTGCATTTTGAGATTCGTCAGAATGGTATTGCCATCGACCCTATGTCGATGTTCAGTTTCGGCTCAGGTGTGAGTTCTGATTACACATCTCCCAAGGCAATGGAGAATCTTGCCGACCCATTGCAATATGTTGTTGAAAACCGGGTGACAACCGGCTTTAACGGATCAAAAAAGCAGTTGACAACCAAGAGGACTTATATCGTGCGTGAAGGAGACACCCTTCAGGGGATTGCCGCACGTGCCGGAATAAGTCTGCTTGAACTTATGAAAAGAAACTTTATTTCGGAAGGGCAGAACATTCCTGTCGGAACAATGCTCAGACTGAGATGAAATAAAATAGATAAAATCGCATAGATAAGATAACAATGAGAGAAAGAATATTACTGTGTCTTGCGCACATGAGTGGCAAAGAACAATATTACATTGATGAGGCGTTCAAAGATAACTGGGTTGTCCCGATGGGCCCGAATGTTGATGGATTTGAAAGTGACCTCGAATGTTTTGTCAATTCTCTCGAGGGAGGAGCGTCGCTTGATAGAAAAGTCGTGGGTCTCTCTGCCGGAACGGCGGCAATACACTTAGCTCTTATTGCCTGCGGCGTTCAGCCCGGCGACGAGGTGATTGTTCAGACTTTCACCTTCTGCGCTTCGAGCCACCCTGTTATGTATGTAGGTGCGACTCCCGTATTTGTCGATTCAGAACCGGATTCGTGGAATATGGATCCCGACCTGCTTGAGAAAGCAATAGAAGATCGAATTGCAAAGACAGGAAAAAAGCCAAAAGCCATTATTCCGGTGGCCCTTTACGGCATGCCATATCAGATCGACCGTATAATGGAGATTGGCAACCGCTACGGAATACCTGTGATCGAAGATGCTGCCGAAGGGTTCGGATCGCGATTTGACGGCCAGGTTCTCGGCACATTCGGACGTTACGGAGTTCTTTCTTTCAACGGCAACAAGATGATCACCACCTCAGGAGGCGGTGCGCTTATTTGCAAGGACGAAGCCGACAAGAAAGAGATTATGTTCTATGCAACCCAAGCGCGGGAATCATATCCTTATTATCAGCACGAAAGAATCGGCTACAACTACCGAATGTCGAATATATGTGCTGGAATCGGACGAGGACAGATGACCATTCTCGAAGAACATATAGCTCACCATAAGCATGTCCAGCAGCTATATTGCGAACTGTTTAAGGACGTCGAGGGGATTACCATGCACGAGAACCCCTCTCCGCGCTACGATTCAAACTTCTGGCTATGTGCCGCAACCATCTCGCCTGAAATCCGTGTGAAAGGACAAGAAAATGCTTATAGCGAGATTATATCAGGCTCTGTGGGCGGCGCAGCCGGTGTGACACATGCAGCCAAGGTTGCCACAACTGATTGTCAGCCTAACTCAAATGTAGAAGCATTACGCATTGCCCTCGACGCGGCTAACATCGAAGCTCGCCCCCTTTGGAAACCGATGCACAAACAACCTGTCTATAAGAACATGCCCGCATATCTCAACGGTGTCAGCGAGTCACTGTTTAAGGTAGGCATCTGTCTCCCCGCCGGACCATACGTCTCAGACGACGATGTGCGTTACATAGTTGACACTATCAAAGAGAATATCATCAGATAAACTCCCTTTGAAGGGAATGTCGGCAGTTACTTTAACCGGTAACTACGTGGACTACGGGAAGGTGTAGGTTATTACACCTTCCCGCGCTTTATATATGCGCGGAATGCCGGAAGAGGCGAACATGGAATAGACATGACGGTCATTTTGAGCCGATACGGGGAGAGTAAGGTTATATTCCTCCCAAAACTTTCTGACATCTCCTTCACCCTCCTCCCGGGAAATACAGATATATTGAGACTGTTCATCAGCAGGGAGCTGCAGGTTCTGTTCATACTCTTTCTGAATGACCGGTAATTCCTCTCTGCAATCTTTACAACCTGTGTTGAAGAATATAATTACCATCGGAGAGGTAAAGGAATCTGAAGATGAGACACGCCTCCCTTCAGTAGTAACGACTGAAAAATCGGGGAGAATGTCTCCGGCGGAAAGACTCCACTCCGGCTCCTCATGATCGGAGATGCAGCCACTCAAAAGAACGCATGTAATAAGAAGTGGTAAAAAACGTTTCATTACTCGCAAAGTTAAGGATAATTCGGATAACACACAACAATTCAGAAGAACTCAGACTCCGCTCTCCAATCACTACAACTACTGAAAAGCTCAGACCCCGTTCTCCGGTCATTACAAATACCGGAAAACGGGGTCTGTGTGTTATATATCTTTAAACCCGTTAGATTACTACTATCAGATTCGCTCTTTTATACGAACGAGGCATGGTGAAGTTAAATTGCTCACCGTCAGGGAAAGTCACAGTCATTTCCTTCCCTTTGTTGCCGGTAATATTCACCCAATTGTGAGCTTTGACTCCTTCAGTCAGTACCGGGGCGGTCGACTCTTTTCCACTGAGGGCGATTACCTTTCCTCCGGTTACGTTAAATCCGTTGGGAATGTCGCAGTCAATAGCCTTACCCTCATTTCCACCAAGAAGTAAAATGTCGCCACCGGCAATGTTGACACCCTCTTTACCTTTCAGCGCATCATCAATCTCGGAATTAGCTGTCAGAATCGTTTCGCCACTTACGGAGACAGAAGCAGCGTTCAGAGCATCATCGTAAGCGAAAGCATGTATATTTCCGCCTGACATGGTAATGAAGAAATCACTTTCAATAGCACGCGCACCATCGCTCTTTCCTATTGAAGCCACTTTGATTGTTCCCCCTGATATCTCAACTCCTGACGTTCCCTTAATTCCCTTGGAAGAAGAGGTTGCAACAGCGTTTTGAGCAACGAAACGCTCACCGGAACATCCAACGGAAAGCTCACCGCCGGACATGCGGAAAAGTCGGGCGGCATTGATCCCTTTTCCACCCTTACCGGTAGAGCAAAGATTCAGTTTGCCACCGTTTATGAAAATATCGGCATCAGCCTTCATGCAAGCAGGAGAAGAAGTGTCATTCTCCATATCGTCAAAGTAAGAATCGCCTGTCGTGTTCAGATTCAGCACACCGCCATCAATGCGGATATTGAGATCAGTCTTAATGGCTTTACCACCTTCACCGGAAGTGTTGCAATAAAGAAGACCACCCATCATCCAGACACCTATATCGTCTGACACATCACCTTTGGCATGCACACAATTCCTGACAGCATCAATCACAGCGATTGTTGTGCCCGGACGCATAGCAAAATACCCATCAGTGGCAATGCCATGACGATAATTTCCCTTTACCTCAAGCGTTCCCTTGCCACTGAAAATCATGTCACCCTCTGTAAACAGGCAACCTTTACGGTCCTCGATAAATGAAGTTGACCCCGGACGATAATAAGGGTCGTCTGAATAGACATTGCTGTCTTCCAAACGGTTAGAAGTTTTATCGACAATGTTTATAAACGCACGTTTCTTACACTGACTGTTGATTGCCGGTCCGATTTCAGACTTGAGATTGACACCATTGAGAGTCAGCATAAATTTTGAAGCACCGTAAACTTTCAGCGACCCATTCTCTGAAGCACCCTTGAGTTCGATTTCGACACCACTCAGGTTCTTCGATTGAAAGTCGATTGTCACATGTGCCCCGTCAATAAAAGTAGTTATACCAGTTTCAGGACTGGTCACTTCAGCCTTACTGCCTGAATAAGTTACGGTTATTTTCTTATCAAAAGTGGTCAGCTCATGATATATGTCGGAATTTACCCCGACAATATCCAACGAACCATCCGTAGCCTTCTCCCCGTTCCATGAAGAGGGAGTAAAAGAAACATCAGGCATGTCAGCATCGCTTGTAGTCAACGAATTGTCAATATCAGGACCATCCTGACTGCACGACACTGCAAGCAAAGGAAGAAAAGCAAAAGCTAATAATCGAAAATATTTGTTCATGATGAATGGAGAAATCTTAAATCTAAGTTGTTAATGTTGTTTTGATGATTTAAATAACGGCTGAATCAGAGTTTATTCCAACCCGCACCTCGCGAAAAGAGAGAAGCGAGGGGACAGGTCGCAGAGTTAAATGTCAGAGTCGGAAAGAATAACCGATGCCGATAACATTGGCGTTTGGTTCGCCCGATGCAACCCCCTGAACGAAAGTATAAAACAACTCGATGCGGTTCTTCTTATTGATTTTATATTCTGACCCGACCGAATAGCGAATCTTTTCAACAGCAGGTTCGTGTCCGAAAGCATTATACATCTCAATGTTAGCGTAAGGAGTAAACGGACTTTTCCGTATGTTCCAGTCACAACCAAGTCGTGTGCGGACCACATGTTTGTCTTTAGGCGAGACCCACTCATCGGTTTTCTGAGTCACACCGTCGGCATCAAACTTAGGCACCCATTTCCCAACCCTATGAGTAAACTGATAACGCTCGCGAAGAGACAGCTCAAAACGTCCAAGCTTCAGCTTGCCGGTTATGGAAGCATACACTCTGTGGCGGCTAATCCAATAAGGAGGGACAATGTTTCCCTTGCGGGTTGTCTCCTCAAGAGTGTGACCTTCGATAAACTTATAACCTGCATCGACCTTAAAGAATTTCTGACGATACTCGCCCCCGACACCGATTGAGAACCGTTCCGAACTTTTGAAGGCATTGTGGGTGCGATACTCCGCCTCCGCCTCAACTCCCCATGTTTTCATGAATGACTTTTTTGCCGAAGCAGACGTCCATAACTCCTGAGCCGACATCGAAAACGATACGAGCAGGAAAAGAAAGACGAGCTTAATGATTTTCATAACAGAATCAATTATTTTCCTTAGGAAGTTTAAAAATACGGTTTACGACGTTATCTCCGAAACGATGCTTTTCCTTATAGAAGACCTTCAGCATCGCAGTGTCATGAAGGAAGTCGACAGCTCCAATCTGCACATCGGCAATTTCAAGACCGAGACGCTTGTTGAGGTCGTCTATAAGTTCCTGCCGTCTGTCGGGTGTTATCAGTTCAACACGGTCATAAAGCACATGTTTTTCCTCGTAGGAATTTGTGAAAGGAAGTTTCTCGCAAAGAAGGATAACAGCCAGAAAGATAAGATTTGTAATTGTAAGCTCACCATAGCTCAGACTGACTGCAAGAGCATTGATTACCGAGATGGCGATAATGACGAAAAGATAAGTCATCTCCCTGACCGACATAGACTCCGTTCGATAGCGTATGATGCCGAATATGGCAAACAAGCCCAGAGCAAACCCTATCTTAATCTTCACACTTCCCAGCAGGTAGATAAGGAAAAAGATGCTGACCGAAATCAACGCGAAAGTGAAGAAATACTCCCGCTTGCGGCTCTTGGGATAATATAATCCCGCAATGATAATGATAATGAAGAACATATTGAAGACAAACCGCACAAGCAGAGCGGTCATGTCAGCCGCATCTATGAGCGGAGTGTTCATAAGTTCAAGATCTTCCATTCTGTAACAATGAGTTATTTAGATAATAATTTTTTAATTCTTCTTAGCCGCGGCTTAAAACGGTTGGAGCTGAGCGCGGGCGAGGTGAGAGCCATCCCGATGCAATACTTACTGAACCCTGAAGGAAACACTCTCATTTCGCGAAGCATTTCCGCAACAGGAGAATGAGCCTTCCCATCGCGTTTAAGCTCAATAATCACCAATCCCTCAAGGTCGTAATCAAGACCCGTGTCCGGATTAGAGAATCTGAGTGACGTGTCAATAGTGATACGCTCAGTCATTTTGCGGTTGACGAGAGTTATCCGGCTGAAACTATTCTCTATTTTAGGAGAGAGAAGAGCATCATCATAACCCGCCATAGACATCAGAAAATCATGTCTGCGCTCAGCCGAGAGATTCTCATCATAACGCACTCTCTGTTTGTCGGTTCTTCCCTTATTGTTTTTTCGTTTCACCTCAAGATAATCCACACCAGAATCAAGATAACTTCTTATCCTCACCTTTTTTCTGGTCAACTTACCGTTATGATGCAGATTATACATCTCAAAATCGGGAGTGTCAAAATAGACAGTGCGATAGGGCATCACTACCTCTTCCCCAATCTGTTGAACATAATAATCGTCTGCCGCGCGACGCAACAACTCAGCGAGCTGACGCTCCGTCATGACATATTTAGTGTCCAGACGGTTCATCAGCTTTACCCCTTTCTTGACCTTATCAAGTGAAATGGATTGGTAGTTATGGAGAAACTGTTTCATCGGCGAAGCCGCAAATATTGTTAACGTGTCATGACATAAAAGTCACAACCATCTGTCCGATTTAACTGAAAAATCGGAGAAAAATTGTGTCGGGGGCATTTGCAAATTTATTTAAATTTCAGCTGCAAAGTTAAATATTTACATAAATTAACATAATTTAACAAATTTTAACATTTCGGGGGGGGTAAATGGAATATTCGTAGTAATTTTGCATACGATTTTTCGTTATATATATGCTCGGGCAAATTTGACCTGAGATTTTTTATGAATTTAAATTTTTAGCCGGTGACTTTAATGTCTTGCCTGATACCTTAAAATATAGAAATATTTAAAAAGGTTAAATAAATCTAACACTTATCATATAACAAAATAAGTAACGTTCTATAAAAGGTTAAATGAAGATATTACAGTTGCTTCTATAAAAATATCTAACCAACATCATAGTGCAACAATTATGAGAATCATATTTAAGGGAATAAAAAGAGTGTTCCCGGTTTGCCGGGCGGCGATGATTTTTCTCGTGCTGCTGACGGTTCAGGAATCGAAAGCTCAGTTTGCGTTGAAGACAAACTTACTATATGACGCGCTGACAACTCCTAACCTCGGAGCCGAGATTGGAATCGGAGAACGCAGTACGATTTCGCTTGTCTACGGACTTAACCCCTGGAGTTACGATTCGGAATATGGCAGACGCAAGGCGAAGCATTGGGTGGTAATGCCCGAATATCGTTGGTGGACCTGTACGAAATTCGACGGATACTTTATCGGTGTTCACGCGATGGGAGGTCAGTTTAATGCCGCCAACATGAATATCCCTTTGCCGGGTGTGTTTTTCTCCGGAGATAATCTCTCGAAAGGAGTTCGCGACAAACGATATGAAGGTTGGTTTGCCGGAATTGGTGTGACCTACGGTTATCAGTGGGTATTATCACGCCACTGGAACTTTGAAGCAGAAATAGGAGCCGGCTACAATTATGTCAACTATAAGAAGTTTAACTGTAGCGAATGTGGAGGTAAGATAGGAGAGGGCAACACCAATTACCTTGGAATCACAAAACTCGGACTTTCGTTTATTTATCTATTTTAAGAGTAATCAAGATGAAACGTAAATTACAGCTACTTCCAACCGTGGGCGGCATCATGATGCTGACATCGGCGGCGGCTTTCGCCACAGGTGTAATCAAGACGGAGAACATTTCATTCAGCCGTGGAGGCGGAAAGATGCATCTCACAGCCGATTTGATTCTTGATTCACTCCGACTCAAGAGCGAACAGCAGATGTTTGTGACTCCGGTCCTGACCGGTGAAGATGGTGAAACAGCAGTTCTGCCGACAATCCTCCTGACAGGTCGAGGCATGCACTATGCTTACGAGCGTGGCACGATGCGCGACCTGAAGAAATATCGCCGTCTCTACGACATCTCGCAAGAGGTGCGTCGTGAAAACGGCAAACCCCAGACAATCGGTTATGCCGGCTCGGTGCCCCTTGAAAAATGGATGCGCACCGGCAACGTCGAAATAGAACTGCGTTACGACACCTGCGGATGCGGCGTCTATTCCGGCTCGGCAACAGGACTTAAGATCGACACTACATTCAATCCTGTGACGGGTATGAGACTTTCTTATATCACACCGAAAGTCACTGACCTGCCGGTTTCAATCCACGAAGGACGTGCAAGAGTGCAGTTTGAAGTGGACCGCACGCAACTTCATGACAATGTCTATCGCGCACGCAACGGACAAGTCATCGACAACCGCGAGCAGCTCAAGGTTATTTACGACTCAATCGAATATGCCTTGACCGATCCGAATGTAGAGATTGCAAAAATCGAAATTATCGGTTATGCCTCACCGGAATCGCCCTACGAGCATAACAAGGAATTGGCAACCGGTCGTTCGCGTGCGTTGGCACAATATATCGGCAACTACGTCGGCAACAGATACAGCATCGATCCCTCTCTGACTGATTTCGACGCTGTGCCGGAAAACTGGGCTGAGTTCCGCGAGCAGGTTGTTGCCTCCAAAGAGATTGGCGAGGCGCAACGTAAAGACCTTCTCGAACTGATCGACAGTCCGGCGTTCGGCCCGGCAGACTATGATGCCAAGGAGCGTGAACTGAAGAACAATCCGAAGTTCAAGGAGCTATATCAGAAAAAGATATTGCCGCAATGGTTCCCCCATCTTCGTGCCACACGTTTCAGAATCAGCACACGATTGAAACCGATGACCGACGATAAACTGGCTGAAATAATCACTGTCGCTCCTGAAAAGATGTCGCTCAATCAGATGATGCGTGTAGCACGACTCTACAAGGAAGGCTCCGACGAGTTTAACAACGTGATAGAGACAGCGCTTAAATATTATCCTGAAAGCGAAGAGGCTAACCTTAACGCCGCTGTCACAGCATTGAACAACAAAGATTATCAGCGTGCCGCGCAACTTCTTGAAAGAGCCGGCGATTCAGCTGAAGCTGTCAATGCCCGCGGTGTGCTACATGTCGCTAACGGTGAATTTGAAGAAGCCAAAAAAATATTCGAACAGATAGATAGTCTTCCGGAGGCACAGAAAAACCTCAATATGCTTGAAGACGAATAATGAGAATTTATAACATATTAGATAATAACTAACTGAATATAAGAAATGAAATTGAATCATCTTTTGCTGGGAGGTCTTATGGCTGGTGCTTTGGTGTCTTGCTCAGACGACTTTGCCGGCGACGAAGGTAAAATCCTTGAGAATGAAACCACCACTTATGTGCGTCTCTCTCTCAACAATGCCGGAGGCACGCGTGCGGGAGATTATGAAAACGGCACATCCGACGAAAGTGCGGTGAAGTCGATTCTGCTTACATTCTATGACGCCGGTCGTAACTATGTCGGCAGAACCACAATCACTGTCGGCGATGACGCTGAGGTCGTACCCGGCACCCCCGACACAGGTTCTGCAAACGTCGGAACAATCGAGAGCATCCTGACTCTTGTTGCGCCCGTCAATCTTCCTGAAAATATCAACTATCCGAAATATGTGATTGCCTACGTCAATCCGACATCAGCTGCCGGCGACCTTTTGACCGACAAACTGGAAGATGCCGGAACAGTTATCCGCAGCCGTTCATCGGTTTCTCATACCGGAAACCGCACCATGAACAATTCCGTATATTTCGACTCTGAGACAGGCTACATCCGTTATGCAACTGAGGTTGACTTCCAGAAGAGCTTCTTCCCGACAATGGAAGAGGCGAAAGCTGCCGGAGATGCAACCATCAATATCACCGTTGAACGTATGGAAGCCAAAGTTCGTCTGACCAACCGTCTTGACGAACTCGAACCTGAGGATTATGAATCAGGCTCAGGTCTTGACACCGACAAGAAATATACACTTGAATTTGTGCCTGAAGCATGGTTTGTCAATGGAACCGAGCGCCGCTCTTTCCTTCTGAAAAACTATCGTAGCACACGCAACAACGTCCTTATGGGCAACTTTCCCGATGCGTCTGACTACGGAATGAAACTTCCTGAAGTTCAGAACGCATTCAGACAGAACACATCCGACAGCCGTTACTCTGAAGTCAACGATGCGGTCAACCTCCGTTCTTACTGGGCGATTGACCCGACTTACTTCACTGATGATGCCAACGACATTTATCCCGACGTAAGTTACGATGTCAGCTACAACGGTTTCAACACCAACGGTAAGGAATACCCCCTTCAGTATCGTTCTTACGATGTTGTCACCAGAGAATGGAATGCTCACAACAGTACAAACTACATCAAGTTTGCCGGAACCAACAAAACTCACGAATATGTGCTTGAGAACACCATGAGCTATGCAACACTCGGTTCAACCGACGCTATGGCTTCAATGACTTCAGTGGTTCTTTTAGGTCACTATGTGGTGAAGAACGCAACGGGTGCTATTGTTTTCGACGGCTCAACAACCGACAGAACTCAGTCATTCTATGTGCGTCATGATGCCGACAATAATCGTTATGTCATGGTTTCCGACAATGAGGCGATTGACTTCTTCCTTGAACGTGCCGGCTCGACTCTGTTTGTTCAGACAATCGATAGAAATGGCAATCCTGTTCCCGGTGCTTACGAACCTCTTCGTGCAGCTCACCTCAGAGACAACCGCTATGGTGTGAATTATTCAGACTTTGAGCTTGTTTATCCCTCGACTACTGTGACAGGTGGCAAGAAGCTTTCTGAGCAGTGGCGCACAATGTCAATCAAATCGACTGCCGGTGTCTACAACAATAAGATTTTCATCTATGATGCATCTATCGACAGTGGCAACGGTGGCTATCGTAACATCAACGATGCCGACATCCCCTCGCTTCGCACTCGCCTTTACTCAACCTTCGGGGTGCTTGAGAAATTCCAGACCGGAAAGGCATATTTCAACGTGCCTCTGAAACATATCTGGGGTGCAGGCAGCAAAGACAATAAGTACGACCCCAAGAAGATTGCTCTGGGTGATTACGGTGTTGTCCGCAACCACGTCTATGATCTTACAATCAATAAGATTACAGGTCTCGGAACCGGCATCGGCGACATTAACCAGCCGATCGTGCCTCCCACCGACGATGAAAACTATTACATCAGCACACGTCTCAACATTCTTCAGTGGAGATTGGTGAGTCAGTCTGTCGATCTTTAATGGAATAACAATGTGAAATGTATGAGAGTGGCTCATCCGGGCACTATTTCTGAAATCTTGGTGATCCACTCTCATGCAGACTCTCTTTCAGGCGGAATCCGAATGACTCCTGTCTGATATTCAAGCTGCTAAAGAAGCAACCCTACAACTCTCGACTCTCACTTACATCGCTCTCCTCTTTTTTATTTTGATTATAACGAGCGACAACTTCGTTTTTGGTTTCATTCGTTGTGTCGCCTCAACATATAGACTAATAGTAAAGAATCAAACTGTAATCCGAAGATTCTCCTCTGCAATGAAAGGCGGTGACAATCATGAGGATCATCCGGTTTTAATTTACTCAAGATAAAAACAATCATGAAACTGATAAGAAACATATACAGTTACATTTTACTGACGGCAATCGCGCTGGTGAGTCTGACATCTTGCGGAATGATGACCGAAGATGAGCCGGATTGTAATCCCTACTACAAGGTACGTTTCCGTTTCGACATGAACATGCTTTATGCTGATGCTTTCTCGACTCAGGTTAAAGAGGTCGACCTGTATGTTTACGATACAGATGGAAAGCTCGTCTGGCAGGGTCATGAAGATGGAGCCATCCTTGCTGAAGAGGGTTATCTGATGGATCTTCCGGTTGCTCCCGGCACCTACGACCTTGTGGCATGGTGTCGCAACCGCCATGAAAATGCGGCCGACTTCCGCATGGACGACCATCCCTCGCCCGGTCAGAAAGAAGGACTGCGCGTCACAATGGATCGTGAATATGATGGAGAAACTGCTCATTCAACCACCGATTTACATGCTCTCTTTCATGGTAAAATCGACAATGTGGAGCTTCCCGACAAATGGGGCACACATATTGTGACCGTCCCTCTCATCAAGGATACAAACTCAATCCGCATCATGCTCGTGCATCTGAGCGGTTCAGAGATAAAAGCGTCTGACTTCGATTTCAAGATTACCGACAGCAACGGACGTCTTGACCACGACAACACCATCATGGAAGACGAAATAATCGAATATCGCACCTGGGCAAAGGGTGAGGGTCTCGCTCAGACCAACCTCCCGATCGTAGGAGGGTCAGTCTCCAATCTCCCGTCACTCTCCTCGCCGTTCATCACATCGCTGACACGCGCTCCGCAGACGAAGGTTCATTCGGTCATTGCCGAATTGACAACCTCACGCCTGCAGACTTGTCAGAATCCTATCCTGACCGTCACACGCACATCCGATGGCGAAAAGGTGATACAGATTCCGATTATCGACTATTTCCTTATGGTCAAAGGTGAATATCGCAGGGATATGACCGACGACGAATTCCTCGACCGTCAGGACGATTATCACCTCACCTTCTTTATGCACGAAGACGGCTCCTGGTTTAAATCGATTTTCGATGTCCTTCAGTGGCGTGTCGTAAATCAAGAGACAGAACTTTAATTTAATCAATTCAGTGTGAGTTTTATAAATGATACTTCAAAAAATATTACATACTATCAGGATTCTTGCGCTGATTGCGGGTTCGGCTTTTGTTTCGGCCTCGCTGACCGGATGTTCATCTGAAAATGGTGACACTCCTGTCGTTGATCCTGACGACATTACGGTCAGCTTCCGCCTTTATGCCGGAGCGACTTCCGACACACGAGCCGTTGATTTTGAGGGCACACGCGACGAATCGCATATTGACCTCGACAATCTCAAGATTCTGGTTTTCGACGAAAACGGTGTGTTGAAGCAGGTGTTGTATGACGATGGAAACATGCCTGAAAACACATCTTTCTCAGAGCTCGGACAAGGTTTTTACATTGTCCGCACCAAGCTCGACCCGGAGAAATACACCACAGGTGAAAAATTCGCGATAGTTGCTCTTGCCAACTGGCGCAGTGCTGCCGACGACACCAAGCTCATTGCCGATTGGAATGGTCATAAGATCGACGCGACTGAAGTCGGTAAGCTCCGGATCTCCGATCTTAAAGAGTGTGTGTTCCGCCTTAATCCGCAGGTCGAAGACAATCAGCCCGCTTCATGGATACCCGGCAATGGCAAATGGATTCCCATGTTCGGAAGCCGTTTCACATCAATTGCCGGCTACGACAGCGCAATCTTCAACGAAGCGAATCCGATGCCGATTCCCGATGTTGTCCTTGTGAGAGCTTTCACAAAAATCGAGGTTGAAAATCTTGACTTGAGTGAGGATTCACCCGTAATTGAAAGCATCGAGCTGTGTTACCGTAATCAGAAGGGACGCCTTATGCAGAATTACACCTTCACCGGAAGCACAGGAAATGTAGCTTCGACCTCGCTCCCCGATGAGCCCTCATCCACCACGCGTTCCATACCGTTCTATCAGAAGGATAACATATACACGATTTATATTCCGGAGATGGAGTTTGATAACCTCGACTCCAGACGTGCCATCAAGGTCAATATCGACTTGAAGGACAACGTCAAGGATGAACGCTGGATTTATCTTTGCCCCTACGGACCTAACGGACGCCCGCAATTGGCAGACAATTATGGTTCCGACTGGAATTCCATCAAGCGTAACTATGTCTATAAATACACAATAAATTCACTTGGTTTTGAGTTTATTATAGACGTAGAACCATGGAAATTCGGCGGAAAGGTACACATTAATCTCGAATAATCTCCCATACAGAGTCTTTTTAATCCGCCTATTAATCTGACACGGAAATGAATATCTCAAAAATTAAATATATGCTTTGTCTTCCCGTGGCAATGACAATGATGCTTGCGGGTTGTACTGATGATTTTTTTGCTGACGGAGTCGAGAGTCCCCTCTCGACAGACGCAGTTGCTTTCACTGCAGCTGTTTCGCCGGTGGAATCAAACAGGACGCGTGGAGGAAACGACCTTTACAGTCCGCTCACCCTTACTGACGATAGAGAAGAATTCCCTCTTTATCTTCACACTTACGAGCATCCGATGGGGGATGAAACAGGCGAATCGTCACCTTCGACACGAGGCATACAGGTTGGTTCTTCTGCCGACCTTTACAAAATTCATAAATCGTTTGGAGTGAAGGGTGACTACGAAAGTGACGGCTCTTCATTCATGGAGATGCAAGACACGAGAATGCTTTCTACAGGCAACAACCGTGTCTGGACCACTGCCGTGCCAAAGCGCTGGCCCGGAGATAAGAGACTTACGTTTAACGCCATCGCTCCGTTTGACCATCTCGACAAATTGAAGAGTCCGCATTACAGTAAAAATCAGATTTCTTTCTCTTACTCGGCTCAGAAAAGTGCTGACGGCATGAATGATGCCGAAGCGCAGCCCGACCTTCTCACTGCTGTCGCTACAATGAACCGCGAGGAATCCGCCGACTATAACTATCGCATTCCTCTTAAATTTCAACATGCCTTGTCAGCTGTCAAGTTCGCTGTCAGAGATGTGTTGAAAGGAAAGGTTATCAGCATCTCCATCAAGAATGTGAAGGGGAGCGGCGATTGTGTCTACACTGCTGACAGCAACAGCGACAACGGAAAGTTCACCTGGACCAATCAGCAGGGGAGTGAGAGTTATACTCAGCTTTTCAATCATGAGGTTGAAGGAAATAACTTCGATTCTGAAAATGAGGCAAACGACGTGGTTCTGACCGACGACATGCCCTCGAAGACTTTCATGATGATTCCTCAGATGATTAGCGAAGACGCTGAAATTGAAGTCGAGATTGAACGTTATAATGTCGTCGACGGACTCCCCTCGGTGATTAAGGTGAAGGGTAAGATTCTCGACAACAACGTCAAGGAATGGAAAGCCGGATATGAATATATCTACACCATCTCCACCTCGAAAGACAACTGGGTTTATGTTCTCGATGCTGATGGAAACACAGCAAAGGGTCTTGACAATATATATGTCTATAATCCCGGCGCAGATGAGTTTGCAAGTTATGGCAATAATGCCTACTTCAACGTGCGCAGCTATCGCTACAAGGCGAATGATCAGAATTTTATTGAGGCTCTTCCCTGGAGTGCATCTCACGGTGGCTCTGAGTCATATCAGATTGAAAAACCCGGTGATGATAACGGCACGGTCTATCCCAATAAGTTTGTAACTAACTCTGAGTGGATCACTGACACCAACTCATCTTCTCCGCTTGCAGGAAAGGGCACTTCAAACCGTACGGCACAGGAACGTCATAACCTTGTTTTCCTCCCTCACTATGTCACTACCAACTGGGAAGGCGACAAAACGATGCAGGCCTACGAACCCTATTCAGGTTTCTCAAAAGATAATCCTTACGACCTTTCCACTTTCGGAGGACTACGCTCTCGCACCACAGCAAACTGCTATATCGTCGACCGCGGTGGATGGTATATGCTGCCTCTTGTCTACGGAAATGCGATAAAGAATGGTGCAACCAATTCGAGTGCTTACACCTCGGCAAGTAATAATACCGGAGATAACTATCGACTGTTAAAGACTATGACAGATTATAACGGAAATGCCATCACCGGCCCGAATATCTCAGGTGTGACCAACGCATCCCGTGCCGAACTCGTTTGGCAGGATGCCTATAATATGATCGACCAGAACAGTGTCGAGATTGTTACAGTCAACGGCGAACGTATGCTTCGTTTCTTTGTCGAACGTGATAACCTTCAACAAGGTAATGCCATTGTTGCATTGACCAACCAAGCCAACGGAACCATAATGTGGAGCTGGCATATCTGGGCAACGGAGCATTGGCTGAACCCGTCAACCCGACTTCCGCACGTCTATAACAACGTGGCGTATTTCAACAACTTTGTAGCTAACAACGTGACAAGTTTCCGCGAAAGAGGAGATGTTGCCATTACGCATAATCAGCCCACAGGAACCACCTTCTACATGTCGCCCTACAACCTCGGATGGTGTGACCCCAAGAGAGTTGTCTATCTGCAGCGACACAATCAGATGGATTTCGTGCAGTACATGCCCGACGGTAAAACAAAGACCTCCAAGACTGATAAACTTGCCATTATCCAGGATGGAGAAACCATTGACTATAAATATGCCAACAACTCCTACTATCAGTGGGGGCGTAAAGACCCAATGCGTGGATTCTTTGACCATGACAGCCACATGAAAGCCGTATTCGGAACCCGTCCGTCGACAGTCGGTGACCAGTCGGTGACAATCGCCACTGCAATCCGCAATCCTAACGTCTTCTATGGAAAATCAGGTGCTTCAGGCTCTGCGAAGGAGGACTGGTGTGTTAACTCAGGTCATTCCAACCTCTGGAACAATCATGCAAATATGGACACACAGAATGTCAATAATGCGAGTGCTGATGCCAATAGAAACACGAGCATGTGGGTTCATACCAAGACCATCTACGACCCCTCACCGGCAGGGTATATGGTGCCGAATGTTGGAGTGTTCCATTTTATATTTACTCAGACATCCGGAGCAAATATTACCGGAGGCTGGAGTGGCGGTCAGGTGACCGGTCTGACTGCATTGAACAACAGATTGCACGGTTCGAGCCTGACAAATACTGCTGTCTATGATTATGTTGTCTATGGTGGCTCTTCAACCACCGACCGCAGCACTGCGGTGTTCTTCTCGGCAACAGGTAACAAGTGGTGGTCAGGCGACCATCTCACCGGAGTTGCCGGAGGTGACAACTATAACCCGCAGTTATGTTATTTGTGGACAAGTCGATATTGCCGGGATAACTCCAACCATTCTGCCTACGGTATGGCACTTGGATTGGACCAGGATCTCGCTTCACCCAATGAATCGACAAATGTCTATTACATAAGTGCGCATTTCTACGGTCGTCGTGCTATGGGACGTGCCGTGCGCGCAATCCGCGAACCTTGATAACCTCCCGAAGGAATTTACTTAGAGATTGATTTAGATTCTTTTTATACCCAACATTCTGTCAATCAGATTAAGCACACGTCGCCTTAACCCGTATGGCAGATAAGAAAGGAGCAGATACTTACGGCTCACCTTCCCGCGAAGAAGCCTGAGATCTGCTCCTTTCTCACATTTTATGATACATTCCCTCACAGCTTCATATTCTTCCTTGCTAAGCCGGGTAACGCGAAGCAGACGCATGGCGTCGAATATGGTGTGGAAATTATGAATCTGTTCGGCGGTGTAGGTGTCGGAATCCTTTGGGTAATGCTCACCGATAAACGACAGGAGACGGAGGTTATTTGTCAATCTGCCGAATGCCTTGAAGTTGAATTGATAAGTCACGGAATCCTGATTGTCCCGATAGTAATAAGGCTCATTGCAGATGCTGACTTTTCCGGCATTATAAAGCAGCACACGAGTCATATATTCGTCGATATATGAGCGTATGCCATAGAAGCCGTCAATGTCAATCTCATCAAAGGCTGTAAGGTATAGTCCGCGGCGTATCAGACCGCCGTTACAATGGATTTGCCATCCGTCAAGAGTGAACTTCACACAATCTTTACCCTGCAGTGTCATGCCGATAAGTTCCGGATTGATACTCTCGATAAGGTGACTGTTTGTGCCATCCCAACGATACATGACAGGATAGACGATATCAGCGTCATTACGGGTCTGTGCTGATAGCAGATTGCGAAGGTAATCCGGTCCGATTGAATCATCGGCATCGAGCGGAGCAACAAACTCTGTGTCAGCCTCCCTTATGGCATATTCACGGGGCAGGTAAGCTCCCCCCGATTGAGTCTTCATCCGGATTACCCGGATGCGGTTGTCGCGTCGGGCATACTCCTTTGCAATGGCAGCCGTGGCGTCCGAGGAGCAATCATCTGCTATGATGAGTTTCCAATCGGTCTCCGATTGTGCTATTACCGCGTCGAGAGCTTCCGGCAGATACTTCTCGACGTTATAGGCCGGAATGATAAACGTTACCCTGCTCATGGTCTATAAGATTTATTGATTTATAAGACTTATAAGATAACCTCTAATACTTAGTCATTAATAACTATAACTTAACACCTACTAAACCCCACCTCATCACTAATAACTATAACCTAATACTTAAAAAGAGGGAGGGTCTGTCAAAATTAATCTGACATACCCTCGCCCATTGATTTTTATTATGGTCTTATTTTCTTAGAGCCTCAAGAGAGCTTCTGATAGCAGCAATCTTCTGCTCAGCGTCACTCCTCTTTTTCTTTTCGAGAGCAACCACTTTCTCAGGTGCATTAGCAACGAAACGCTCGTTGTTGAGTTTCTTATTGACTGTCTCAAGGAAACCTTCCTGATATTTCAGGTCAGCTTCAAGCTTGGCAATCTCCTCATCAACGTTGATGTTGCTTTCGAGAGGGATGTTATACTCCGTTGCACCGACGATGAAAGAAGCAGCCATGGGGTCTTTCTCGACAATCTCACTTATTGATTCGAGGTTACCCATCTTGATAAGGATGCTGTCGAGAGTTGCGTCATGTTCCCCCTTTGTTTCGAGTTTAAGCGGCTCGCGGTTAGGAATCTGACGTTTTTTGCGGATGTTACGCACACCTCCCACAATCTCCTTCAGCGTTTCAAAACGTTCGATTATATCGCCGTCGGTTGCTGTCGGCACCGGCATTTCGGCATACATGATGCTCTGACCCTCACGACGTTCCTCAAGCTGCTGCCACAGCTCCTCGGTGATAAACGGCATGAAAGGATGCAACATTCTCAGAAGAGCATCGAAGAAACCAGTTGTAGCATCGTAAGTTTTCTTATCCATCGGCTTTCCGAACTCAGGCTTGACAACCTCAAGATACCAGCTTGAGAACTCATCCCAGAAGAGTTTATAAACTGCCATCAGAGCTTCAGAGATGCGATATTTACCCATCAGGTCGTCAACCTCCTCAAGCGTTTTGGAAAGTTTTGCTGCAAACCATTCGACACCAAGGCGAGACGACTCAGGCTGTTCGATGGAATCATCGCAATTCCATCCCTTCACAAGGCGGAAAGCGTTCCAGATCTTGTTGCAGAAATTACGTCCCTGTTCGCATAGGGAATCATCATACATGATGTCGTTGCCGGCAGGAGCTGCAAGCATCAGACCCATTCTCACACCATCGGCACCGAATTTCTTGATGAGGTCAAGAGGATCGGGCGAGTTACCCAATGTCTTGCTCATCTTTCTGCCGATTTTGTCGCGCACGATACCGGTGAAATAAACGTTTTCGAAAGGTTTGTCACCCACATACTCGTAGCCGGCCATAATCATTCGGGCAACCCAGAAGAATATGATGTCGGGACCTGTCACAAGAGTGGCAGTAGGATAATAATACTTCAATTCCTTGTTTCCGGGGTCAAGGATTCCGTTGAACAGAGTGATAGGCCAGAGCCATGATGAAAACCATGTGTCGAGGGCATCGTCATCCTGACGCAGGTCAGCATCCTGAAGATTTAATCCCGACTCCTTGCGAGCCTTTTCAAGAGCCTCCTCACGGGTTTCGGCAACCACTATTTTCTGCTCGTTATCACCATTCACATAATAGTAGGCCGGAATACGGTGTCCCCACCAGAGCTGACGGCTGATACACCAATCCTGAATATTTTCCAGCCAGATGCGATAGGTTGTCTTATATTTTTCCGGAACAAACCGAATCTCACCATCCATAACCGGAGAAAGAGCAATGTCGGCAAAGTGTTTCATCTTTATGAACCACTGCAGCGACAGACGCGGCTCGATTGCCACTTTCGTGCGCTCGCTATAACCCACATTGTTTGTGTAATCTTCCTCTTTTTCAAGCAATCCGGCCTCTTTGAGGTCGTTGGCAATAACCTTTCGGCAATCAAAACGATCCATCCCGGCATACTTCCCGCCATGTTCGTTCAGAGTGCCGTTCTCATTGAAGATGTCGATTGAATCAAGATTATGATTCTTGCCAAGCATGTAGTCATTCTTATCGTGAGCCGGAGTCACTTTCAGACATCCTGTTCCGAACTCAATGTCGACATATCTGTCTTCGATTACCGGAATCTCTCTTCCGACAAGAGGCACAATCACACGCTTCCCCTTGAGCCATTCATTCTTCGGGTCTTTGGGGTTGATACACATCGCCGTGTCGCCCATAATTGTTTCCGGACGTGTCGTAGCCACGACGGCATATCTTCCCTCAGGGTCGCCCGCCACAAAGTAACGGAGGTAATAGAGTTTTGACTTCTCCTCAACATAGTTCACTTCGTCGTCGGAGATTGCAGTGCAGTTCTTCGGGTCCCAGTTCACCATTCTCAGACCGCGGTAGATAAGACCTTTGTCATAGAGATCGCAGAACACCTTGGTGACACTTTTAGAGCGCATTTCATCCATGGTAAAGGCTGTGCGGTCCCAATCGCAGGATGCTCCTAACTTGCGCAGCTGTTTGAGGATAATGCCGCCGTGAGTATTGGTCCAGTCCCAGGCATGTTCCAGAAACTGTTCACGTGTGAGGTCGGTCTTCTTGATGCCCTCCTGTTCAAGTTTGGCAATAACCTTTGTTTCGGTGGCGATTGCCGCATGGTCTGTGCCGGGCACCCAGAGCGCGTTCTTACCCATCATTCTGGCACGACGCACAAGAATGTCCTGAATAGTATTGTTGAGCATGTGGCCCATGTGAAGCACACCGGTCACATTTGGTGGCGGAATAACGATGCAATATGGTTCGCGTGCATCCGGTTCGGAATGAAAAAGTTTATGACTCATCCAATAGTCATACCATTTTTCCTCGACTTCCGCCGGATTATAATTCTTAGCTGTTTCCATTTATATGTTATCTAAACTTATAAATTCATAAATTCATTGACTTCAAGTTGAGCAGGCTCAACTTGAATAATTTTCAGGCTACGATCACAAGCGAGATTCCGACAAACACCCAGTGGGCAACGATTGCCGCCACAAGACCGCCGATGGTGTGAGCCAGGATAGCCTTGGGAGTAAGCTCGCGATAGCCAAGCGAATCGAGCATTGCGGTGTGGGTGCTGAGGTAGCCGCTCCAGCACATGCCGATTGCTGTGAAGACTGCGATTGCATTGCCATCAATCCAGCCCTGCGAAATGAATCCCGGCACAAGACCGAGAGCCGCACCCACGGCTCCGAGAGCCGTAATAGGGAAGGCTATCAGATGAGGATCTCCGAAACCGAACAGAAATTCAAATATGATGTTGATTTTGGAAGCCAGTGTCGGCAGGAGTGATGATCCCTCGTAGGCACCGCCGGTATAAACGCCCTCAGCTCCGGGTCCGAAGGTGAGCATCATGACAAGGGTTGAGATAATGATGACACCGGGTATGATGGCAATACCCACGTTTACTCCGGTCTTTCCACCGTCGAGCATTGAGTTGAGCACACGGATAAAGGTTGACTTCTCCTCGACTTTTTTCTCGTTGGCTGCTGCAACCTCTTCCTGATTTGCTGCGTCTTCATGTGCGAAGTGAGGATAGTTCTTGATGACGAAATATTGCATGATGCGCGTCGAAACGATACATCCGCAGAACGCTCCGAAGAAACCGACGAGCGGCTGCCACATATATCCCTGACCGATCATAAACACCATCACCAGAAGACCCATGCCGAAGGCGGTGCCGAAATTGGTGAGCGAAATGAACTGAAATTTCTTAAAATATGTGCTGAATCGCTTGTCTGACGCCAGTGAGATGATTGCCGGGTTGTCGCTCAGGAAGGTCATAACCGCACCCAGAGATGCCACGCCGGGCAGATTGAAAAGCGGTTTCATGAGCGGACGCAATATCTTTTCGAGAAGTGACACCACGCCAAACTCAACAAATAATTTACCTATCGCTCCGGTGAGCACACAGATTGCCATCAGATAGAAACAGGTGTTCATCAGCAGATCGTGGGCGGTGTGCATCATGGTGTTGAGCATGTTGGCAACACCCATCACCTGACCGAAATAATAGAATATTCCGATGACAACGACAAGGCAGATGATTCCCTGATACTTCGACAGGAATGATTTTTTTTCAGTGCCTGAAGTTGGTTCAGTCGCAGTTTTTTCGATAGAATCCATTTTTATTTTTTAACGACTTGAGGTCTTTATTTATGTTTAAGACTGAAAGCATTGAAATGCCATGTGAGACCTGCCGAAACAAAAAGACTCTTGTCTTGCATCACATCGGCAGTGTTTGTGTTGTGACCCCACGCATAATAGAGATTGGCATGCAGACGGAGTGTATGCCGACGGTGGAGAAGAGGGTAGAACTCAACGCCTCCTCCGACCATTTTCAGGCTTGTGCCGGCATAAACGGTGTAATCCTTATCAGTGTGAGATGCATTGCGGTCGTAGGTGCCTTTTACATGCACTCTCCAGCGGTCGGTGGGATTATAGGCTAATTCTCCCATGACGGTGCAATCCTTGAAGAAGAAAGCCTGTCCGGAAGCTGCACGGTTCATGTAGTCGAGTTCCAGCACAAACTTATCGAATGAGAACTTGTTGCCCAATGCGATATAGTTGATGTAGCGACCCTTGGCATATTCAATCATGTTGGCAGAGAAGAGCGACTCATAGATGCCATGATGTCCTGACCACATCAGATTGTAGCTGTACATGTTGCGGTTTTCGCGGGTGAAAAACGGACTCTGTGTCACCTGAAATGACAGACGGTCGTTGGAGGTGACGTCAAACCCTGCCGAAACACCCATGTCATAACACGGAATGTTGTTAAGGAAGACAGAGCATGAATAAAGGTCCTTCGGATTGCGGTCATACTCATAGCCGCCAATCATCACAATCTCTTTACCGGCCTGGAAATGCCATCTGTCGATTGCATAGTCAAGATATAACCAGTCTGTCGAATCGAAAAAGTTTGAATCGAAAGTGGCCTTGTTGAACCGTTGACGCCATGAATAGGTCAGACCCGGAATTATTTCACCGTCGACACGAAGCATAAGATATTTTCCTTCAAACCCGGAATTGCTGTTGTCGGTGTGTCCGTCAATACTTTCATGTTGGAAATCAACGCGGGCATCAATGCCGACGCTGACAATGTCAGTCTCCTGTGAAAAGGCTGCCGACGCTACGAGCAGACCTGCCGAGAGAGCTGTAAGATGTTTTTTCATCAGATAATCGTGGATGATTTCAGGTTAATATATCTAATTCATTCTCCTTTTTTTTCAGGTGAGAATGTTTTTATGATGCAAAATTAATTCAAATCCTTGCAACTCCAAAATGAAGTAAAAAGAATCTTTAAGATTTTCTTTTAAGTGCGACAAAGCCGATTGCAAGACAAACAGCGAGCATTGCCACACCGATATAGAAAATCGTGTGGAAAGAAGTTCGGTCGACAATGAACCCCCATCCTCCGGATGCAATTGCGCCTCCGGCTGCCAAAGCAATAGAGACTATGGCATTGATGCGTGCGTAAGCCCGGTTTCCAAACACGGTTCTTGTCAGCATGGCTGTCTGCACTGTCACTCCGGCGTATGCCCATCCGAACATAAATGCTCCGAGAAGAAGGAGCAATAGAGAATGACCTCCAACAATCAGACTGAGCAATCCGGCGGCTCCGGCAATGGTCGTTACCATTACTCCTGCCAGACATCCGCGGTCGTTGATGTGTCCGAGCACAAGCTTGCCGATTGTGACACCTCCCATCGCAGCCGATGCCGCGTAGGCAGCGTTCTCAAGCGAGAAACCGACGCTCTGCACATATCCCGGAATAAAAAGATTGAGTGTCGACATTGCCATCATGAGGAAGGCAAAAAGCATTATGGCATAGAACACCGGTGTCTTGATAGCTTCCGAATATTCCATGCCGGAGACATCGGCAGCTTTCACGCCGTCATCTTTCTTCGTGGTTGTCGAGCCGTAGGGGAGTAACCCTTTGTCAGCCGGGTAATCCCGCAACAGAAGATATAAGACGGGAGTCTCGATGAGAAGAATGAAAAGTCCGAACCCGGTGTAGGCCCAACGCCAGCCGAAGGAATTGATGACAGCTCCACCTATCGGGTTGAAAATCATACCGCCAATACCGGAAGCGGCTGAACACAAACCCATCATCAATCCCACTTTTGCCACAAACCAACGGTTAACAAGTGTCGGAAATCCCAAATATAAAAGAAAAGCAACACTGAATCCGAGAAGTATTCCGGCAATCCAGAACTCCCACACCGCAGAGCATAATCCCATCCCAATCAGTGTCAATCCCATGAGAATTGAACTCCCGGTCAGAAGTTTACGCGCACTGTATTTCTCAATCCACTTCCCCGCGAACGGAAGAAGGAGCGACGACGCTATATACATTAACGACATGTAAATGCCAAATTCTCCGACAGTCACTCCGAGCGACTGGCTGACCGGTTTATAGAAGATGCCGGCACAACTGAATGTGATTCCGATGTTGACCCCCATCATGAGGCAGCAACATGCCACAATCACAAATCCATAGTGCATGGCAGATGAACGGATTGAATCGTTGTTCATTGGTTTGTGAAGATTTAAGTTTAAATTTCTGCAAAGTTAGTCAAAAAATTCAGATGAAGTGCTGATAACAGATGTTTCTATTGATGACTGAACCTCAGTTTGGAACGGTGTCTTATTGAGCATGAGAATCATTGTTGTATATTAGAATTTATTTTTTTAACTTTGCGAGTAGTAAATCAAAATGATTGAATTTAAAAAAAACTTTAGGTTTATGAATAAAAAATTACTTGCTTTGGCTTGTCTATTCGGATTCGTTCCTTTTGTGAATGTTTCTGCTGCCGACATGTCTGTTGATTCGTCTGCGGTCTATGCAGCCGAGGGGCAGTATGCAGCTCCCGTTATCTCTCTTGAATCCGGCACATACCGACCCAATACCATTGTGGAAATAACCGCTCCCGAAGATGGCATTGTGGCTTATCGTTTTGTGTCTGACAAGAGCACACCCTCACCTTTTGCAGCTGCTGATTGGATTGATACAGGTGCCTCCACTTTCAATTACACTCTTTTTGAAAGCGGCACACTCGAAGCTAAGACAATTGGTGACAACGGCACCGAGAGTGAGGTTGTTTCAGCAATCTACACTGTGGAAGATAACAGCAAATGGGCTGCTCCTACCTATTCTGTTGAAAACTATGGCTCATATCCCGAAGGTACAGAAATCACCATTACTGCTCCCGAAGGTGCATACGTGGCATATATTATGGATGTTTCAACAGGCGGAGGCGGAGGTTTCCTCCCTGCTGACAATGCGGCATACGCCGGCTTCGATTTTATCAAAACCGACGAAAACAGCTTTACATTTAAGCTTGAAGGCACTTCTTACCTTACTGTTTATTCATACGGCGAGGGTAGGAGTGACAGCGACAGAGTGTTTGCGACATTCTACATGTCTGTGCCTAAGAAAACTCTCGATGTGCCGACTTTCTCTCCGGAGAGCGGAAACAAGTTCACCGGCACTGATGGTGAGGTGACAATCACTTCGCCTGAGGGTTCTGTGGTGCAATACATGGTTATCAACAATGACAATCTTGATGCTTACAGCCCCAGTGTGACAGCCAAGACAAATGTTGCCACCATCACTCTCTCAAGTGAGGAGGGTAAGAGCTATGAGGTGCGTGCATGGTCAATCAACAGCACCGACAGCGAATATGAAAGTGTGAGTGAAATGGCTACTGCTCTTTACACCTTCGAAACAGTGTCGGTTGAAGAAATTTCAGCAGAGTTCGGTGGCAACGCTGAGTTCTTCACAATGGATGGTGTGCGTGTTAACGAAAAAACACTCGCTCCCGGAATCTATGTAGTTGTCAAGGATGGTAAATCATCAAAGATTCTTGTGAAATAATAAATCTCTCATTTTTGGTAAGAGTCCGGCTTCCTGAAATATGGAGGTCGGACTCTCTTTTTTTTATTGCGCTTAAAGAATTGTTATTTAGAATGTTTGCGTAAGTTGAAATTACGGCATAGTTGCTTACCGATAAAATAGAATTAAAAAAAATCGAAAAAATATTTTGTGGGTTAAAAAAAAATACCTAATTTTGCAGTGTCAAAAGGCGCACGTGGCGTAATTGGTAGCCGCGCTAGACTTAGGATCTAGTGTCTAACGACGTGGGGGTTCGAGTCCCTTCGTGCGCACTGAGAATGTTAACCTGTCACATGATAATGTCGGCAGGTTTTTTTCATTTTTACATCCCGTGATGTATTATTTAATTTGTGTTACATATACTTACTTATAGATATGATTCGTAAGATTCTCGCAGGTGTATTGCTTGTTGCTTCAGCGATGTTCTCACCCGGCACATCACTTGCCAATCCAAAACGTGAATTTCGGGGAGCATGGCTGCATGTTATCGGTCAATCTCAATATATGAATCTTCAGCAGAAGTCAACCAAAGCTGTAAAGGACTATATTATCGGACAGCTCGACAAACTGCAGAGCGCAGGTTGTAACGCTGTTATCTTTCAGGTGCGTCCAACGGCCGACGCTGTGTATAAATCAGAGCTTGAACCCTGGTCATATTGGCTCACCGGTAAACGCGGAAAAGCTCCTCAGACAGATTGGGACCCGATGCAATTCACTCTCGAAGAAGCTCATAAAAGAGGTATGGAGTTTCACGCTTGGCTGAACCCTTACCGCGTCACCTCGACCGCAAAGGAGGTATTGCCGATTAATCATGTCTCAAACAAAGAGCCTCACCGTTTCGTGCGCTTCAACGGTCAGATTCTGTTCGACCCTGCTTATCAGGAAAACCGCGACGCTATATGTGAGGTTGTCGACGATATTGTCAGTCGTTACGATGTCGACGCTATTCATATCGACGATTACTTCTATCCGTATCCAGCCTCAGGCATGAAGTTTGACGGCGACAATGCGAGCTATGCCAAGTTTGGAAAAGGGATGCTCCGCAACGATTGGCGTCGCCACAATGTCGATTTGCTGATCGAACAACTTCACAAGACAATCAAAACCCGCAAACCGTGGGTTCGTTTCGGGGTGTCTCCCTTCGGCATCTGGCGAAATAAATCGTCAGACCCTCGTGGCAGCAACAGCTCCGGACTTCAGAACTATGATGACCTTTATGCCGACGTCCTGCTTTGGGCTAAGAACGGCTGGATTGATTACATGGCTCCACAGCTTTACTGGACTCTCGATATGAAAGCCGCTCCGAGCCGTCACCTTGCCAAATGGTGGAACGACAATGCAAACGGAGTAGACATATATATAGGTCAGGATATTCAACGCACAATGAATACGCCCGACCCCGGAAATAAGGATAAGAATGAACTCGATACGAAAGTAAAGCTCTCACGACAGTTGCCCAACGTAAAGGGTAATGTGTGGTGGCATGGATATTGGCTCACCGGCAACTATAAAGGAGTTGCCGACTCACTCACAAATAAGTATCAGAGCACACTCGCGCTTGCCCCTGCCTACGGCAATCTGTCGAAACATCCGCAGCAGGTCAGCGACCTCAGAAAGCTTAGCGACGATAAAGGGATTTTCATCTCATGGAAAGCTCCCGAAAAAGGTGTGAAACATTCCGAGACCGACGCTGTGAAATATGTCGTCTATGAATTTCTTCCCGGCGAAGATATAGATATCGAGGATTCTGCGGCTATTATAGCTGTGACACCCATGACGAAAGTCCTTGTAGGCGATTCCTCATCGGCTCATGAATTGAAAGGTCACACATTTGTTGTCACCTCTCTCGACCGTATGAACCGTGAGTCGCAACCTGCAAGAATCGAACTTTAAGACCTTCAGAAACCGGATTTAAGACCTCGTTGCTGAAGGTCTTAAATTTTTATCCTTCCGTCGCTAAACTTTTCAGAGATAACGTTGTCTTAATCTTAGTTAGTTAAGTTTTCAGATGAAAAAACATTATATTTCGACTTTGATTATGTCGGCATTGGCACTCTCCGCTTTCGCCGACGGCAATATCACCGGCACTGTGGTCAACAAGCAGACCGGACTACCAATGGATTTTGTAAATGTCCAGCTCTTTGATGCTGTCAGCGGTAAACCTCTTCCTGTCGGAACCACAACCGACGATAAGGGTGTCTTCTCGCTTGATAAAGTGGCCGACGGAAAATATCTTGTCAAAATCACCAATATAGGCTCTGTCGATCAGGAGCGCCCGGTGACTGTGAGCGGAGGAGACGTCAATCTCGGACTCTTCCGTCTTGCCGACGATGTCAAATTGCTGCAGGAAGTGACCGTTGAGGGTGTCAGATCGCAGATGCGCTTCGAGCTCGACAAGAAAGTCTTTCAGGTAGATGCCAATGTGATGGCTGCCGGTCAGTCGGCAAGCGAACTGCTTGAATCAATCCCCTCCGTAGAGGTTGACCAGGACGGTGAGGTTTCATTGCGTGGCGACTCATCCGTTACAATCTGGATTAACGGTAGAGAGTCAGGTCTTACAGCCGATAATCGTGCGCAGATTCTTGAGCAGATCCCTGCCGAGTCGATAGAGAGTATCGAGGTGATTACAAACCCTTCGGCTAAATACAGCCCCGAAGGAACATCAGGCATTATCAATATTATTCTTAAGAAAGACCGTAAGGCAGGTTATTTCGGAAGTGCCGAAATTGGTGCTAACTCCCGCGGAGGCGCAAACGCCGGTTTTAATTTTAACTACAACAGCTCTAAGGTGGAATCATACGCAAGCATAGGGTGGCGTATGAGACACAACACTGCCGGCGGCTCCAGGTCTGAACGTTACTATCAGCAGGATTTCCTCGGATTTGACGATCTCCCGGCGTGGCTCATCTCGGAAGGGAAGCAGAAAAGTCACGGCAACACTATCTTCCTGCGCGCCGGAACAACCTGGCATATCACCGACAATGACGCGCTCAGTGCCTCAGCCTACGGTATGTTCGGTCATCGTTGGGGATCATCAATAACCGATTACACCTCAAACCTCCTCAACCAGTGGAACAGCGACTTGCAACGACGCTACAACAAGTCTGACAACCGCGGTGCGCATGCCGAGTTGGCTTACAAACATGAGTGGAGCAAAAACCACACTCTCGATGTGTCGATAGGTTACAACCATTGGGGTGGTCCGATGAACAATGAATATTATGAAAACTTCGGATATGAAGAAGGTGTCATGCCGGTCGAAGATCAGCTCACCGATTTGTATCGTATGCAGCGCACTACCATTAACCTCAACTCGATAGAGGCGAAGGTTGACTATACGCAGCATTTCTTCTCCTGGTTGAAACTTGAAGCCGGTTTCGACGGTAATTACAGCCATGAGAACACCCCGGTGATTACTCTTGAAGGCACATCTCAGGAATCGGCGGTCAATAACCCTGATCTATATAATCGCTTCCTCTACACAAATAACATATCTGCGCTTTATTTCACCCTTGGAGGTAATGTTAAGAACTTCTCATATTCAGCAGGTCTGCGCGGTGAGGCATGGCAGGTTTACACTCGCTCGCTCGAATGGGGAGAATCAAAAGCCGATGTGCCGCAATACAACAAAAACTTCTTCTCACTTTTCCCCTCGGTGTTCCTCTCTTACTCATTGCCGATGGACAACGAGTTGCAGATCAACTATACCCGCAGAATACGTCGTCCGTGGGGCGGAATGCTCAACTCTTTCCGCGACATTCAGGACCCGACAAACATCTCTTACGGTAATCCCGAACTTGAACCGCAGTATTCCAATGCTTTTGAGCTGAACTACATCAAGTCATGGACCTCTCACATGATTAGTGTGTCAGGTTATCTGCGCACGGCCGACAACACGATGAACCGCATCAGCTATATGGCAGACAATGTGCTTTACACCACTTGGGCAAACGTGTCGAAGGAAACAAACCTCGGTGTGGAAATCGTTGCCAAAAACAATCTTTTCCGCATCCTCGACCTGACTACCACTCTTAACCTCTATAACAACCATATCTCGGCATGGAGCATGATGTTCAAGGGTGATAACGACTATTATCCCATCTCCGGCGACGCCCGCAACTCGTTTGCGTGGGATATCAGATGTATGGCTTCCGTGCGTCTCCCCTGGCAGATGTCGTTTCAGGCAACCGGTCGATATGCCTCTAAAATGCTCACTGCCCAAGGCTCGCGTCAGGGTGGCTGGAGTGTCGACGCCGGCATACGCAAGAATCTTGGCGACTGGAGCTTCTCTCTTAACTGCCGCGACATCTTCAACTCCCGCCATTTCAAGAGCACCATTGACGGCCCGAACTATACACAATTTTCCGAACGCTGGCGTGGAGGTCGCACCTTGCAGCTGACCGTCAAATATAGCTTCGGCAATATGAAGGCTAAGAATCAGCGTCGTGACGGTGGCGACGAACCGATGGACGGCTCAGGCTACGGCGACGGCATGGATATGTAATCCTGAAATAATAAGATCCACTTCAACTGTGAGAAGCAGTTGAAGTGGAGATAGATAAAGACGAGGTGTGTCAATTTTCAGTTGACACACCTCGTTTATATTAGCTATATCGTGAAGTCTATCTGTTCGGAATGTCACACTGACAGTTCACCGCAAAGAGATTCCTCCATACGTTTCTTAACCTGTGCGGTGTCATACCCTTTGCCGAAGAGATACATCATCTTGGTAATTGCTGCCTCGGAGGTCAGATCATGACCCGGCACAACCCCTGCCTTCGACAATTCGAGTCCGGTGAGGTATCTGTTGGGAAGCACCATGCCGTTGCTGCACTGTGTGATGTTGACAATCACCAGACCGCGCTCCACTGCCTTCTTTATCTCCTCAAGAAACCATGACTGGTTAGGGCCGTTTCCCGCGCCAAACGACTTCATGACAACCCCCTTCAGATTAGGTGCGTTCAGAATATGACTAAGAATATCCTGCTGTATGCCGGGGAAGAGGTCAAGATATAACACATCGGAACACATATTGTAATGCACGCTCAGGGGTACCTGTCGGCTGCATGTCAGAAGTGCATCCGTGTCATATTGAATGTCGAGTCCGATGGTTGCGAGGGGCGGAAAATTATTTGAGCGGAATGCGTCGAAATTCCCTGCGCTGAACTTGGTGCTTCTGTTTCCGCGAAGAAGGAAATTCTGGAAGAGAATGGCTACTTCGCGCACAACCGCCTGTCCGTGCTCATCACGTTCGGCTGCTATCTGAAGAGCGGTTATGAGATTTTCCTCACCGTCTGTTCTCACTTCGCCGATTGGTAGTTGCGATCCGGTTATGATGACCGGCTTGTCGAGTCCCTCAAGCATGAAACTCAATGCCGAGGCGGTGTATGCCATGGTGTCTGTGCCGTGTAGCACGACAAAACCGTCATACTTCTCATAGTTATCTTCAATCACCTTAGCTATTTCTCCCCAATGTTCCGGGTTCATTGCCGACGAATCGATAGGGTCTTCAAACTGGAAGTTGTCGATGTCGAAATCAAGCATCTTGATTTTGGGAACATTGTCGATAAGATGGTCGAAGTCAAACGGTTCAAGCGCGCGTGTGTCGGGATTTTCAATCATTCCGATTGTGCCGCCTGTATATATCATCAGTATCTTGGGGCGTTTGTTGGTATCCACTTATTTTAAGTATTAAGTATGAGTTATGAGTTATGAAGTGAGGAGAGGGGAGTGAGGAGGTATTAAGTAATAGTTATGAGTTATGAAGTATTAGGTCGGTGATGGCTTCGGCCACGTTGTTGCATTTCCGGTGGGCTTCGTAGGCCGCATCGACAGAGGGGTAGGGGAAATGGATGTTTCGTCGGTCGGGAGCTATCATGATTGTTGTCCAGTCAAGTCTGTTAGGATGATAGAAATCTTTCGAGGGATTGTCGGCAATATAAACGTTGCTGACTGATTCTCCACCGGAAAGTGACTCTGCGATTCTGAAAATCTGCTCATCCTCTTTTCCGGAACCAATCTCCTCGGAAATCAAAATGCGTTTAGGGTCGATAATGGAATCCAATCCTAATGCGTGTAATTTATTCCTTTGCGTCACACTTCGTCCGTCGGTAATGATTCCGATTGTCACTTTGTTGTCGGTAAGTGTTTTCAGTGCCTCCGTTACTCCCTCTTTCAGTCTGTAACCGTCATCGGGAAGATGATTGCGACATATCTGTACGCTTTTCGCAATCAGTTTGGAGATAAGCCCATCGCTATTCTCCGGAAATGAACATTCCAAAAGACCTTGCAGGGCGTCGTAATGATTCATTTTCATTTCGGCTGCGCTGCTCATCACGAGTTCTATGTCTTCCGCCGAGCAGTAGGGAGCCGTTTCATCTGAAATTCCTTTGGCTACAGCTCTGAAACCTGACTTGCAGAAGTCGAGTTCGTAGGCAAGTGTGTCGTCAAGATCAAACCACACTGCAAGGGTGGGGGTAGGGGTAAAATCTGTCATTTTGCCAGAATTGACATGGTGAATATGAGGTGTAACCTCTAATTTCTGGCAAATTTACATTATTTCCTTGACGTATGCAAGAATCTAATTAAGTATTAGGGCATAGTTATGAGTGATGAAGTATTAATAGGTTATAGGGCATAGTTATGAGTTAAGAAGTATTAATAAAAAAACTGCTCCGGAGTGATTGTATCACTCCGGAGCAGCCAAAATGTGTTTATGCAATCTTATGATTGCTTGCGTGCAAAAGATTATTTGCGTGCAATAAGTTTGTAGCCGTACTGTGCTTCATTGCCGAGTTCTTCCTGGATGCGGAGGAGCTGGTTGTATTTAGCCATACGGTCAGAGCGGCTTGCAGAACCGGTCTTGATCTGACCTGCGTTGGTAGCCACAGCGATGTCAGCGATAGTTGCGTCTTCAGTCTCGCCTGAGCGGTGAGAGATGACAGCAGTGTAGCGGTTGCGCTGTGCCATTTCAACAGCACGAAGAGTTTCGGTCAATGTGCCGATCTGGTTAACCTTTACAAGGATAGAGTTGGCGCAACCTTCAGCGATACCTCTTTCAAGATATTTAACGTTGGTTACGAAAAGGTCGTCGCCTACAAGCTGACAGCGGTTGCCGATAAGGTCGGTAAGGATTTTCCAGCCTGCCCAGTCGTTTTCTGCCATACCGTCTTCGATAGAGTCGATGGGGTATTCAGTGATAAGTTTTTCAAGATACTTAGCCTGCTCTTCGCTGGTGAGTTTCTTGCCGTCAGCCTGTTTCCAGGTGTAGTCGTAAAGACCATCTTTGTAGAACTCTGAAGATGCGCAGTCAAGACCGATGGTAACATCTTTTCCGGGCTCGTAGCCTGCTGCCTTGATAGCTTCGATGATGACGTTAAGTGCGTCTTCTGTGCCGTCGAGTGCGGGAGCAAAGCCACCTTCGTCGCCGACAGCTGTTGAAAGACCGCGTGCTTTAAGCACACCCTTAAGAGCGTGGAACACTTCAGTGCCCATGCGGATACCTTCCTTGAAGCAGCATGCGCCGACAGGGCGAATCATGAATTCCTGGAAGCAGATGGGGGCGTCTGAGTGTGCGCCGCCATTGATGATGTTCATCATCGGCACGGGAAGAACGTAAGTGTTTGCTCCACCGATATATTTGTAAAGGGGCATGTCAAGGTAGTTTGCCGCTGCTTTTGCAACTGCAAGCGAAACACCAAGAATTGCGTTTGCACCAAGGTTAGACTTGGTTTCGGTTCCGTCAAGATCAATCATGATCTGGTCAACACCCACCTGGTCGAGGGCTGAGTGACCTCTGAGGGCATCGGCAATAGGTCCGTTTACATTTGCAACAGCCTTCATAACACCCTTACCCATGTAGCGGGTTTTGTCGCCGTCACGAAGCTCAAGAGCTTCATTAACACCTGTTGATGCTCCTGAGGGAACAGCTGCACGGCCCATAACACCGCTTTCAAGGATTACGTCGACTTCTACTGTGGGGTTACCGCGAGAGTCAAGCACTTCGCGTCCGATGATTTTTTCGATTTTCATGTCTTTATCTTTTAGATTAAGATTCTTTGTTAATCTTTATGTTTATTGTGTGTATATTCAGAAATTAGAACTGCAAAGTTAACAAAAAAAATCGATATTTTGTTCATTGTAATCCTCTTCCGATGTGGAAACTCCGAAAAAAGGATTAACTTTGCATTATGAGCCATATCACGTCAAGCGAACTCACTGAAAAAACTATCGCATCCTTGCCGTTCCCTCCCGCCGGTGAGCAACAGGAAGTGATTGAAGATTTGTCGGTTTACATTTGCGAGGCTCCCGACAATGGTGTCTTTCTTCTGAACGGTTATGCCGGCACGGGAAAGACAACCGTCATAGCTGCTCTTGTCAAGGCTCTCCATTCCTTTAAGATTAAGACCATCCTGCTCGCTCCGACCGGTCGTGCCGCCAAGATTGCCGGCAATAAGGCTCATGATTCCTCTTCGACCATTCATCGCCGCCTTTATCACCCTGACCCGACGCGCCCGGATGGGGCTTACACTCTCTCCCCTAACCGCGACAGCAACACTGTCTTCATTGTCGATGAGGCTTCGATGATTGCCGGGAGAGGTTCCAACTCCCTGTTGGCGCATCTTGTCAGACATATATATTCGGGTCATAACTGCCGCATGATTCTTGTCGGCGACGATGCTCAGCTCCCTCCCGTCGGTGAGCAATCTGCTCCCGCCATGAATCTTGACGTGTTGAAGCGTCTCGGTCTCGAACCGTTCACCAATTCCCTCGATACGATTCTACGCCAGGAAATCGGCAGTGGAATCACTCATAACGCCACTATGGTGCGCACGCTGATGAAACAGCATTACAACGGGCCATTCCCCGACTTGCGCACATCAATTTTCAATGATATCCACCTCATCTCGTCGGCCGATCTGGAGGATTGCCTCTCGACCTCGTGGGCAACAAAAGGGGTGGAGGAGACTGTCGTCATAACCCGGAGCAACAGCCGCGCAAACAGATATAATCAGACAATCAGGCAATTGATAATGTATGCCGAGGAGCCTCTTCAGTGTGGCGACCGCCTCGTAATTGCCCGAAATGATTACTACTGGAGCAAGATTAACAAGCTGAAAACGTTTGTAGCCAACGGCGATATTGCAGTGATCAATCATGTCGGGCGTACTGAGAAGGCCTACGGCAGATATTTCACCGATGTCGAACTCACCTTTCCTGCCGACGGCTCGGTCATGTCGGTCAAACTCATGCTTAGGAGTCTCGCAGCCGAGGGCCCGACAATTCCCGCTGAAGAGATGAAACGTTTCGAGGGGATTGTAATGAATCACTATCCGGGAGCGTTCAGCGAGAAGGTTATGCAGGCACGCAAGGATCCATATTACAATGCCATTCATGCCAAATATGCTTATTGTGTAACATGCCATAAAGCGCAGGGCGGTGAATGGAAGGATGTCTACATCGACATGAGTGGTCTTGACATTGAAAATCTCACTGAAGACTTCTACCGCTGGTTCTACACCGCATTGACACGCGCCTCGGAGAGGGTATATCTCATCAACTGTCCGTTTCCGGAGATTTGAGAAAAGGGTGATGTTTGCGTAATTGGAGTGAATTTTATAACTTTGTCGCTCACTTAAAGTAAGAATATAAAAATATATGAAAGCATACGTTTTCCCCGGTCAGGGTGCTCAGTTTGTTGGAATGGGCAAAGACCTCTATGAGAATAACGAAGAAGCACGCGCGCTTTTTGAGAAGGCTAACGAAATTCTCGGTTTCAGAATCACCGATTTGATGTTTGAAGGCACTGAAGATGATTTGAAGCAGACAAAGGTTACACAGCCTGCCATCTTCCTTCACAGCGTTCTTCTTGCCAAGTCGCTCGGCGACGAGTTCCGTCCCGACATGGTTGCCGGCCACAGCTTAGGTGAGTTTTCCGCTCTTGTCGCTGCCGGTGCTCTCAGCTTTGAGGAGGGTCTGAAACTGGTTTCAGCTCGCGCTCACGCCATGCAGAAGGCTTGTGAAGCCCGTCCGTCGACTATGGCTGCCGTGCTCGGTCTTCCCGACGAGAAGGTAGAGGAAATTTGCAAGGAAGTTTCAACTGAAGAGAATGTTGTTGCTCCCGCAAACTATAACTGCCCCGGTCAGGTTGTTATTTCCGGCACAGTCGAAGGTATTGACGCTGCTTGCGAGAAACTTCTTGCTGCCGGTGCTAAGAGAGCTTTGAAACTTAAGGTTGGCGGCGCGTTCCATTCACCTCTTATGATGCCCGCACAGGAGGAACTTGCAGAGGCAATCGCAGTTGCTGAGTTCAAGACTCCCGTCTGCCCCGTTTATCAGAATGTAGACGCTAAGCCTCACACTGACCCTGAGGAAATCAAGAATAACCTTATCAAACAGCTCACCGCTCCCGTGCGCTGGACACAGGATGCCGAAGCCATGATTGCCGACGGTGCCGATGAGTTTATCGAGCTGGGGCCGGGCAACGTGCTTCAGGGACTTGTGAAGAAAATTAACCGCAGTGTTGCCACTTCCGGCAAACAGTAATTCGTAAATCAAGGAAAGGGAAGTATTTATGAATGTTGCAATTGTCGGAGCCAGTGGTGCTGTCGGGCAAGAGTTTCTTCGGGTGCTCGAAGAACGCGACTTCCCGATTGATAACCTGCGCCTTTTCGGTTCGGAAAGAAGTGCAGGTCAGACACGCTCCTTCCGTGGCAAGGAAATTACTATCGAACGGCTGAGTCATGACTCCGATTTTTCCGGAGTTGACATTGCCTTCACATCTGCCGGAGCCTCGACTTCAAAAGAGTATGCCGATGTCATCACCCGCCACGGTGCGGTCATGATTGACAATTCATCGGCTTTCCGAATGGATTCGGATGTTCCTTTGGTTGTTCCGGAGGTCAATGGTGAAGACGCGCTCAATCGTCCGCGCAATATTATCGGCAATCCCAACTGCACGACCATTCAGATGGTTGTCGCGCTCGCGCCGATTCATCGCCTCTCACCGATTCGACGTGTGCGTGTGGCGACTTATCAGGCTTCGAGCGGTGCCGGTGCGGCTGCAATGGATGAACTTCGCAATCAGTATGGCGAAATTGAAAGAGGGGAGACCCCGACTGTCAAGAAATTCGCTCATCAATTGGCTTATAACCTCATTCCGCAGGTCGACGTCTTCCTCGACAATGATTACACGAAAGAGGAAATGAAGATGTTTAACGAGACACGCAAGATTATGCACAGCGACGAAATCTCTGTTTCTGCCACTTGTGTGCGTGTCCCCGTGTTGCGTGCCCACAGCGAAGCAATCTGGGTTGAAACCGAAACTCCTCTTGATGTCGACCGTGTCAGAAAAGCTTTTGAAGAAGCTGAAGGACTTGTGGTGGTCGACAATCCCGCTAAAGGGGAATACCCTATGCCGCTGCATGTCACCGGCGAAGACCCGGTCTATGTCGGCAGATTGAGAAAGGATATTGCCGACGACCGTGGATTGTCATTCTGGGTTGTCGGTGACCAAATCAAGAAGGGCGCCGCTCTCAATGCCGTTCAGATTGCCGAATGGCTTATCAGTCACAATGGATTGTGAGCCATGGCTGAAGAAATTTAATATCATAGGTAACCTGCCCCCGTTGGTTGCCTCTCTTATCGTTGTCGTCATCTCGCTGACTGTCTGTTGGCTGGGTGACGACATTGATTATATGTTCCGCATTAAGACCGCGATATGGGACAGCAACGGTTTCATCAACACCCCCTCTGATTTTTTTCAATCCCAATGGAACCATTACAGGTTTGTCAACGGGAGGATTGTGGCTCATTCTTTAGTGCAGCTCTTCTGCGGTGTCTGGGGGAAGATTCCGTTTGCCCTCTGCAACGGTATCGTCTGGTTCCTTTTTCTCAGACTCATCGGGGTCTGCTCGTTGAATCAGTCGACTTACGGTTTCAATACGGCACTCACAATAACTGCGGTCGCCATGCTTTCGTTTGTCACCAAGATGATGCCGACAACTCAAATCGGCTATGTCTGGATGTTCACCCTCACAATGTTGTGGTGGAGGTTATATGACTCCCGAAAGTTTCATTCCCCCGTCGGAATAATATTTCTATGCCTGCTCGGATTGCTTGCCGGAAACGGACAAGAGGCGTTGTCGGTGGGGATGTGTGCCGTTTTGCCGGTTTCGCTCATTTCCCCTGTCCTGACCAATAAGGTGTCGTTGAAAGAGATAATGACTTCCCGCAAACTCCTGCCGGTTGCATTTTTTATAGTCGGCACAGCGATTGACTGCCTTGCTCCCTCTACACTCAACAGGGCGGAGACGGCCGAGCCGATCGGTTTTCTTGACTCTTTGTTATATGGCTGCGTTGCGTTGCGTGCGTTTTATCTGATGCTTTTGGTGGCGATTATTGTCATTGTGAGAAAACGCATGGACTTCCGCTCCATTATCAGAAGTAATGCCCCGTGTCTGACCGGAATCGTTGTTTTGCTCCTTTTCAATTTTATGATAGGGATTAAGTCAAACCGCCAGCTTTTCGGTGTTGAACTTCTGTCGATAATAATGCTTGTCAGGATTCTTCCGCGTCACACATTCTCCCGTATTCCATTGCTTTTTCTCGTCCTGGCGGCTCTTTCTTTATATGCTGTTCAGACGGTGTGTGCCGTCAGAATAGGGGAGAAGTTCAAACAGATTGAGCGGGAATATCTGCAATCGTCAAACGGGAATGTCTATGTCACACGCCGGCGTGTCTCCGACAACACTTTCTCACGGGAGTTTCATCTATATGAAGATATAACCGGGCAGTTTGACAATGATGTGCGCCATTCTATAATGAAGCTTTTTCTCCACACTTATCCCGGAGGAAAAGTGCTCCGTATTATGCCTGAGGCAGTGCGTCCTGATCCGGCAAAAGGTAAGATTCCTTACGGTGCGCTGCGCGAGCGTGTCATACACACAGCTCCCGGACATTATGTAATCATCACTTCTGTGGAGAATCCGGAAATTGTTGTCACGATGCGAAACCGGCTGACGGGTGAGGAGACTCCGGACACGCTCCGTCCTCCTCGTCCGACATCATTTGTCAAGGTTGCCGACGGGCAGAGATGGAACTTCTATGAATTTGTGCCGGACATTCCTTTCAGTGTTATTTCCCGTATTGATAAATTTTTATTAAATTCGCAACCTGAATAAATCGTTCTTGAAAAAATTAATTACTAACCATACGCATCATTATGAAAGAAACAGATGAAAATCTGACGACAGGAACCGGCTTGCCGGAGAATGCCTTCAGAGAATTGGCGGCTGACGAAGAGTATCAGCCTGTCCTTCATCCGGCCCACGACCAGCAGGAGGTCACTCCTTATTCGGTCATAACCGGTCTTATTATGGCAATCGTCTTCAGTGCCGCTGCCGCTTATCTCGGTCTGAAGGTCGGTCAGGTCTTCGAGGCGGCAATCCCTATTGCGATTATCGCTGTCGGACTCTCAAATGCACTCGGCAAGAAGAATGCGCTCGGTCAGAACGTAATCATCCAGTCAATCGGTGCCTGCTCAGGTGTGATTGTTGCCGGTGCAATCTTCACCTTGCCTGCTCTCTTCATCCTTCAGGGCACTTACCCCGACATCATGGTAAACTTCTACCAGATTTTCCTTTCTTCACTACTTGGAGGTATCCTCGGAATCCTGTTCTTCATTCCGTTCCGTCGTTACTTCGTGAAGGATATGCACGGCAAATACCCTTTCCCGGAAGCAACTGCGACAACACAGGTGCTTATCTCAAGCCAGGCCTCTGCCAAGGATTCCGGCTCACAGGCAAAAACTCTTATTGCCGCATCTCTCATCGGTGGTATCTACGACTATATCGTGGCAACCTTCGGATGGTGGGCTGAGACAGTGACTTCAACCGCTTCATCTCTCGGCACAACCATTATGGAGAAGACCAAGCTCGTGTTGAGCTGCAACACCGGTGCCGCTCTTCTCGGACTTGGCTACATTGTCGGACTTAAGTATGCTTTCGTTATCTTCGCCGGCTCAATCTTTGTGTGGTGGATTGTGATTCCCTTGATTGGCACTTACGGCAATGAGATGTTCCAGACAATGGCACCCGACATGATTTTCAAGGATTATGCCCGCATGATCGGTATCGGCGGTATCGCAATGGCAGGTGTGATCGGCATTATCAAATCATGGCCTATTATCCGTCAGGCAGTCGGACTTGCAGCACGCGAACTCGGCGGTCACTCAGCAGCTGAGAAACCTGTGCGTTGGCAGCTTGATATTTCAATGAAGCACATCGTCTTCTTTATCGTGATCGCTCTCGTTGCCACACTTCTCTTCTTCTGGTTTGGAGTTATCCACACATTCTGGCAGGCAGCCGTAGCATGGATTGTAGTAACTCTTATCGCATTCCTCTTCACAACCGTTGCAGCCAACGCAATTGCTATTGTCGGCTCTAACCCTGTGAGCGGTATGACGCTTATGACCCTTATCATTGCATCTGCAATCTTTGTCGGAATCGGACTCAGCGGCACAAGCGGCATCGTTGCCTCAATGGTTATCGGTGGCGTGGTCTGCACCGCACTCTCAATGGCAGGTGGATTTGTGACCGACCTTAAGATCGGTTACTGGCTCGGCTCTACTCCTAAAAAACAGGAGACTTGGAAATTCCTCGGCACATTGGCTTCAGCTGCAACTGTCGGAGGTGTCATTATGGTGCTCAACCAGGTTTATGGCTTCACCGGTGAGAATGCTCTCGTAGCTCCCCAGGCGAATGCAATGGCTAAGGTGATCGAACCGCTCATGATGGGTGGCGAAACTCCCTGGATTCTTTATATGGTGGGCGCTATTCTTGCGCTGATTCTTAACTGGCTCGGTGTGCCGGCACTCGCTTTCTGTCTCGGCATGTTCATCCCCTTGCAGCTCAACACTCCCATGCTTGTGGGTGGTGCGGTTGCTTACTTTGTCAGCAACTCTTCTAAAGATAAAAAACTTAATGATGCGCGTCGTGACCGCGGAACACTCCTCGCTTCCGGTCTTATTGCCGGCGGTGCCCTCTTCGGTGTCTTCGCGGCCATCACCCGTTTTGCAGGATTTGAATATGTCAATCCTCTTTCGTTTGAAACATCTCAGATTCTCGGATGCGTTGCCTACGCACTCCTTATCATCTATCTGATTGTTGACTCAAAACGCGCAAAACTTCCGAAGTGATATTGACTTCATACGGACTATAAGGTCTATAATATCAGAAAGGCTTCAACTGCACTGCGGTTGAAGCCTTTCTGATATTAATTGTTGAAGTCGTTTTACTGATATAAACTACTGTTTGTTATACCATTTTTGCGGATTCAACCATCAAATTTGAATTATTTTCGAGGTGGAAAGAAAAATTCCTGCGAAATTATTGGATGATAAAAAAATAATTCTTACATTTGCGCGTTGATCTTAATGTAGCGCAACGGCATTAGGATTTAACAGGTGAAAACATTTATTAATCTTAACTAAATTTAAATTCTTATGAAGAAAAATTTACTTGCGCTTGGAGCTTTGGCTCTTACATGCTGCTCTTTTGTCAGCTCTGCAAAGACCGCGTTCTATTGCCCTGACATTGAAATCTTCTCAGGTACTACCACTCCTACAATGGTTTCAAAGAACGGTGAGTATGTAGTTGTTAACGATGGTGACAACTCTAAGTCTTATCTCTGGAGCAAGGCAAATCCTGAAGATTGGCAGCCTATCGAGGTTAACAACCCCGCTCTTGTAGGTGTGAACATTTCAGGTGTGAGCAATGATGGCAAAATCTTTGTCGGAACAGCAATAGTAAGAAATTCAGACTACCAGAACTCTCGTCCTATCGTGATCGAGGACGGTGAGATGACTGTGCTTCCGATGCACTCTGCAATACTTAACACCGTAGAGGTTGTAGGATGTAACAGCGATGCTTCAATCCTTTTCGGCTATCAGTTCCTTAAGGATGAGACATCTGAAATCGCAGGTCGTTACTATCCCTGTCTTTGGAAACGTAACAGCGAGGGTGAATATGAACTGACTGCATACGACAGACTTCAGCTTCCTGCTCATCAGGGTTTCATTCCCATGGACATGAATGAAGATGGCACAATCATCTGCGGTACTCTCTGGGTGCCCGCCGGCTCTTCTATCCCTGCTATCGTTGAAAACGGTGAGCTTATCTATTTCAACGAACTCGACACAAGACTCGAACCCTTCTATTATAAAGGTCAAATCCACGGTTATTACGAAGAATACTACATCGACGGCTACCATGATGGTGCTACAGCTGAGTACTTCAGCGGTACTTTCCAGGGTCTTGACGAGTGGGGCAATTTCTACGGTCATCGCACCCGCGCGTTCGACGTGATTACTGAGCCTGATAAAGAAGGTTACGGAACAGGTCGCCTCGTAAACGGCGCATGCGTTTACAACATGAAGGCTGAAGCTGACGAAGCATGGCATGACTACACAAATATCGGTGGCTTCTCAACCGGTCTTGACCAGAAGTATATGTTCACTAACGGTGGTCGTGTTGTTGACGTTGAAGGTAACGGTGGTCTTATCAGCGATGAGTTTGACTTCTCACCCGGCGGTTTGAATAACCCCTGTATTACTCATATTTCTGCTGATGGTCAGACTCTTTCAGGTATCCACACCGTACCCAACCCTGCAATCGGTGAGAATGACTACTTCCCCTTCGTGATCGTTCTTGACGAACCTCTTGTTGATCTTCCCAATCAGCCCGGTGGTGGTGAAGACAGCGTGTTTGAAATCGTAAACGGTGGTGAAAATGTTAACATCCTTCTCACTCCCGGTCGTGTTGACGTTGCAGGTGTTGAATCTGCCGCTCTTTACGACATCAACGGTCGCCTTGTAGGCAACGGCACTACTTTCCATGTCGCTCCCGGTCTCTATGTGGTTTCTACTGCTAACGGAGCTCAGAAAGTTCTTGTAAAATAATTTGACTAAATAGCTGATGCCCGGAGGAAACGGTGCAACCGCTTCTTCCGGGCATCTTCATAATCTTTTTTATCTCTCTTACTTATTTTTTAATAGGACACATTATGCGTCATACTTTTTTCTCAACCGCTCTTGCTCTCTTTTTACCTCTGACTGTAGTTTCAGGAGCATCTGCTGAAAAGTTTACTGCTAATTTCGACAGCGGTTCCATCCCTTCGCAGATTACTGTGTCGGAGGGAGATTCCAATGAACTGCACGAAAGTTGTTACCGTAGTGTGGTTACATTTAAACCCTGGGTGGTTCTGAATCTCGGCACTAACGGAAATGCGGCTGTAAGCCTTTCTCATTCTGACGCCGGATTGAAGGAAGATAACAGAATGACCCTCCCTGCTCTTAAGGTCGAGGGTAATGATTATGTGCTTCGCTGGCGTGCCATCTCATATAATCCCGATTTTCCTGAATCTTATAAGGTTATATTATCTGTCGACGGACAGGAAACAACCATTTATGCCACTGAAGCTGAGTCGGATTTCTGGATTGACCGCGCAGTTTCTCTTTCAGATTACAACGGAAAGACTGTGACTGTTACCTTCGTTTGTGATTCTGAAAACGGCTTTATGCTGGCTGTCGATGATATTTATTTCGGCCCTGCCGACACTGTCAATCTTTCAGCTCTCGACACCACACCCCGTTTTGTGGGTCAGGTTGAAACAGCTCCCGTAACCGGCACTCTGTTTAACTCAGGTAAGGCTCTTTCCGGCTCTCGTATTGTCCTTCTCGATGAGAAGGGTAGTGTGATTGATTCTCAATCTGTCGGTGATAACCTGAAGCCGGGCGAAAGCATGGAGTTCAGCCTGAAACTCCCTGTTTCTCTCAATAACAAAAGTAATTACACTGTTGCTGCTGAAGTTGACGGCAAGAATGTAGAACTTCTTTCAGGCACAGTTTTCTCAAGCTATTTCACCCGTTATCCGGTGATTGAGAAATGCACCGGAATGTGGTGTACGAACTGCCCTGAAGGCACAATCTTAGTTGAGGAGCTGAAGCGCACTTACGGCAATCAGCTGATTACGATGGAGAATCATGTGTCGAGCGGCGGTTTCGGCGATATCCTCTCCAACGATGCTTACTGGGCTAATCTGAAATTCTATGCAGTGCCTTATTTCATGCTTAACCGCGTGCGTGACACTGCCTACTCAAATCTTTCACTGCTTGACAAAGGTCTTTATAAGGAGACTCCTGCCCGTATCGCCGTTTCTGAGTTGAATGTAGATGACGAGAATGGCTCTGTGACTGTGGAGACTGAGTTTGCCAAGGATTTTGATAATTCAACCGACCGTTACCGCATCGCTTATTCTCTTCAGGCTGATTTCCACATGCCTGAGAATGATGATGACTTCCGCCAGACTAACGGTTGCACCATGAATCGTCACGAGCGGTTTAAATATATGTCGGGCAAAATACCTGCTCACATGATGTTCTATCGTCATGTCACTCTCACTTCCGAGTTTGATTTTGCCGGTATCGAATCTTCTCTTCCCTCTTCAATCAAGAAGGGTGAGAAGATGACCTTCTCTATTCCTTTGGAACGTCCCGGCTACGCTTCTTCACTTAAGGACTGCACAATTGTGGCTTATATCCTTGATATGGAGACAGGTGAGATGCAGAATGCAACAAGCCATCTCCTCTCAAAGGGTCTTAATGAAGAAAAACCGGAGGAACCGAAAGATCCTAATGGGGACACTTCCGTTTCAGAAGCTGAAATGACTTTCGATGTGAATGTTATGGCTTCCAATGGTGTGGTAAGCGTAAATGGTATGCCCGAAGGTTTTGTTGAGATTTTCGATATTTCCGGTTCGAAGCTCAGCTCATTCCGTCTCGACGCTTCCGGCTTTGGTTCCGCTCAGACTAATATTGCCAACGGAATCCTGCTCGTAAGGGTTCATGCCGACAACATGACAAAAACTATAAAAACTGTTATGAAGTGATAAATAATGTCAACGTGAGTAATAATTTCATAAAAACTCACGTTGATTATTAAACTTATTTATCGGTTTATAATCTAAATATTATTGGCTTAATTCTGAATCAATCTGACAATGCTCCCTGCATTGTTTGGGTATATAATGTAAATTCTTAATCATGAACAAGAAGATATTGTTTTCAACTCTCCTCTTGAGTGGAACACTCGTAGCTTCAGCTCACACTGTGTTGCTTGATGTAAATTTCGACAGAGCAGCTGATGGTTCATTTGTGGACTATAAGGAAAGCTTCCCTACCATTCTGGAATGTGATAACCTTCCTCCCATGCAGACTGTCGGCCCTCTCTTTATGGACGCTGACGGTGTGGCTCAGCCTTGGTGGCATTTGCGTGATGTCTCAACCAGCACCAACGAGTTCATCGCTTCCCATTCATGCTATATGAAGGGTGGTCAGAGTAACGACTGGTTCGGCTCTATTCCTATCACTATCCCCACAAAAGGATTCAATCTGGAGTTTGACGCTCAGTCAGGCACAGTCTTTGCAGGCGAAGCTATACTTAGCGACCTCTGGCTGTTTATTACAGAAACTCCTATTGCAAAAGGCAATCTCCCTCAGGAGCCTACCAAGGTTTATACTAATGTGCCTGATGGTAAAGATCCGGCTGTATTTGAAGATGATTTCACTCACTACGAGTTCAATCTTGACGACTATGTAGGAAAGACAATCTATATCAACTTCGCCAATCTTAACAAAGACCGTCATCTCCTTGCACTTGATAATATCCGTGTGATTCGTCTTGACGATGCCGGCATGAGCATCTCTTATCCGGAATACTCTGTCGGTGGCGAGACTTTCGACATCAATGTGTCTGTTACCAACACAGCTGATAAAGAGCTTAAGGATCTTTCACTTGTGCTTGTTGACGGTGTTTCTGAAGAATCAACAACCGAGATTCCTTCTCTTTCAATCGGCGAAACAAAGGAATTCACTCTGACCGGTACAGTTGAGGCTGACAAGGATAACAACTTCACTGTGACTCTCAAGAGCGAGGGTATGATTGACATTGTTGAGGGTGGTCTTGTTAAAGGTATCTCTCATAAGCCTCATCGCCGTGTGATGTTTGAAGAGGCAACCGGCGCTTGGTGCGGCAACTGTCCTATCGGTTCATACACAATCGAGAATATGATGCTCGACGATGAGATGAAGGAGATTGTAGCCCCTGTGTCCGTACATATTCCTCAGAGCGCAAATAACATTACTCCTCTTGTAAACGAGGAATACTACTATATGCTCGGTCTTAATTCAGCTCCCTCTGCCCGTATGGACCGTGGTAAATCTGCAATCTATTTCAGCACTGAACACGATACTAACTTTGACAAGACAAACCCCAAGTCTGTTGCTTATTCAATTCTGAGCAAGAGCAAGGAGATAGCTTTGTTTGATGTTAAGGTGTCGGGTGAATTTATGTCAAACGGCAAAAAAATCAATAAGATTGCCGCTAAAGCTGAGATTACTCCTGTGCGCTCAACAGATGAGAATGTGAAATATGCTGTCGGTTTCATCGTTACCGAGAACAACGTTAACCTGACCGGTGCACCAGCCTTCGTTCAGTCTAACTATTATTCAGGTATGCCTTACGATAGTGAACTTGGTGGTTTCTCTCTTCTTCCGAGTCACGTTGATAACATGCGCTTCCAGGACGTTGCACGCGAAATCTACGGATTCAACGGTTATGACAACTCTCTTCCTGTTGAAATGAAGATGGGTGAGACCTACACTTTTGAAAGAGAGCTTCCTCTCCCTGAGACTTATCGTGTTGATGCAAACGGTAAGTGCACAAGTCCTGAAATTGTGACTGATAACCTTTCTCTGATTGCGTTTGTCATCACAACTGACTCTCATGATATCATGAACTGTGACATGATTCCCATGTCTGAGCAGACTGAAAACCGTTTCACTATCCGACAGGTTTTAGAGGAATACAGAAATTCTCAGAATGGTGTTGAATCGGTTGAGTTTGATGAAAACGCAGCTCCCGAATACTTTACTCTTGACGGTGTAAAAGTAAGTGAACCCACTGATAAGGGTATCTACATCGTGCGTCGTGGTGGTAAAGTTACAAAAGAAATTATTAAATAAATTAACCGGGTTGTCGATGAGGCCGTGTGAGGTTTCGTCGGCAACCTTTTTTACTAACTAAATAACATTGTGACATGAAAAAGTTTTTTACTTTTTGCGCGTTGGCAGTGGCAGCGGCTACGACAACGATGTCAGCACAGGAGCTGACCATCGTTAGTCAGACCCCTGATCCTGCTCAACCTGTTGAGGGTCTCGCCACAATCGAAATCGAGTTCTCCGCTCCGGAGGGTTATACCGAATTCGATTGTAACACCCGATACAACATGACAATCGTCGATGCTTCAGGCGCTGAGGTTGGTGTTGTGCCCTCAACTACTGTGAATGGTTTTACAGCTACCTGGAGAATCAATCCTGCCATCACCGCTCCAGGTGTTTATACTCTGACTGTTGAAGAAGCTGCATTTGGTGCTTCAACTGAGGATTATTCACGCACAATCGACTCAAAGGAGATGACTTTCACCTACACTGTAGGCTCTGCATCTCAGGGTGATGCTAAATTTTGGGAAATCGTCAGCATGATGCCCGAACAGGGTAGCAAACTTAGCTCGCTTTCAACCATCGCTGTCGAGTTCTCGAAACCTGAAGGTTATGAAGAGTTTGAGGTTGCTTCTCAGCAAAATATGACTGTCACTAAAGATGGTTCACCTTTCACAACCGCAACTTGCAAAGTGACAGGCGATACCTTCACTTGGACTTTTGCACAAGCTGCTTCTGACCCCGGTATCTACCGTTGCACTGTAGAGGAAGGTTCTCTTGAACTTTGGTCTGAAGGTTATGCTAATGGTAGCTCTACTTGCCCGACAATGGAGTGGACTTACACAATTGAGAATGAAAGCCAACCTAACATTGATTTCACTTTCGATCCCGCTCCCGGTGTAGTGACTTCTCTTAAGACTCTGACTCTTAAACTTGACTCAACGGTAGGTGTAGCTTACGGTCAGCTTAATGCAAACATGACTTATCAGGTGCTTAAGGATGGTAAGCCTTTCACAAATGCCAATGCTACCTACAACGGTTCAGTTTGCATATTGGAACTTGTGGATGAAGCAACTGAGGCCGGTAACTATGAAGTGCTGATCCCTGCAGAATCTATCGTGGCTTTTGATGATAGTTACGAAACTATGTACACCAACGTTGAGGACAAGACTTTCACTTACGTGATTGAAACAGCTCCCGTAGTAGTTGGTGACGGCGCAATTGAAATTGCTTCAATCACTCCTAATCCTGCTGAGACTGTAAGTGAACTTAAAAATATCGTTATCGAGTTCACTTTGCCTGAGGGATATACTAATTTTGATCGTGAGATCAGATATAATATGAATATCTTCAAGGGTGAAGATGACCTCGGCATGGTGCCTTCTTGCACTGTTAATGGTAACACTGCAACCTGGACTATTAATCCTGCTATCACAGAAGCCGGTACTTACACAGTGAAGATTGATGAGGCAGCATTCAGTGCTTCAAATGATGATTACTCAAAGACAATCGACTCTAAACCGATGGAGTTCACTTTCACTGTCGGTGCATCTACTCCCGTTACTCCTGCTACTCCTGAGTTGACAATTGCTTCTCAGACTCCTGCTGAGTCTGAAACTGTGACTGAGCTTTCTACAGTTGTAGTTGAGTTCGCTCTTCCCGACGGTTATGGTGAGATGGATCTCAACGCTAAATATTGCATGACCATCAAGCAGGGTGAGACAACCGTAGGCACCGGTACATGTTCTCTTAAGGGCACTACTGCAACCTGGACAATTTCTCCTGCCATCAACACTCCCGGCACTTACAGCCTGATTGTAGATGATGCTGCTTTTGCTGTTTACTCTGATGATTACAGCAAGACTTTCGATTCTAAGGAAATGACCTTCACTTATACAGTAGTAAGTGCCGGTGTTACTGACAAGAATTGGACAATTGACACTATGACTCCCGAACAGGGCGCTGTTGAGGAACTTTCAACTATCGCAGTTAAGTTTGTTTTACCTGAAGGATTCGATATGTTCGATGTTGCTACTAAAGAGAACATGACTGTCACTAAAGATGGTTCACCTTTTACAACAGGTACTTGCAAGCTTTCAGGCGATACCTTCACTTGGACTCTCGCTCAGACTGCTACCGAACCCGGTATCTACCGTTGCACAGTAGAGAATGAATCTCTTGAACTTTGGTCTTCTGATTACAGTAATTACGCTGCTTGCCCGACAATGGAGTGGACATTTACTGTCGAAGGTGACGGCACTCCCAACATCGACTTCTCTTTCAATCCCGCTCCCGGTGTGGTTGAATCTCTTAAGACTCTGACTCTGACAACTGATGTTGAGACAGGTATGTTCCAGCTTAATGCTAATATCGACTATGCAGTGACTAAGAATGGTCAGTCTTTCACTGTTGCTAAAGCAGACTCTAATGGCACTCTTACTCTTGAAAAGGAAGCTACTGAAACAGGTGAATATGTAATCACTATCCCTGCTAAGTCAATCGTAGCGATGGATGCTGACTTTGCGGTGACAATGACTAACCTTTCAGAGCAGACTTTCACTTACATCATCGAAGGTGATCCGACTGTGGTTTACGATCTTCAGATCACATCAACCAAGCCTGCTGTGGGTGACGTTGACATGGATATGATTCAGTTTGAAAGCTTCATCTACACCACTACTCAGAGCGGTGTTAAGGTTCCTGCCGGTAAGACTGTGACATTCGCTTCTGCAACTGAAGGAGTCGAATTTGAAGTTGAACTTCCCATCAAGACTCAGATGGGTGCTAACCTCATCTCATTCGTTACAAGCAAACAGGTGCCCCAGTACAACGGTACTTACAATGTAATTATTCCTAAGGGTACATTCGGCGACGATGAATGGTTGGCTAACCCCAATGCAGGTCACTCTAACGATGAAATCATTCTGACTTACAACTTCACAGGTCTTAAGGTTGTCGGTGTTGACAACACTCTCATGCCGACCGCCTTCACTCCCGAAGCGAATGTTTCATCTCTGTCAACAATCACAATGACTCTTCCCGGTGTCGCTAAGATTGCTGAGGGTGCAACTGCAATACTTTCTTGTGTTGAAACTCGTTATGAGGAAACAGTTGAAATCACTGCAGCTGATGCCAATGTGTTCACTTTCAACTTCCCTGAAGCAACTGAAATCGGAACCTATACTCTTATCATCGCTAAGGAAACATTCTTCGATGCTGAGTATGTTGAAACAGATGGTAAGCTTGGTAACACCAACGACACTATCTCTCACCAGTGGAGCGTATCTACTGTAGGTATCGAATCAATCGAGTCTGACGATTGCACTGATGCAATCTTCAACCTCAACGGTGTATGTGTTGGCAACGACAAGAAACTTCTTGCTCCCGGCATCTACATCCGCAACGGTAAGAAGCTCGTTGTAAAATAAGAGTTTAATTAATCCATACAGAGTTATCCGCCAAGGCGGATAACTCACAGAATCAAAAAAGAGGCGTGTCATTCGACACGCCTCTTTTTTGATTCTGTGTTTTCTGAGGACTCGGCCGTCGGGTTATTTATTGGCGTTTACGCCGATGCCGAAGAGGGCGAAGTCGTAGATCACCGGGTCGTCGGGGCGGAGCTCACGGAGTTGTCCGGTGAGCTGCTCCACACTTTTCCTGTCGTTGCTTTTGCGAGTGAGTAGTCCGAGGTCGCGGCTGACATTTCCGACGTGGACGTCGAGGGGTATATATAATTTCGATTTCGATATCCCTTTCCAGATTCCCATATCAACAATACCGTCGTCTCTGACAAGCCAGCGAAAAGCCATGTTTATGCGTTTTAAGGCTGTATTGTCGAGGTTTGATGGAAGACATCTCTCGACGGTTTTACCCCCGTTGACATCAAGCAAAACACGTTGCAGAGCCTCTGTGAAATGCCAGGCCGGAACTTCCGATGCTGCCGCTCCTGACTGTAATGCGAAGTTCTCGATATTGCCGTATTTTGTAAGTATCTCACGAAATCCGCGCAGCAGGTATTTGAGTTGCAGACCGAAGAATGTGCGGTGGATGTTTTTTTCGTCGGGTATCTCCTCATAGCATCCTTCCTTGACATATTGGGTCGGATTATATTCCATTGTTGTCAGGAGGCGTTCAATGTCGCGTCGTATCATGGCGCGGTTGCCCCAGGCAAGCATTGAGCTGAGGAAGGAGACTATCTCAATGTCCTGCTGAGAGGTGAATTGATGAGGATATTTTATCGGGTCGTCGTTTATGAAATCCGGCCGGTTGATTAGTTCAACCGACCGGTCAAGGAGTTCTCTAAGTTCTTTTGAGATCATTTCAGATGTTTTGCTAATTCGGGGTGGACGGTGCGTATTGTTTTTATGAATGTTGAGTCGAACGCTGCTGCGCAAGAGGGTTTGTTATCGATTAGATATTTGCTTTGCACGGCTTTGGCCTTAAGCAACTCTTTTTGCAACTGCATCGTGTCTTCCCATTGGCGGTTTATGAAGCTGCGGGCGGTGTTTCTTGCTTCCATGCGCGCTGCTTCTATTTCTTCGGGAGTTTCATTTCCCGGTTTGGCTTCTTCTTTCCCTCCACATGAAACGACGCCGGCCACAAGAAGTGTGGCGAGCGCCGTTGCAAGAGGGGTAGAAAATCTTTTGATTTTCATAGATGGTTATACTTAGATTTTATTCTAACTTTATCAGTTGTTTCCGTAAAGGGAGTTCCACCATGAGGGGTCATCCTGAAGATATTTTGCAAACCATGCCATGATTGTCGCGTGCCATAGTTTACGTTTCTCGTAGTCAGTCACAACGTGGTCAGATCCTTCGACAGTAATCAGTTCAACGTCCCGATTGAGAATCTTAAGGGCGTTATAGAGCTGAATACTTTCGCCGATCGGCACGTTTGTATCGACTGTGCCGTGGAGAAGTAGGAGTGGAGTGTGAATCTTGTCGGCGTTGAAAAGAGAGCCTTGACGAGTGAAGAGCTCAGGGTTAGTCCAGGGATAAGATTTGGCAGCCGCCACAGAGTTGTAGCTGTAACCCCAGTAACCCTCACCCCAGTAGGAGGTGACGTTTGAGATGCCGGCATGAGAGACAGCTGCTGCGAAGATGTCGGTGATGGTCTGGAGATACTGAGTCATGAAGCCACCATACGACGCGCCGAGACATCCGATTTTCTTATCGTCGATAAACTTGTGAGTCTTGCAAAGTTCTTTGACACCTTCAACTATATCTTCGGCAGTGCGTTTACCCCAGGCGTTGACGTGGCGGGCGGAGAATTCCTGGCCGTAGCCGATAGTGCCGGAGGGATTGACCACATAGACCACATAGTCGCGTGAAGCGAAGAGCTGAGGTGTGTAAGGATGGTGCATCGAGCGGTCGGATGGAACGGTTCCGCCGTAATAGTAGACAATGAGCGGGTATTTCCGTGAGGGGTCGAAATCGGGCGGAAGTGTGAGTGTGCCGTCAATCAGCGTGCCATCGGAGGCAGTGAATTGCCATGATTCTGTTTTGCCGAGGTTAAGGCCGCGCATCTCTTCGCCGTAGGGGTCGTCGAGCACACGGACTTTGTCGGTCGTTGTGTTGCAGAGGTAGCCGACACCTGCGTAGGAGTAACCCATGCCGGTTGTGCTGACCCATTTGCCGCTTTCGTTTCCGAGGGAGAAGTTGCGCACATAGTCGACCGGAATCGGGAGCTTTTTAATATCTCCGCTTGAGGGGTTCATTGAGAAGAGGGGATTGTAGAATCCTTCTTTTGCTGTGAAATAGATTGTATTGTCACCCTTATTCCAGACAGCATCGGGATTGATTGAGGGATCGAAGTTCTTGCTCATTGCGCGTGCCGAGCGTGACTTGAGGTCGAAGAGATACGCCTGTGTGTCATATTCGTTTGGAATTTCATGATTGCCGGCGTTCAATCCTATTTCATTAAATGCAGCGGGGCCGGAGAGAATCAAAAGTTTCTTTCCATCGGGAGAGTAGACTGCCTCCTGCAGGGTTTCGATATCTTTAATGATGGTGTCGGTTGCAAGAGTGTTGACATCCATTTCAATGAGGTGGTTGAAATAGAAGGGGAACTTGTCGGCTTCAAAGCGGCTGGTGCTGTAGAGTATCTTCTTGCTGTCGGGCGATATGCCGTGAAGAATTGAAGTTTCTCCGCCACCGTTGAGGGGTTGTGCCACTCCGGTCTTGAAGTCATATTTCACCAGGTAGTTGCGGTTTCTGTTGCCGGGGATACGGTCGTCGGGGTTGTCGACGCGACGCATCACTCCGCTTGGCATTTCCCCTTTGCGCTGGTCGTAGTAAACGATATACTCTCCGTCGGCCGACATTTCAAATTGATCTGTCGGCACATCTTTTGCAAAGAGTTTACGTTCGCGTGTCTGAGGGTTAATGCTATAAATGTCGTAGCGGTCGCTAATCTTCTGAATCTGCATCAGCGAAGAACCGGTAGGGAACCATGAGAGTGTCTGGTCAAGGTCACCGTCGATTATCTTTCCTGAGACGGTCTCGGTGAGAGTCGCCCAGCTCCGTTGGTTTTCAGGGGAGATAAATTCGGAGTAGTGAGAGATGATATATTTCCCGTCGGGTGACATCTGTGTGGATGAGAGACGGCGGCCGATGTGAATGGTTTCAATCGAGAAGCGTTCTTTGAGTTTCGGACCGGCATAGAGTGTGACTTTCTCGAAACCTTCGTCAGGGAGGAACTCGATGCTGACTTTCGGTTCTGATTTTTCGTCGGCAGCGACGAGCACATTAACCTGAATGTCCATTGTCACTTCCGGTTCGAGAGTGACGTAAGATTGGAGGGGTGTGGCAATAGAATCGGAGGTCTCTTTTTTTGCGAGAGATTTACCATTCATAAACACTTCGGCGGGAGAGGTGCTTCTGACGATAAGTTTCCCTTTTACGAAGCGTTCCGGTCGCATGTCACCTTTAAGAATGTGAAGGAGAGCTCCTTTCTGAGGTTTGGTGAGATTGACAAAACCTGCAGTGTCGGTTGCGACGGTTGTCCAGTCCTGAGAAAATTCGCGTGCTATGGCACCCTTTGCACCGAGGAGGTCGGAGAGCTTGAATTTGTTGACTGAGGCGACTGCTGAATCGGGAGCGACAGCGGGCATCGAGAGATGCACCGGCTCGCTCTTGCGCAGTTCGGTGAGTCGCAGTTCTCCTGACGCATAGACGGCAGATGCACAAATAATCGCAGAGCTGACCGCAATGGTGGAGAAATATTTATTATTTTTCATGATATGAAATTACTTTTAACAACTCCTTTTTCAGTTATCTGTTAACTTGAAAGGCGGGGATGGAGCGCAGTTCAATGTTATAGACAAGTGTTGAATAAGCGGGAATAGCACCGTAGTCTACAGTGCCGTAGCCGGCAGTGTAGGGGACGATGACGGTTGTCTTGTCGCCAACTTTCATCTGAGTGAGTGCAGCCCAGAAACCGACAATGTTCTTGCAGGGCTGTGTCTGATAGATGCTGTCGCCGTAGACAGTCGATGCGTAAGAATTGTCAATCATGTTCCCTTTGATGTCGGTCACACTGTAGATGACATTGACTGTGGAATTATCGAGTGGCGAGAGATTGCCGCTTGTCTTTTCTCTGTCGTTGTGCCAACGCATCAGGATGTAGGAGTCGGGAGCCCAGACGGGCTTGACTTCAGTGAAGGTCTTGACTCCGTTTTCTTCCTGAATCTGCGCTGCGGCAACGTAGGCATCGTTAAGGGTGCGCCAGTCGCTGTTGTCGTCATCATCTTTCAGACAGGAGGTCAGTGCAAGCGCGAAGGCTGCAATTGTCAGATATTTTCCGTATTTCATTGTTTAGGAATTAAAATTCGACACGAGGAGCTTTCTCTGCACCTGCCTCAGCCCTGAATTGCTGTTTCTCTTTGAAACCGAACCAGCCGGCATAGATGTTTGTCGGAAATTTCTTGATTGAAGTGTTATAGTCCTGCACAGCCTCGGTGTAGCGTTTACGCTCGGTGGTGATTCGGTTTTCGGTGCCTTCAAGCTGAGTCTGAAGAGCCATGAAGTTTTCGTTGGCTTTCAGTTCGGGATAGGCTTCACGCACGGCATTGACGTAGATGTCGAGCGCACCTTTGACTTTGCTCTGAGCCTCCTGATATTGCTGTATGTTTTCCTGAGGGTTTTCGATTCCCTGGGCAGCGTTGTAGGCTTCTGTCAATCCGGCGCGTGCCCGGGTGACATTTTCGAGGGTTGAGCTTTCGTGTTCCGAGTAACCTTTGACAGTGTTGACGAGGTTGGGAATCAGGTCGGCGCGACGCTGATATTGGTTTTCGACGTCTGCCCATGAGCGGTCGACCGCCTGCTCTTTCTCAACGAGAGAGTTATAGTTGCAGGAGGTCAAAGATGAGCATGCCATAAGAGCAATTGCGGCTCCAAGGCACTTTTTAACTATGCGGTTCATTATTTTTCTTCTTTTGTAAGGAGTTTGCGGAGCAGAGAGTTAAGGCTGACCTTCTCGCTGAGAATCTTGTGGAGGTCGTCGATAGCAACACGTTCCTGCTCCATAGAATCGCGATGGCGAAGAGTCACCGTGTTGTCTTCAAGTGTCTGATGGTCAACGGTGACACAATAGGGAGTGCCTATTGCATCCTGTCGGCGGTAGCGTTTGCCGATGGAGTCTTTCTCGTCGACGGTGCAGGTCATTTCAAAGCGGAGCTTATGCTGAATTTCGCGTGCTTTGTCGGGGAGTCCGTCTTTCTTGACGAGGGGAAGGACAGCGACTTTCACCGGAGCGAGGGCAGGGGGGAAGTGGAGCACAGCGCGGCGGTCGCCATTGCCGAGGTCCTGGTCTTCGTAGCAGCTGCAGAATACGCTCAGGAACATACGGTCGACACCAATTGAGGTTTCGATAACGTAGGGGGTGTAGCTTTTGTTAAGCTCAGGGTCGAAGTATTGAATTTTCTTTCCGGAGAATTTTTCGTGCTGGCTCAGGTCGAAGTCGGTGCGTGAGTGAATACCTTCCACTTCTTTGAATCCGAAGGGCATTTCAAATTCGATGTCGGTTGCGGCATTGGCGTAGTGAGCCAGTTTTTCGTGGTCGTGGAAACGGTATTTATTATCGCCGAGTCCGAGAGCCTTATGCCAGTTGAGGCGTGTCTGACGCCAGTAGTCAAAATATTTCAGTTCCTCACCGGGGCGCACGAAGAATTGCATCTCCATCTGTTCAAACTCACGCATACGGAAGATGAACTGACGAGCCACGATCTCATTTCGGAACGCCTTACCGATCTGTGCGATACCGAAGGGGATGCGCATACGGCCTGTCTTCTGCACGTTGAGGTAGTTGACAAAAATGCCCTGGGCGGTTTCGGGACGCAGATAAACGTCCATAGCGCCGTCGGCAGTGCTTCCCATTTCAGTTTTGAACATCAGGTTGAACTGGCGCACATCGGTCCAGTTGCGTGTGCCGCTTACGGGGTCGACAATTTCGTAGTCGAGGATGACCTGTTTGATTTCGTTGAGGTCATTGGAGTTCATCGCTTCGGAGAATCTGTTGTGCAGTTCGTCGCGTTTAGCAGCTATTTCAAGCACACGCGCGTTTGTTTTGCGGAACATCTCTTCGTCGAAGCTTTCACCGAAACGTTTGCGGGCTTTAGCCACTTCCTTGTTGATTTTTTCATCGAATTTGGCAATTTCGTCTTCGATAAGGACGTCGGCGCGGTAACGTTTTTTAGAGTCTTTGTTGTCGATCAGAGGGTCGTTGAAAGCGTCGACATGACCTGATGCTTTCCAGATTGTGGGGTGCATGAAGATTGCCGAGTCGATGCCGACGATATTGTCGTGGAGCATCGTCATCGCTTCCCACCAGTAACGCTTGATGTTGTTTTTCAGTTCCACACCGTTCTGACCGTAGTCATAGACAGCTGACAGACCGTCGTAGATTTCACTTGATTGAAACACAAAACCATACTCTTTGGCATGGGCTATTATCGTTTTGAATACATCTTCCTGTTTTGCCATATTCGATTTTTATTCTCTTGTTGGGTTATGGAATGGGAGAGGAGGCAGGGGTGCTTACACACCTCTTGCAACTGCAAAGTTAAATAAAATCCGATAATTAGGCAACCTTTTACGGCGGTGTTTTTGTTATGATATTAAACTAATTATCGAAACTTACTTAAAAACAATTGATGATTATGAAATATCTCCGACTCTTGTTGATGGCTTCGCTGTCACTCTCAATATTTTCAGTTTTCGCTCAGCCGGGACCTCAGTATTTTCCTTCGCAGGTGCCCGGTGTTCCGGGTCCGCCGATGAATCAGGGCACACCCTGGTTTAATCCTCCGCAGACCCCTCCTCCGGCTGCTAACGGTATCGGCTGGATGTCGCCCAACACGGTGGTTCAATCGGCATTCCCGACGCAGAACACTTCGGAGTCGGGCACGGTCAATGTCATGGCGTGCGGGTATGATGCTCAAGGGGTGTGGAGGGTGTTTCCGCTGAGGGTTTCTTACAATTGGAATGGCGCACAGTATAATGTGCAGGTGCTCAATGCCTGGAATCCCTGGACTGACAGCTGGAATAACGGTGTTGATGTGCCTGCGTTCAACACCAATTATCTGTTGCGCGGCACTACTTTCGATTTCTATACGGTTCTTTCAACCGGCACTTTCTATTTCAATCTCTGATAAGTCGAGCTTGACAGAACTTTAACTTACTGAGGTCTTTCGTTTTGTAGATAAAACAGAAGTAATTTTTGTTGTGACGATAAAATGAAGGGTGAACCGGTTCAACCGGTTCACCCCTTGTCAATAAGTATTGTCAGTTATTGTCAATCAGTGAGTTCTGTTCCCATTTCCTGACCTTTGCGTGTCATTGGAATACCTTCTTTCATCCATTTCGGCATTGGCGCACCTTGCAGATAATGGTCGAAGAATTGTTGAAGTCTGATTGTGATATCCTTGCGGTTCTTGCGGTCGCGGATGTTGTGTTCCTCGCCGTTGTAGTTCAGCATCCAGACGGGTTTGTTAAGGCGTCGGAGTGCCATGAACAATTCAATTCCCTGATACCAGGGCACTGCTCCGTCGTTGTCGTTGTGCATGATGAGAAGCGGTGTCTCAACACGGTTGGCGTGGAAGACGGGTGAGTTGGCGATGTATAGTTCGGGAGCTTCCCAGAGGTTACGTCCGATTCGGCTCTGTCCCATCTCATATTGACCCTGGCGTGAGTCGCCGGTGCCCCAGCGGATACCACCGAAAGCAGAGGTCATGTTGGCCACGGGAGCTCCTGAGCCGGCGCAGGCGAACATGTTAGTGCGTGTCACAAGATAGGCAGTCTGATAGCCGCCCCAGCTTTGACCGTCGATTCCGATGCGTTCCTTGTCAATCCAGGGGTAACGGTCGCACATAGCTTCCGCTCCGGAGCATACATAATTGTAGGCACATTCACCCGGCACTCCGGCTGTGTAATGAATGTCCGGCACGAAGACCACATATCCACGGCTTACGTAGAAGGGGTAGTTGACCCAGCTCCATGACGGTTCCATCGTGTAGTGGGTGTAGAGTTCCTGAGAGCCTCTTTCATAGAAGACGCAAAGCATGGGATATTTCTTTTCGGGGTCGAAGTCGTCGGGCACATAAAGCACACCTTCGGCTTCTTTGCCGTTGTAGGCACGCCATTTTTCAAGGCGGGCGGTACCCCAGCGGTAGTCTTTCATCTGAGGATTGGCATCACTGAGGCGTATGCTTTTCTTGAAGTCAGTGCCTCGGCTCATCCAGATGTCGGGAGATGTGCTGAAGTTGGCTTTCTGCCAGGAATAGACGGGTGCATCTTTGGCCTTGCGCACCTGACGGAAACTGTAGGTGTCGAGGTCTTTGACAGAAGGAGCCTGCGCGGTGCCGATTTTCATGATGGCAAGACCGGTGCGTTTGTCGCCGTTGTCGAAGACACTGAGGAGCACTTCGTCGCCGTTGTTGAAGAAGCGTTTTTCCGGGTCGGTCTTAATGTAGCGGAAAGAAAGATTATTCTTTTTGCCATAGCCGGCAGTTACGTTGACCGGTTTTTCGACACCTTTGGGGTCGAGCTGCCAAACGTCATATTTGTCGTAGACAAGTATATACCGGTCGTCGGGACCCCATCCCATCAGGCCTACGGCAGGTGATTCCATGGGGTGGTCGTCGTCGATATCCCATACAGCTTCAGGCACATCTGACGATACGTTTCTCTGCTCGCCGGTCGCAATATCGTAGACGTAATAGTCTCTGTCGGCAAACCAGATTACATATTTCCCTTTGGGAGAAAGTTCGGCATTCTCTTTGGAGATTTTGCCAACGTATTTGTTTTCGCCGTTATTGAGATTGACAAGACTGATGTCTTCTTTGGCGAAATAGTCCCATTGCTGGCTTACGATAAGCTCGGTGGGGTCTGTAATCATTGCCCATTCCCCTTCCCATTCGTCGGGTGCCCAGACTGTTGCAAGTCGGTTATCGCTCAGAAGGCGGGAGTCGCCTGACTGGAGGTCGATGAGAGCGGGGTAAGTTTTTTTGCGCAATTTTTCGAGCATCTTTTTCTCCTGCGGGGGAGTGTAGGGAGCGTCCCAACGCCAGATGTCGAGGTCGGCGCGTTCGAAGTCGACGATAGTGGTGTCATCGGGAGCCACCTGCGGCGCCACACCGACAATCAGACGTTTCCCGGAGCGGGAGAAGACGGGCTGACTATATTGGTTGGGGTATAAATCTTCACCTTTCGATTTCTTCATCAGCTCTTTCCACTTTGCCATTGCTTCCGGATTGTTTGAGCGCGGACGCGAATAGTGAGCGTGGTTGCCGGTGGAGAAGTGAAGAGGGAAGGTCTTCACAACGGGTTTTGCGCTGAGGTCGACATAAAAGACTTCACCTTTCAGAGTGCCGCTTTTCAGGGTGTCGGACGAGGCGACAAAGGCGAGTCTGTCGTTGGTGTCGCTGAAAACCGGAGCTCCGTAAAAAGCTTTGGTGCTGTCGAGGGTTGTCGTGAGGTTTTCAGGAAGATAAATAACCGCAGCAGAGTTGACAGTTATTGTGTCATCGTCGGTTTTGTTAACAGTGTAGGCAAGTTTTCTTCCGTCTTTAGAGAAAGCGTAATGTTTCACAAAGGGGATCTCTTTTGTCTCACCGTTTTCAAGGTTTTTGACAATGAGCGGTTTGCCTGCCTCTTTGTTTTTAAGGTCCTTAGGTTTGATATAGGTTGTGTCACAACTTTGGTAAGCAACCCATTTTCCACCTTTTTCAGCCGTTTTAAAATTGATGACGTTGGCAGTTTTCTCAACCTTTCCCGTCTTTAGGTTAATGATGGCAATAGAGTCTTGAGGGAGGTCAAAATCTTTCTTTTTGTCGATTTTGGCCTGACGCTTCACTTTGAAAACGGGTTGGATTGTTGCAACTGCCCACTGGCCGTCAGCAGTGAATTTGGGGTTGTTGCCACGTTCAATGGCAATTTTCTTGCCGGTGCGTGTATTATAGATATACAGTGTGCCGTCACCTTCCTGAGGGTTGACATTGTAGGCACCCCATTCACCGTTGAGCGAGAATTGATGGTTGATCACACCTTTCCAGTCGTCAAAGGAGGTGTGATCAAGAATCTTCTTCTCACCGTATGCTCCGGCTGCCAATCCGAGAGCTAAGGTTCCGATGATAAAATGTTTCATAGTTAAGCTAAATAAATGTCAGGCACAGTGTGCCCGGTAATTATACATTGTGGAGGTCATGTCCCATGCGCTCCTTTTTTGTGTGCATGTAGAAGCGGTTGTATTCGTTCGGCTCAATTTCGATTGGAACGTTTTCTACGATTTCCATGCCGTAGCCTTCAAGTCCGATTCTCTTCACCGGGTTGTTGGTCATCAGTCGCATCTTCTTGATTCCAAGATTATGCAGAATGTTGGCCCCCACACCGTAGTCACGTTCGTCGGCCTTATGTCCGAGGTGGAGGTTCGCATCGACGGTGTCGAGACCTTCTTCCTGGAGTTTATAGGCTTTTATCTTATCCATGAGTCCGATTCCGCGTCCTTCCTGATTAAGATAAATGATAGCTCCGCGACCCTCTTTTTCAATCATTTCCATTGCTTTGTGGAGCTGTTCGCCACATTCGCAACGTTTTGAGCCGAAGATATCGCCTGTCATGCAGGAGCTATGCACTCTCACCAGCACCGGATTTCCGTCGGCGACATCACCTTTTATGAGGGCGATATGTTCGAGGTTGTTATCTTTCTGTCGGAATGGAATCAGACGGAAGTCACCGTAGGAGGTGGGCATATTCACCTCTTCTCCTCTTTCGACAAGGGAGTCGTGGTTGATGCGATATTCGATCAGGTCGCGAATACTTACGAGTTTCAACCCCCATTCGTCGGCACGTTTACGAAGTTCCGGAAGGCGAGCCATGGAACCGTCGTCGCTCATTATCTCCATGAGAGCCGCCACGGGTTCAAGACCTGCAAGGCGAGCGAAGTCGACAGCCGCCTCAGTGTGGCCGCAACGCTGGAGGACACCGCGGTTCTGGGCGTAAAGCGGGTTGATATGACCGGGACGTCCGAAGGTTGCTGCGGTTGAAAGGGGGTCGGCAAGCGCGCGTATTGTAGCGGCGCGGTCCTGAATGGATACTCCTGTTGAACACCCTTCGAGTTTATCGACAGTCACGGTGAACGGTGTGCCGAGAACAGAGGTGTTGTCATCAACCTGTTTGTCGAGTTCAAGCTCCTTACAGCGGTCGATGGTCAGCGGAACGCACAGAACGCCGCGTGCGTTTTTCAACATGAAGTTTACGTCTTCAGGTGTGATTTTCTCTGCGGCAATAATGAGGTCTCCTTCGTTTTCGCGGTCTTCATCGTCAACTACAACAATAAATTTACCGTTGCGGAAATCTTCGATTGCTTCTTCTATGGTGTCGAGTTTAATGTCCATTTTTTTAGATTGGATATTTAGTCGTTATTTTATAATGTCGGTAACTGTTAAAAATGATTTAAAGAAGAATTTAACAGGTTTTAAATGTTAATTTTTTAAATCTTAGTTTTAACGGTTGCTTAAGAGTTTTCTTTCTTTCGGAAAATGGAAAAGTTGACGCTCCCGTAGGTGCGTTGTTCCATGAATCCCGGGAGAGCGGAGAAGTCATGGTTTCGGCTGTGTTCGACAATTACGAGCGACCCCGGAGCGACAGCTTTCGATTCGAGAATGAGGTTTGGAATTTCAGCGAATCGCGTGTGGTCGTAAGGAGGGTCGGCGAAAACGATGTCGAAGGGGGCGGTGCAGGAGGTGAGAAATTTGAAGACGTCGCCTCGCACAAGACGCAGAATGTTGTCGCCGAGTTTTTCTTTGACGCTTCGAATGAAGTTAGACTGTGTCGAGGCCTGTTCGACGGCAGTGCATGCAGTTGCACCGCGAGAGACAAATTCCCAGCTGACAGCACCGGTTCCGGCAAACAAATCGAGCACTTTCTTTCCTTCAATGTCTTCGATATTTTCGATTACATTGAAGATGTTTTCGCGTGCAAAATCTGTTGTCGGGCGAGCTGTGATGTTTTTCGGCACGTCAAATCTTCTTCGTCCGTATTTTCCTCTGATTATTCTCATTTCTCACTGTGGATGGTTACTGTGTGAAAATACTGTCGTGCAAATTCCGCGAGGTTTCCGATTGCTTCCGGGTGTTTTCCGTTGATGTGTATCTCGACTTCCGGACCTGACATTGAGTAGACGTCGAGGAGATTGAAAAGACGGTAGGCGAGGTCGGTCGGAGTCTGCCATTTCTGGGTGGATGCGCTCACAAGATTGTCGCCGGAGATAAGAATAAGGTCGGCGTCGGCATTTCTGACGGTAATGTAGAGGCGGGCTGTAGCCCCTCCTTTTCTGAATTGGTCAAATCTGCGCATCAGGTGGCTTCGGAATTTAGCTCCGGGAAAGGTTCGTGCAAGAAAACTCTTGAGACCCGGAGTGAGAAAGAAGAGAGCTGTCACACCGCCGACGTCTTCGCGCATGATGTCTTCCGGGAGCACGTTGTTGTAGATGTCGGTGAAGAAAGATGCGGGGTCTTCTTCTTGCTCCAGAATCGCGGTGGGCACAAAGATGGTGCGGGGAGTTTCAATGACTATCTGGGCGGAATAATCGTCAAGAACAGACGGATTGTCGTAGATGCTGTCTTCAATTTTGTCGAGCAACGATTCTTCCGACACGTCCCATTGCTGAGAAAGCAAGATGCGGCGGGCCGGCTCATCGCTATGGCGAATGTGGAGTCCGGCAAATATCCCGTTGCGAGAGATATTGACAATGAGTTGCCATTGACCGGTGTCGGAATAGTCCGGTCCGTTGTTCTTTCTGTTGCTTTCCATAATCTTTTGCAAAGATAAGCATTTTTGCAGATTAAAAAAAATGGTGTAAAAACAGTTTTTTAGTTTTTAGCGGTTGAGGAGAATTGATTAATTTTACATTCAGTTTTAAATTGAAAAGGTCGAGATGAATCTTAATAAGGAAATACTTCGTCTTTCTCTTCCGGCAATCGTAAGCAATATTACAGTTCCTCTGTTGGGGCTGTCAGATACCGCTATTTCGGGTCATCTTGGACGACCTGAGTTTATAGCCGCCATAGCTGTTGCTTCGATGATGCTGAATGTGGCTTTCTGGCTGTTTGGTTTTCTTAGGATGGGCACAACGGGTCTGACAGCTGAGGCCTTTGGTGCGTCAGACAACCGTCGCATCCTGTCGGTGCTGATGCGGTCGGTTTTAATCGCTCTGACGGTGGGTGTGCTGTTTGTAATCTTAAGACGACCGATGGCAGAAATACTGCTTGATTTTGTCGGTGCTGAGAGAGGTGTGAGGGAGTTGGCGTTGGAGTATTATCTGTTGTGTATTTTCGGTGCGCCGGCGTTGCTGTCGACAATGTCGTTTAACGGATGGTTTGTCGGGATGCAGTCGACGTTTACAGCGATGATTGTCTCTATCTCGGTCAACGTGATCAACATAGCGTTGAGCTTGCTTTTCGTGTTTGTGTTCGACATGGGATTTATCGGTGTGGGGTGGGGCACACTGATAGCGCAATGGATCGGTCTGTTGATAGCCGCAGTGCTTTTTGTGAGATTCCTCCGGCGTCATGACACACATGTCGGAGAGGGGAATCTTCTGAGGGGAGGGTTTGCAAAGTTTTTTCGGGTCAATACCAATTTGTTTTTCCGGTCGGCTTGTGTGATGATGGTGTCAATGAGTGTGACGGCTGCCGGGGCGCGTCTTGGCTCGGTCACACTTGCTGCCAATGCGGTTATGATGCAGTTTTTTGTATTTTTCTCATATTTTATGGATGGGTTTGCCTTCACCGGTGAGGCTCTGACGGGAAGATTCAGCGGAGCCGGAGATTTTGTCATGCTTCGTCGCTCTGTGAGACAGCTGCTCGTGTGGTCGGCAGGGATGGCTCTTTCTTTTTTTCTTATCTACTTTTTCGGATTGCATGCGATAACGTCGTTTATAACCGATGATGTTTTGGTGATTGATGAAGTGATGAGATATAAGGTTTGGGTTGTATTGATTCCTATGCTGACTGTCGCCGCTTTTATTTTCGATGGCTTTTTCATCGGACTTACGCGCACGGGAGTGATGCTGCTGTTCACTGCACTGGCCGGAGTAATATTTTTCGTGGCAGGCGATTTTTCAATAGGGTTTTCAGATAGCGGGGGATTGATTTTTCACACTTCGCCCGATAATAACCGTTTGTGGGGAGGTTTTCTGGCTTATCTATTGTTCAGGGGAGTTTCGCTTGCAGCCGCGTTACCTTTTTATCTTAAAAAATTAAATACTGAGAGAAAATGATTGGTTTTGTAAATGCTAAAATAAACATAGGTCTAAACATAGTCGGTCGGCGGCCGGATGGGTATCATAATCTAAACACTCTTTTTTATCCGATTGGGAAGAGAGCGGGTTTGCCTGATTCGCCTTCGCCTTTCGGAGATATACTTGAAATTATTCCGGGTGAGGAGCGGTTTACGTTTTACGGCAGGGAGATAGATATACCTCAGGAGAAGAATCTTGTTGTCAAGGCTTATCGTCTTTTCTCTGAGGAGATGAGAAGAAAAGGATTAGGAGATGTTTCATTTCAGGTTTCGCTCGACAAGCATCTCCCTGACGGGGCCGGCATCGGAGGTGGGAGTGCCGATGCTTCGTTTGTACTGACTCTTCTGAATGGTCTTTGTGACAATCCTTTTTCACAGTCGGAGTTGCTGTCGATGGCTGTGAGATTGGGGGCTGATTGTCCTTTTTTTATAATCAATACTCCATGTTATGCCGAGGGAATCGGAGAGGAGCTTACGCCGGTTGATATCGATTTGTCGACGTATCATATTCTTTTGGTGAAGCCCAATGTCTATGTGTCGACGGCTGAGGCGTTTGCCGGTGTTAAGCCGCATGTAGCGGCTGAGCCTTTGAAGGAATTGATAAAGCTCCCTGTCGAGGATTGGCAGGGGAGAATAGTCAATGACTTTGAGCCGGCGATCATACGCAATCATCCGGTGGTTGGAGAGGTTAAGTCGATGATGCTCGGTTGCGGTGCGGTCTATGCTTCAATGACGGGGAGTGGTTCGTCGGTCTATGGTCTTTTCGCCAATCAAACTGATATGACGGGCTGTGGCGAAGAGGTTATGAAGCGGATGTCGGATGCCATTGTCAGATTCGTTTAGAGGTCAAAAATTATCATTCTTAAAATTAAGTAAACAGATAGGCTTTCGGATTGTTAATATAATAGAAAGAATGGTAAATATGGTGACCTTGGGGATTCCGGAGGGTTGAGATTATTGCACTGCGGTGTTTTTTTTGGCGCGATATTTGCTGTTTTTAAGGAGAAAATTAGCTTGCTTAAAAGATTATATCATGACAAATAAAGAAGATAAACGACCGGAAGAGGTTGTTGATAATGTTGCAGAAGAACTCAACGAAAACCCTGAAGCTGAGGCTGAGACACTTGAGGCATCGGCTGATGCTGAATTGGAAAACATGACTCCTGAGGAGAAATTGCAGAAGGAGATTGACGACCTTAAGGCAGCGGTTGAGAAGGAGAAGAAGGAATATCTTTTCCTTATGGCTGAATTTGATAATTATAGAAAACGCACAATTCGGGAAAAATCCGATATTATCAGAAATGCGTCGGAACAGGCGTTTAAGGGTTTGCTTCCGATAGTCGATGATTTCGAGCGCGGACTGAAGGCGTCGGAGGATACAGATGATGCCAAGTCAGTGAGAGAAGGTCTTGAGCTGATTCATAATAAGCTTGTGAAATACATGGAGCAGAATGGTGTCAAGGCAATGGATTTATCTGACGGTGAGTTTGATGCCGATAAGCATGAGGCAATCGCGTCAGTACCTGCCCCGGAGGAGGATAAGAAAGGGAAGATTCTCGACACTGTCGAAAAGGGTTATATGATTAACGATAAGGTTCTCCGCCATGCGAAAGTGGTGGTCGGCCAATAATTAAGAAAGTATTAGACTATATCTGTTATGGCTGAAAAGAGAGATTATTATGAGGTGCTGGGTGTCAAGAAAGATGCCACAGCCGACGAAATAAAGAAGGCCTATCGAAAGATGGCGATAAAGTATCATCCTGATAAGAATCCGGGTGATAAGGAGGCCGAAGAGAAATTCAAGGAGGCTGCCGAGGCTTATGACGTATTGAGCGACTCTGAGAAACGTGCGAAGTATGACCGTTTCGGACACAACATGGGTCCGCAAGGATTTGGTGGCGGCTCATACAGTGGCGGCGGCTTCGGTGGTTTCGGAGGGGGAATGTCGATGGAAGATATTTTCGCTCAGTTCGGTGATATTTTCGGCGATGTAGGAGGCTTCAGCGGTTTCGGCAGCGGTGGTTCGCGTCGTCAGGCCCGTAAGCGTGTAAACAAGGGTTCAGACCTTCGAATCACTGTCAAGGTGACACTAAAGGATGTGATGAATGGTGTCGACAAGAAGCTGAAGATACCGCGCTTTGTGGCATGCGAACATTGCAAGGGAACAGGCGCAAAGGATGGCACAGCCTTCAAGACTTGTGAAAGATGTCATGGCACAGGGTATATCCACACTGTTCAGCAGTCGTTTATGGGTCCGATTGAGACTCAATCGGTTTGTCCTGATTGTAATGGCGAAGGAAAGATTATATCAGAGAAGTGTAGTTATTGTGGAGGCTCAGGCATAGAGAAGAAGGAAGAAATCGTGGAATTTCACATTCCGGCCGGAGTTGAAGATGGAATGACTCTTACACTTCGAGGTCAGGGTAATGCTCCGCGTCATGGCGGTGTCAACGGCGATCTTCTCATCGTCATTCAGGAAGAGAAGGACAGTGAGCTGATTCGTGAGGGTGACGATCTAATCTATAATCTGATGCTTGATTTCCCGACCGCTGCGCTCGGTGGTTCAGCTGAGATTCCGATGGTAGACGGAAGGGCTAAGGTTAAGATTGCTCCCGGCACACAGCCCGGTAAGGTGCTTCGTCTGCGTGGAAAGGGTCTGCCAAGAATGAATTCTTCCGCCCGCGGTGATCTCCTTGTTAATGTAATGGTTTATGTGCCTGAAAACTTGTCGGATACAGAGAAGAGTGCAATCGAAAGTCTGAAAGGTTCTTCCAATATCGAGCCGACAGAATCGACCTCAAAACGCATATTCTCGCGTTTGAGACACATTTTCAATAAAGAAAACAGAGGTGTCTAAGCGACACTCCGAATCATTTTCGACAAGAAATAAATTCGGCAAGAAATACTCCAGGAAATAAATAAATCTTGGAAATAGTTAGATTCGGTAAGAAAAAAAGTAGCGGAGGGGGAAACGCACTCATGGCGTTTCCCCCTCCGTTACTTTATTCCCCCTGCTTCAAAACTCAGAATCGTCCGGTGAGTTTTATATGGGGGTATGGTCTCATCGTTTGAATGATTGACCTAAGATGGTGGAAATGTTTCTTATTTACTCAATTGAGAGATACTGTTCGTCGGTAACAGGTTCAAGCCATACGTTTTCAGATTCTTCACCGGGCACTGCGAATGCCAGATGTGCGAACCATGAATCTTTGGCAGCTCCATGCCAGTGTTTGACGTTGGCGGGGATATGAATTACTGTGCCGGGAAGAATCTCAATGGCCGGTTTCCCTTCTTCCTGATACCAGCCGCGACCTGCGACTCCCACAAGCATTTGTCCACCACCTTTTTCAGCCTTATGAATGTGCCAGTTGTTGCGGCATCCCGGCTCAAAGGTGACATTTGCAAACGGAATCTGAGAGTCTGAAACCTGAGCGAGATAGCTGTTGCCGATGAAGTATTTCGCGTAGGCTGTGTTGGGTTCGCCGATAGGGAATATCATCTGACGCTGAAAAGCAGCTTTAGCGTCTTCTCCCTTAATGTCATCATTCCATACGTCTTTGGCAAGTCGGAATGCTGCCCAGGCCTTGGGCCAACCTGCGTAAAATGCTATATGGGTGATTATCTCTGCGGCTTCTGTCCGGGTGATTCCGTTTTTCTTTGCCTCCTGAAGATGGAAAGTAAGCGAACTATCGGTTATACCCTGAGAGATGAGAGAGGTGATTGTGACCAAACTGCGGTCACGCAGAGACAGGAGGTCGTTTCTGCTCCATACCTCTCCGAAGAGGATGTCGTCGTTGAGGTGAGCGAACTCAGGAGCAAACTCACCAAGTGCATCGTGTCCTGCTGTCTGAACTATTTTTGTCTGTGCCATAAGATTGAAAATGTTGACTAAGCTTATAAGTATTATTATTACTCGTCTCATTGTGTTATGTATGTTTTATTTCCGTTGATTATATATATTCCTGCATGTAAGGATTCAATGGATTTGGATTTATACATCAGTTGTTGTCCCGAAAGATTATATACCGTGAAGTCTGCATCGGAATCATTGCTTATGCGTTCGATTCCGGTTGTCACATCATCATAGTTGATCTCCTTAAGCCAATTTTCTAACATTGAAGATGCGTTTGATGTCTGGGAGCTGCGAATCCAGAGACTTGGACTCAGAAAATGACCATAGGGTATGAGTCGTTTGGCATCTGCTTCTACTCCGCTTATGCCGCTGCTTGCGCTCGACACGATCAGGCCGATATTTTTTCCTGCCATAGCATTGCCGTTGTGAAAAAGATAGGTCTGAAGAGGAGCCGCCATCTGGCTCCACCAGAGTGGGGCAGCAATGATGATGGTGTCGTATTCATCAAGATTTACATCCACCGAGTCGATTGCCGGATAGGAGGAGCTGTCGTCGGGATTATTTTTTATGGCTCCGATCTGGGCACTTCCTATTGCGTAATTGTTGGCTGCGTAGTCAAGTCCTTTCTCTGCCGGGTCGATTTCAACAACATCGGTCTCTATCTGATGACTGAGTTGGTTGACAATCTTCTCGACATTATTTGTGTAGCTATAATAAACTATCAGTGTCTTGGCATTGATCGACAAGCAACCGATTACTATTGATAAAAGAAAGACGATTTTTTTCATATTTGTAGTTGCCTAAAAGTTTTAGCTTTATGCTTTGACTATTGTTGTATTATTTATAATGTAAAATTACATCTTAAAATATATTTTCGTTTTGTTGTAAGGCTCAATCTGCTTTGTTAGGAGGTTCATATCTTGTTACCCGGCATGGATAAGGGGTCTTAAGAAAGTGAGGGCGCGATTCCATACATCTCTTTATAAAGTTTTGAGAAGTGAGAAAGATTCTTGAAACCGACATCAAAACATATTTCCGACACCTTTCTGCCTCCTTTAAGGATTAGAACGCGCGCGGCTTCGAGACGCCGGTGTATGAGCCATTTCTGAGGTGTCAGCTCACTGACTTTCTTGAAATCTCTTTTGAAAGTGGCAAGGCTTCGACCGGTGTAGTATGCTATTTCCGCCATAGAGAGTTCGTTCATATAGTTCTTCTCCATGAACTCCACAATATCTATTTTCCAGGGTTCAGTGAAATCAAAAAGCGAGGCATAGAGGTTAACATCGGTTTTAAGGATAGTCCGGACACCTTCGACCATTTTCATCTTGAGGATCTCTTCATCAGGTTGCACCCCTGCATCAAAATAAGGAATCAGTGACTCGAAAAGACTTCTGACATCCGGCCGATTTGACGGAAATTTCATCAGGCTCGCTTTCTCTCTATTTGAGTCGGATGGTATATCACGCTGATTTATCGTCTGATAGAATTCCTTTAGAAAGTTTCGCGAGAATTTCATCACCACCGAGCGGTACGGCTTGTTTTCCGAGGCTCGTTTCTGAAGCCACATTCTGTTGTCACGTCGCATGAAGGCACAGTCTCCCGGATGCAGGATTGTTTTTCTTCCACCGTCTGTTATCTCCAATTCGCCGGAGATAATATATATCAGAGTATGCTCGCGGTTGCAGTGAGCACAACTGCGGTCATCTGTGAAGAAGCTCGCAATAAATACATTTGAGCAGTCGAAAACATCAAGTTTTTCCATAAGTAAGTTTACATTGCAAAATTAGCATAAAATACCAGGATTTACTTTGCTGACAGGCTCAAAAAACACTGTTAAAGCAATGGTGGAGATGAAATTTCAGATTATCTTGAGTGAACTGTCGTTGTAAATGTGTAAATTTGCAGTATGATGGAACCGACCGATAACACGCCACTTACTCCGATTACGATTATTCGCACGCTTGACAACTGTTATCCAAACAGCCGAGCTGTTTTGGATAGCATTACGAATGAGCTCAATCCTCGTTTGGAAGAAAAGTTGCAACCTGCACTGTATGGTAATGATACTCTTCGTCAGATTGAAATAACTACGGCGCTGAGTTTTTACGATGATTTCCATTGTAAGACAAATTACATTATTGCTGATGAATCGCTCAAACTCCGGAGTTCCGATTATTATTCCACCTTGCTTACAATGTATTCTGAGGAGGAGATTGAGAATGAGGGTTTATACTTACGTCCGCGTTATCAAATCGGACCATTGAGTAAGCGGACCGGGTTGATTTATGCTAAAGTCGTATTTGAAAAGTCATTCAGTTTCCTGTCGGAAAAGGAGCAGAAGCGGATAATGAGTGAGTATTTTTTGACTGTAGTTGAAAGAATTGCACATCGAAAAAGAAAACTTAATTATGACTTCAATCGCTTGATTGCGGATTTCAAGAGTGTATTGGAGTGGTGGGTGGAATTATGATTAATATATGTAATCTATGTCTTGGATTATTCTTGTTTTAGCCGGACTAATGGAAGTCGGATTTACGTTTTGCCTTGGCAGATTAAGACCCCGTTCCCCAATATTTGTTAACGCTGAGGCGGTCAAGCGTTATGCAGCTGTGTTCGCGCAGTGAGGGAGCGATGGGGTTCCATCGTGACTGAAACAAGCGGGCGCAGATGCGTGACGATTGGCCGAGGCGATAGTAATTTATGACAAGTTTTATATCCCAAGTCACTGCGATAAGTTACAAATTGTTAAATTTAGAGAACTTGATTCGAGTACACTTTGTTTTGAAATAATATAAAAAAGTTAGTCTATCAGCGCATCTCTCCGGTGCTTTTTGTGCTGTCACTCAGTCACGATGGAACCCCATCGCTCCTTCGTTCCATCACAAAAATCTCTCGGAGATATGCGACCTCAGCATTAACAAATATTGGGGAACGGGGTCTTCGACCGCTGCTGGTCAGGAGTTGGTTCTGTGGTGGGTTGGTTTTCTGTGTGCTTTAGGACTCAGTATGTTTTTGATGACAAAGGCTGCCGAGAGACTTCCAATCGGCACGGTCTATCCGGTTTGGACAGGTATCGGTGCGGTGGGTGCGGTCTTGGTCGGCATATTGTTTTTTAAAGAACCTGCCACTTTCTGGAGAATCTTTTTCATAACGACTCTGATTCTATCAATAATCGGACTAAAGGTGATGGGCTGAAATGGAAAGAAGGATGAGATTGCAAAGTTCTTAAAAACGGTCTGCATAGTTCGTATCTACATAGACAGCATTTCCGGCAGGGGGACTATCGAGCTGACGCGTCAACGCAAAAGTTAGGCGGATAACTCTGACTGACAGCTCGGAGTTATCCGTCATATCCGGTGGAGGGTGTGTAGCTAATCTACTTAGGAGGAGGTGCATCCAGTTGCGAATGGCTTGTGTCAATTTTGCATGCTCTTAAGCGTAATCGCAAAATATAGAATGAATATGAAAATTTTGCAAGTGTGAAATTTTTAGGAATCGTAAAACCGTTATGCATCCAACTATTCAAAAGAAGATGGTATGTGCTTTGCGAAGTAAGAGAATCTAGGAAACGAATATTTTCACTTGACAGGATAAAAAGTCTGAGCGTTACAGATAGTAACTTTATCTATCCTTAATCTCATCGCAATTGTGTGAGTTGAAAAAGAATCAACCAAGAAGGAAATACCTACACGGAAATGTAATATTTCGCAACATCAAATAATCAATGTCATAAAGTCTAAAAAAACATTCTATTGGTTGATATGACAGTCATTCAAATAAGCTGGAAAGCGCCAGGATAATAAACGTTTCCACCGAATTGAATATCAAAGAATAAACTCTGGTTATTACGTCCCTTTACATGTGAAGGAGGTGACAGATTTTTGATGAATGCCAGCTGATGGAAGGTTCATATTAACATGGGGGCATAAGTATTATGAGAAATCTCTAGAGTGAAGCAGCTTCACTTGAGATGAGAAACTAAAACATCTTATCAGTATCTTCCTCCTTGTATGAATAGTGCCGTAAATGTTTTTGACGAATGAACTTTATAAATATACAATATGGGCAGATTACAAAGATATATACAAGAGTCAAAGCAATAAAGACTATAATATTACTTATCTTTTTTCCTATTACTTTGACTATATTAAAGATCTTCTTCATTTTAGAATAGAGAGTAAATGAATGGAGCCACAGCGCTGTCAGCGAATATTACTAACAAGCTTACAATTAACAGGACAAAAAGCAGAGGCACTAACCACCACTTTTTTGTTTCATTGATAAATGCGATTATTTCTTTAAGGAATTGCATACTACTTTTTAACGATATAATTACCAATTATCAGATAGTCAAGTCCACTTTTCTTGAAAGTGTTTATGGCGTCTGTTGGAGAGCAAACTATTGGTTCTCCCATTATATTAAAGCTTGTGTTTAGAATAGCAGGGCAACCTGTGCGCTTATAAAACTCTGATAAAAGATTATGATAAAGAGTATTGTTTGACTTTGAAACTGTCTGAATCCTCGCAGTACCGTCCACATGTGTTGTCGCTGGCAATCCATCTGTTTTCACAGTTATAGTAAACATCATATAGGGCGATTCACCTTTTGTCTTGAATAGAGTACTTGAATATTCTGCCAAAACCGATGGTGCAAACGGTCTGAATGCCTCTCGGAATTTAATTCGAGAATTAACTTCATCTTTCATAGACGCTTTTCGTGCATCTGCAAGAATACTCCGATTACCTAAAGCTCGAGGGCCAACCTCCATTCTTCCTTGAAACCATCCAATTATGTAGCCTTCATCGATAAGTCTGGCGGCCTCTGCACATACTTCATTTGAATTTAATTTTTCAAATTGAAACTCAGACCTATGTAACGCGTTCTTAATTTCTGTATCAGAGTATTCCGGTCCAAGATAAGGAGATAAGGTAGAATCTCTTTTGCCAGCGGTTAACATCGAGTAAGCCATAGCTGCTCCTATTGAACATCCACAGTCTCCTGGAGCAAACGGAATATAAAGATTCTGATAAATACTATTTTTGAGCAAAAATCCATTAGCAGCACAATTAAGCGCAACACCTCCTGATAGACATAGATTTTCGATTGTACTGGTCTTTCTATATGAAGCTACCAATCGGTATAAAATATCCTCAGTAACTATCTGAATAGCTAAAGCAAGGTTTTTATGTGATTGGGTAATCTCGTCGCTTTTGATTCTTGATTTTATTCCAAATAGTTTTTCCCATTTCTTGACAGGTATCATTCTGTCTGAATAATGGAATTTAAAATATTTAAGATTAAGATTTATACTTCCATCATCCTTAATTTCAACAACACTGGATGTGATCAATTTAATAAACTTATTGGTCTCATCAGCATTCCGCTCCCCGTATGGAGCTAAGCCCATAACTTTATATTCGTCAGAATTTACCTTAAATCCAAGGAACTGTGTGAACGATGAATACAGTAGTCCGATAGAATCCGGGAATCGCTCTTCTGAAACCACTTCAATTTTATTGTTATATGCCTTGAAGATGGATGTTGTTGCCCATTCTCCAACTGCATCAACTACAATAATATCTGATGAATCAAATCCAGAAGAACAATAGGCAAATGCTGCGTGAGCAAGATGATGTTCTATAAACTTAATGTTACTCGGAGCATATCCAAACTCGTCCTTTAATACTTTCCGAATGTTTCGACGCATGTTAAGTTTATCTTTCAACCAAATTGGCATCGTCCTGATAAACATTCTGTAACTTTTAGGGAAAGTAGTTATATGAGAAACAAGCAATCTCTCAAATTTAAGAAATGGCTTCTCGTAGAAGACGATTGCGTCAATTTCGGATATATCGATATGTGCTTCTTCAAGACAAAAACGACATGCCTTCACAGGAAACGAATTGTCGTGTTTTACTCGCGAAAATCTTTCCTCCTGAGCCGCAGCGACAACAGTATTATCTACGATTAGTGCCGCAGAGGAATCATGATAATATGCCGATATGCCAAGTATTTTCATAGTTAAAATCTGAAATAAAAGAAGTTAAAGGACATCTGGCAGTTGAGTAGCAAGAGAGAGACTAACATCAGTGATAGAACGGAAACCTCAGTTATAATAGAGTTTGTCTCGGATTGTTGACCGTTTAAAATCACAATAGCCTTCTTAGATGTTAAAAGGAACATGCCTATTAGACATACTCCAAATTGAGATAGAATTTGAGGGGTTAATGGTTCGTAGATGAACAATGAATGAATCAATGGAATGATATCTTTAACTGAATCGATAAGGAACAGCTGCCATAAAAAGGCTACCAGTGTAATGACTACAAGGCGGTAGATGACCTCTCCAACACAATTAAATCTTTCAGGTTTTATAATCTTTCTTTCGACACATAGTAAGACTCCGTGACATGATCCCCATAAGATAAATGGAAGTGTTGCACCATGCCACACACCACTCAAGAGAAATACCACCATAACAGTGGCAATCCATTTGAATGTACTATTCCGATTACCACCCAATGGTATATAGATATAGTCCCGAAGCCATGTTCCAAGTGTTATGTTCCATCTGTGCCAAAACTCTTGCAATGTACGAGATTCATAAGGCCGATTGAAACTTATGGATAAAGTATATCCGAATAGTTTACCAACTCCAATAGCCATAAGGGTATAACTCCAGAAATCGAAAAAAAATCCGCAAGCAAATACAAAGACATTAGCCAACTGGTTGAGGCCGAATGCCGACATGTCTGTTTTGCCGAACATATCTCCCATAATGAATTTTACAAAGGCTGCGAAGATGAGGTATTTAAGCCCCGTATAAAATTCCATTCCATTAAACCTTGTCGGCCTATCTATCATGAAGCGCGAAGCGCGCTCTATAGGTCCTGCAAATATTTTCGGGAAAAATAAAAGATAACTCAAGATCTCAAAATTCGTATATTTTTGAGTAGAATGATATTGGTCTATCAATAAACTTAGTGCCGTGAAAGACAGGACAGAAAAACCTAATGGTAATCCATATCCTATAATTCGGTCACGTAGAAGAAGAAATGACAATGCTATACAAAATATCGGAAGTATCACATATAACTTCTTTTTCTGCTTCGAAAGAAGTTTGCAAAACGTAAGGCTAAACATAGCAATGATTCCGATTACAATGATATTCCATTCAGCTACATGCCAATATACATAGAGGCTCAGCATTGTCAGAATGACACTCTGATAGCGAATCCCAAAAGTATAATATGCAATAAGCGAAATAAGAAATATCAATACTGTAATCATTTCAATCGAAGATAGTATATTCCGTTATTTATTCCAAACTCGCCAGCGAACCATATTTCATCATCGTTGTAAAAAACAGGATCCCATTCATTGCCTAATGTCTTAGTAATTTGGGAAACCTTATTTGAACTCATATCAAATATAAATAAGTCCCAGTTGCCATCTTTATTACCTGCATAAACAATCTTTTCGCCAGCGGGAGATATGCCAATATCCCAGATATTGTAGCTCGTTTTCAAGACTTGCTTATCCTTCTTTGAAGCAATGTCAAATCGTCTAATCCCAAACAAGCCATCTGATTCCATTCTTATGTAGTAAATCATGGAATTATCCGGAGAAAAAATTGGTCGCCAACATTCATTCTTTTTATCACCGATTGAAAGGATTTCCTTTTTTTTCTTTATATCATAGAGACATATTACAGGGTTATCATTATCCTTCCACTTAGGATAGACGATTAAGCGAGAGTCATTGCTGAATGTTGGTATCGCACCTCTATATCCTATCGGATTTACTCTTAAATCAGTACCCGTCTCTCGATTATATAGTATAACATCCGTTTCTCCTCTCTCCTGATTACCCTGAGTAAATGCAAGCAATTTACCGTCTTTAGAAATCGCTGGATGAATGAGTTCCTTAAAACTTGTCCAAACAATATCCTCCCTTGAATGAATAAGATTTGACGATTTGATAAGGTATGTATCCTCTTCCTGGGATTGAAATAAAACTGACATACCCTCATCGAAGAAAGTTGGGTATCTATCATTCTTATTACCCAGACTAAATACCTCATACATTATTTTATCGCCGTCAAATGTCGATTTCAACTCAGAGGCTATTAATTTATGACCGTCAGGATTAAGATGTTCGTCCCGCATAAAGAATGGAAACTTTTCACTATGTCTGAAACTATCATACAAATCAATGAATCTAATCCCTAAACGGTTACAGGTTTCGCTTGTCAACCTATTTGTTGCAGTCATGTCCAATTCTGCCTGTGTAATATTAAACTGATCACAAACCTCAGTTAGCATCTCATTGGAAGTCTGCTCCTTGGAAGGAATTAGCATTACTACTAATTCGGCACTTATTTTATCCGCTTCTTTTTTGAACTGTGATAATACTTTCGCGAACGCCACCTTATCAGCTTCTTTCTCAGGAGAGGATTCTTTGAAAAAAATATTATATTTTGAGTTTTCCTCTTTGTTATCGAAGAACGGTTCTGCCCATCTTCCGAGTGGAAGAACTGGATTATCTATCAAATTATATTGGATATAGCGATACAACTCTGAATGTTCCATCAGATATTCACTCCATCCAGCCTCTCGTTCCCGGATATTATAAAAATCGTTGAATGCACCAATCTGTAGGATTATTCGCTTCGGATGAAGATTAACACCCTCATCTTTTAAATAGTTTAGGCTCTCATACAGTCCTGCACCGCTCATACCGGCATTAACAATCACTTTATCTGGAAAGTCTCGATACAATAATGATGAGAATAATTCATCATAGTTGACTTGGGCACCTTGAGTAAATGAGTCTCCTAAAAACAACCAGTCACATTTAGTTATCGAATCACTTGCATTAGACATTAGATCAATGCGGTATCCTTGGCAATTTGTTAGATACTGACTATTAAACTCCTCATCATCAAATTTTTGACTCAGATAGGGCTTGTTGAAATAGTATTTACCTCTTACCTCATAGATGTTAGGAATACCCTTGTCAGCATATAAACTTCTGAAAACCAGTTCTGCATTAAGTGAGATTCCAATGATAGCGAAAATATTGAACAGCCAAACAATCCAACGCAGATTCTTTATCTTACAAACATAATACCCGCCAAATATGATTACGAACGGAACAAGCAATGAAATCCAATAGCTCTTGAATAGAATCAGTAGAACTACCGGATTAAAGAATATGAATGCGAAAAGGACTGGTTTCAGACACTTCATGTGTGATATAATTATGTCCTCAGTTCAGTTAGAATACCTTTATATTTCTTTGGCAGAGTTACTTTGGTTGCCCCAGTTTGAATGGCTTCAGCAACTAATGATTGAAGCAACTCATCATTTGGCAATGCATCAGCTACAGTCTTAGCATACCCGACAGAAATGGTTACCATTGAAGCATCTGATATGGCAGAAGATGCTTCGGGTTCTACGTCCTCAATCACGTTTTCAGCTTTAGCCTGTGCAATCGCATTCTTGAAACTGTTGGCGTCCATTGTATCAAACTGTGATGCACCTCTGACCATTCTTAGTGCATCGACACGAGGCCAATCATAATAGTTTAGCATAGGATTGACTGTTCTCATGCTAAGTTTTGCGAATTTGGCACGGTCAAACTGAATCCAGACAAGACCTTCTCTCTTCCCTTCAAGACAAACTGATACTCGTTGAGTACGAATATTAATTGCAGCATTGAAGAGCGATGCAGCCACATAATAAATCATACTAACGATGGTCTCAGTCTTGAACTGCTCCTTTTCTTTGACGAGTTTGTCCTTGACTGAAATCTTACCCGTAGAAAGAATATTAGTCTTGTTGATCGGAAGATTCATATCTCCATGAAACTCAATATCAGTGTTGAGTAACCCTGACTTCTCATTATAGTCACATGAAATTTCCACACGAAATGGCATAGAAAGCTCACCGAGAATCATTCTTATGTTTCTTTCGGTCACGCTTGTCTCACCATTTATGTAATCCTCTATCTCTTTCTTTTGCCGTTCGTATTCTTTCCTAAACAGGGCATTAGCGTGAGCTTCTTTATCATCTTGCAACTCGCTGAAAAAGGACTGAATTTCCTCGTAGGCGCGGAGTCTGGCAGTCATTGCTTCTTTCTCATGTTCATTGACGAATGTTGTTCGCTCCTTGCGCTTATCTTCATACAAGTCCGAGAAGCGGATTTCAGCCTCAGCTTCAAGTTCTCGACGCACGTCTTCACGCATTGGGCGAGATAGCGGCAAGGATTCCCTTTCGTACTGCTGAGGAGATAGAGCATCAATTTTTTTCTGCTGTTCTGAAAGCTGTTGTGTTCTTGCAGCCTTTTTATGCATCGATGTGAACTCAGCATCTCTCTTTTCAAACGCAGCCACCATTTTTAGTGAGATTTCGCTTATAGCCGGTTTATAGTCAGCATCCCGTTTTGCACTATTTTCTTGACTTGAGAAACGAGAACCATTAACCATAACCTCATAGTTCCCAAGGCTGTCAACTTGCACAGTCGCGGTTCCACCGTTAAAATGATAGCTCTTGCTTATTGCCTCAATGTGGGTGTTAACCCGTGGATATATAGTTTGTTTTATCATATACTCTCGGAATTAAATTGATTCTGATGACGCTCTGCCAATTCAGAATTTATTGAATCTGTGTAAGTAAGACAGATCCGATCACCAAACCAATGTAATTTAATCTGACCACCATATACATCCCATATAGCAGAAAAAATTTCTTGATAATCATTTATCATTTGAGCATACTCACATACGCGTTTGAAGTAAATGTTCTGGTCAAAATTATGCAAAATTGTATCTAACGGATCGTTCATATTATCCGGGTTGCCATATTTGTCACATAACAGATCATATAAGGTCTTACAGTATGAAAAGGCCTGCATATTTGTAACAGGCTTATTTTGTAAATATACTCTTGTCGTTAGTCCTGCCGGGGATCCATAAATATATAATTTTGTATCATCCATACCACAAAATGAGCCCTCCATAGAAATCTGATATGGGTTTGTTGCGATGGTCTTAAATCCGCGCTTCATCATATGTCTTTCTATATCCTTAATAGTATGAACTAAAGATATTTGTGAGAAAACTATATGTGGCTCATTTGAAGTGGATAGGTCTGTAGAATTAATTTCTGATGGCTCCGTGGAAAGTAACATATCATTATGCCCGGTAGCGAATAACAAGGCATTCATTACTTCAACTGCAATATCTTTTCTGAATCCATAATTTATATAGAGAGCCGATACAAATTTTTCTGCGCTATTAAGGGTATCATTTTGATTTGAAAGTTTATGCAAAATCTTATCCACAAAGCCATCCTGAATAATACTTTTCAGAACAAATTTGGCCCCCGGATATTCATCAAAAGCCTTATAGTCGTTCAGAACATTTAAGAACTGAGGCTTCTTGATAAAATCTAACCCATTTAAATCCACGATTGCTCTTACTACTTTTTTAAGCATATATTATATAATTATATTTAAAGGTTATTTCTGAATTTACTTATGAAGTTGTTATAAAAACTTATATTCTTCTCTGAAGAGTCTGAAAATATGTTTACTTGGGTCAAAATAATAATCAAGGAATGGCTTCCACTTGTTTCCATGAGACACTCCGTACAATCCAAGCGTCAACTATGCGAGAATTTTTGAAGGTTATGTATTCATTTCTCATGTAGCAATATAATTCTCTGATTTTTTCATAATACTCCAAATATTATAAATTCGACAATTGAGAAATCACATTCATCACAAACCAAGGATCGAAACCTTGAAACACAGTTCTTTTTGGTTTTGCTTCTTCCTTATGCACTTCAAGGCCATCGGAATAAGGGGAAACTCCGATTATCTTTGTGAAGGGAATCTTGGAACTGGCTGTCGGACAATGGAAGAAGAAGTGTTTATTGGTCACGACAAGAGAGCCAACGCCAACTTTGTCCATGTGGCTTCTTTCGACAGGATGTCCTTTGAAAGATCCGGTACGATATGTCACGCCCTTACAGATGCGATAACTCATGCCTCGACTACCGCCAACATATTCTCGGGTGATTTTCTCCTGGAACATGGTAATATTATCGTAGACCCAGAGTGCACACTCTCCTCGACCTAACATTACAGGGACGGTAAGTGGTTTTTGAGGAAGGACTCCTCTCTGCATGTCTTTCAGCACAATAGCCTGTCCAATCCGTGCAAGGCTCTCACTTTGATATTGCATTGGGAGGCAATTAAGAGCGATTCCAAGAGATGATGTATATGACTCTATCAGCCGCTGCTCATTATCATCTAACCAGCCATCAGCCATAAACTTATCAGCGGCCTTATTCAAGACACTGTAGTAGGCTTCATCTTTCTTTTGTTGGCTTAAAGGCAGCACAGACGTTACAGAATCCGTACTGATTTTAATCTGACTCAAAGGCACTCCTTTAGCAAAGAAATCAACGACATATCCCTGAAACATCTTCAATGCTAAAGCATCCATATCGCCTTTTTCATTCAATTTTGCGTATGGAATTGCTATAGCATTAAGGAATGCCTTAATACGTGCAATAGTATCAGAAGGATATGGGCGTTTAAGAGTATCTCCGTATGCCTTAATTGCAGTAATCGCTACAGTTGCAATATCATCATCAGATAAGAAATAAGGCAGTCTGTTCTTTGTCAGTTTCGCTTTCAAATCGTCAGCTGATACGCTTCCACTGAAATATCTACGCATTAGGTCTCCCATTCCTTTCAGTCCACGCTCATGCTTTTCCTCACATTCCTTATGAACGCGAGAAAAGAATCCAGCCGATTGTCCACAATACTTACACGATGCCATACATTAATAAAAATCAGGAGACTTCCAATAAAGTTTAATCTTTCCTAAACAAGATGCCTTCACCTCCATAAAATAACATGTTACAGGTTTAGAACCCCGATCATTCGCTTCAATATACCCAACACATCTTTCCTGTTGTTCCGAAGAATAGCGAAGCCTACCTTTATTATCATAAAGGGCGAAAAACAAGTTAACAGCGTATTCTTTGCGATACTTTTTCCTCAGTTCACAGGAACAAAATATATCTTCATCTTCGTCTACAATAAAATGAAGATTCTCCACTGAAACTTTATATTTTTGTGCTCCTTCCTCATCATAATCTACTAAGGAAAGTATATATACATCCATCTCTTCTTCTGACATATTTTTAGTCCAGCCGCTAGACACTAATGGTTTCGATTGAGGCGTTGGTTGAGTTGTGGTAACAGTTGAATTCTCCCATTTTTTTTGCCAACCAAGGCCATAGGACAATGACTTAAAAATGGTTTCAACTGCATCTGGCATAAATCCGGTGGTAGCTATAAAGCGGGATGCAAGGTTTACAGCCTCGTTATTCCATGTCCCAATAACGAGAAGTTTGTGGGCAAAACCATCTGCAATGATTGCACGGAGGATATACTTCGCTGAAGGCATCTCAGCATAAGCCTTAAAATCGTCGAGGATGTTAATAAGTCGAGGCTGCGTTATAATGGTGTCACCCTCGGTTTGTATAACCGTGCGAAGTGCTTTGTGAAGTTCCATTCCCGAAACCGGCTGATTTAGCGGAGCCTCTTCTTCTACTTCAGTTGGCTTGCTTGGAGCTTTGGGAGCAGATGATTCTTGAAGAACATCCATTACAGCCATCATATCTTGAGCAAATTCCTCAGCTTTTTCTTCTGTTTTGAATACAAACCCATTTACTCCTCGGAATGAAGAGTAATAACCTTTATGTTTTTTTGCCAAGTCTGAAAGGGATTCAAAGTCCTCCTTATCAACCCGATCAGCCAATCGTACTACATAGATGTAGCATCTTTTCTTGTCGTGATATTGTAGAGTGATGGTATAATCCATAATTCAAGACATTAAAGGTTTCTTATCATTCTTCCTCCAGCCTGCACGGTATTCTTTATCGGTGAAGAATACTTTGAGATCAGCTTGATACTCTCGATCAACAAAGAACACTTTCTTGTCTACCTGATATTCATGCTCTACCGGGTATAAAGTCTCTCCGAAAGCTCCAGCTACTTTAATAACCGAGAATATTAAAATCAATATAAAAACTTTCATTGGCATAATTCAAGCATTTAAAATTGATTCAAGTGTAATGGGGTCAACAAGAACCTCACGTGGTTTTCCCCCATTAGATGGACCTACTATGCCTGCAGCTTCAAGTTGATCCATTATTAAACCAGCTCGATTATATCCAATATTATATCGACGTTGAATAGAAGAGGTACTTGCCGTATAGGATGTTACTACGATTCTCGCTATTTCATCAAAAAGTGGATCTTTGTCAAATACAGGGAGTACTGTTGGTGCAATTGTATCAAATAATTCTTTTTCAGGAAGGATATACTCACTTCCTGTAAGATTTCTTTGATTTATCTCGTTGATAATAATCTCAATATGTCTGGGCTCAAAATTTGAGGTTTGGCATCTAACAATTCCTCCATCCTTGAGAACGAGTACATCTCCCTTATCAAGAAGATTCGTAGCATCTGCTTTCCCAATAGCCAACCGACTCTCATGGGGTAGATTTATCCTAAAACAAATCTTGTTTATCAGATACCTACGAATAAGAGGCGTTAGGTAATCTGCTGATGTATACCGAGTTGTAAATATAAAATGTACTCCCACTCCCTTTGTTTTTTCAAATATTGTAGATAACGTATCATCCCATTCTTTCCCGTTAAAGAATGGTTGTATTTCATCCACAATACATACGAGTCGAGGTAAATAATGATGCCCATCTGCTGGATTTAAAGTCCTATTCACAAAGAGCCTATTATAATCCTCGATAGATCGAACTCCCGCTATTTGTAATAATTTGGTTCTTTGCTCTATCTCCACTGTAAGGCATACGAGCGTTTGATACAAATCCGGTCGTTCCGTTATCAAACATTCTATATCATTTGTATGCGCAAAGTAGTCCTTCGGGAGGTTGTTGAGTTCATGTAGTTCTAGCTGATTGGAATGAGCGATGATAAATTTTAGATCATTTGGAGAAACCTTAAAAAGTAGAGATGCAACAATCTGATACACTAATGTCGTTTTACCTTGTTCCAAACCACCGCATATAAGTATGTTGCCTAACTTGGCAAGATCCTCGATGACAACATTAGAAGCCGAATCTATACCAATTGCAATGGGTAGTTTCATATTAGACATATTAAACTCCTTTGAGTTGAATATGTCTCCCGGCATAATATTATTATCCTCTATTTGGTTAGGAATCTCTATACCAATTGCCAATTTATTTGGTAAAGGATTGATTATTCGACAGCCTCGACTTCCTAAGGCAATAAGAATGTCTTTTTCATTACGAGTTAATTTTGCCAATTTATTGGACTCTACTTGAATTTCATATAACGAGCATCGAGGTCCGGAGATAATGTTGATGACTTTTCCATCAACACCATATCCATTCAGTACCCATTCCACTCTTTCAGCTCTTTGTTTAAGGCTATCAGTATCTGGAGTAGAAAGCCCTCGTTCTATGAGTCTGCCTGTATTCGGTAATGAATATGAATTATTCGGCAATTTATATTTGTCATGAAGAGGAGGAATTGCTGTAGGTGCATCCTGATTATTCGGTGCCTCTGTTTTAACTACAGAGTCTTCCTCTGTAATAAATGAATATACATCTGAAGTGGAACATTTACCAAATCCCAATAGGATATTGGCGAGCACTTGATTTATAAGTTCTTCTTTATAGCCGAATTGATTGGATAAACGATTGCTTATCTTCTTAATCTCATTTATCCAGTTTGACGAAATGGGAAGATTGATGAAATCGTAGTAAATGCCCTCTGTATATAGGACTTTAAAGATGGCGCGTGCAGGTTGACAGCCATCAAATGCTTTGTAATCACCCAATGCGTTAATGACAGCCTTAGAACGAACAAAATCATCCCCGCAGTCTTCACGAAGTTTGAATATGGCCATTGCAAGTGGAAAATTAGCCAGGATACACTCACATAAATCCTTCTGATAAGAAGTCCCATCAGAGGTTAAGGTAGATTTATAGCCAAGGGGTACAATACGATTAGTATAATCTTTATCAGCCGCTTGAATATCATCCATATTAGAGGATGTTTCTTCTTGCTTTCGAAATATATTTCTAACTCTATTCCACATAAATTCGATGTTCTTTTTATCTGTTAATCCCAATACTCTTCAAGTTTAATGCGGATGCGTGATATCTCAGAAAGAGGATACTTAGTATCTAATTCTGCGGTTCTAAAGAGTCGATTGTTGTGAAAATCATGCTTAGAATATCGCCAACACTCGATACTGCCGCCATTTTCTTTTGTTTGGTCAAAGACAGAATATTCGAAGGAAATCTCAGTCATAGGTTCCCCTATAACTTCGTAATCTATTTCAAAAGAACGTTTGCCAGTTATGCGAACTTCAAGTATTTCAATTTTTAGATTCCTTCTCTGACAAAATGTTGAATTATACTCGATTAACGAGAATAGATATTTTTCTTGATCCTTTCTTGATAGTTTATCAAACGATTGAGAAGCCGCAGCTTTTGACACGGTTGTACTATTTGAGACAGAAATATGAGCATCTGATTCTTCTATACTTGATTCGATAGGTAATCCCCCACGATATCCAAGTGCCTCCATTATAGAATTGATAACATAGGCTGAGACATCCCTTCGTAAACCAAGTTTTTCATACAATTCTGCTATATAGTTGTTTGGCGCATCTCCAAACGGTAGATGGTTGTCATGAATAAAAGCAATTTTATCCAGATACCCCTCTGAGATGACATTTCGTAGAATATTCTTTGAGCACGGATATTCATCAAACGCCTTATAATCGCTCAATATATTGAGGACTACAGGAGAAGATAGGATATTCAATCCTTTCGCATCGACAAGGTGTCGTAACGCTTCTTTCAGTGTCATTGTGTTCTAATTCCTTTAAATGGTTTTTGACTTGTTGCGAAGAGACCGCAACATTTTGATTTGAGAGAGCATTGGTCGCATTCCGGAAGGTATTTGTTCTTCCAGTCGCTGATGCTCTTTTGTGCGTAGGGATGGATTGGCTCTAGTATGAGACAAAGGGGTACGTTATACACCGCTACTTCTTTACGCCATTGAGCGAGTGTCAATACCGCCTCTTCCAATTGATAAGCATAGTCAATCGGTTCAATCCATATATTCCGCTCATTGGATACCGCATGTCCGATATGTTCCATTGCCATGAACGCTGTCCATGCGACAAACGGCAGATTCTTCTGGATGAAATCAGCCATTTGAGGCAGACGCATATAATTAAGTTTGTTGATGACAATGCGCAACTCAATGGCAGCTCCAAATGCGGCAAGGTTAAATATCCCTGCCATTGTTTCATTATACGCCTCCCTTGCGCCGGCTATTATATCATGATCTCTATAATAGTCAGAGTGCAACGGTATTCCGACAAAAAGTTTGTCGTCGGCTGCTTCCACAACCTGCCGGGTATAATCTATATCCTTGAAGTTTCTTCCGTTGGATAGGATATGGATGTCAGAGTCTGGTAATGTCTGACGAATATGTTTAATCAGATCAATTAACCTGTCACCAAGAAGAGTAGGTTCTCCTCCTGATATACCTACAACTGGAATGTCTTTAGGCGCACGATTGATAATGGCAATATTACGTTCAAATAGCTCATCAATGTCGTCGTTATTCAACGGTGGCTGACAACACATGATGCAGTTGTTGTTACACCTCGCTGTGGTGAACAACGTGTTGTCATTGCTATCTATTCTGAAATCGCCTCTCATGATACCCAACTCCTGAAAATTGGCATCACTTCATCGTGACGCTCGATGATTAATGATATTAGATACTCAATAATTGCCTTGTTCTTACGGCATAGAAGAGATGTGGCTCTGTTGCCGTACATATCGCCTTGCGTAGAATAGTTTCTTACCGGGTCTGCGCCACAATACTGTTTCAATGCGCAATCCGAGCATCCGGCAAGAGCCTCATTCGCCCATACGTTAGCAATCTCCTTTGCTTTCTTTCCAAAGATAAGGTCTTCGTATTTGTCGTTAACACTGCCAAGACGGAAAGTGTAATCATTGAACTCTGCCAACATTCTTGATTCATCCGAGCAATATACGCCTCCATCGTAGTTGTAGATCAGAACGGAATTTATGACTCCGGCCGGAGATTGGAGATCAACGAATCCGGTACAATATGGAGTGAGCATTTTTCTCAGAACAATAGCGGCGAACTCTTCTACAAAGTAAATTCCTTGCTTATTGAGTTCCAGGATATGCTCAAATGCTTTCTTGTAAAACTCAATGAACCGGTCTGTATACTCACTCCAATTATCATTATGCGTCGCAAGACCGTATGGATTCAAAGCTCTGAGGAACATTGCATGGAAACCGAGCTTAACATATTCATCGACAATCTCAATAGGGTAATTCAGTCCTTCTACGGAGGTTGTCATTAATGCAGATACCTTTTCGGTTCCGACCGCTTTACGTCCTTTTTCAATGCCCGCGACAACCTTTTCGTAGCTGTCTTTCTTGCCACGGTTAGAATTATGTAAGAATGCCGGACCATCTAATGAAGTAGAAATAACGACGCCATATTTTTTACAAATGTCCAACATCCTATCGGTCAGATGGATGCTATTTGTACAAAGCACATAGTGTATTTCTTTTCCAGCTTCTTTATTTCTTTCTTCTGTTAACTCAATACCATACTCGATCAAATCAGGAACAAGAGATGGTTCACCACCTTGAAATTCCATTGTTATAGAGTCGGAAGGAGAGTGGAACATAAGTTCAACAGACTTTGCCATAGTTTCCTTGCTCATAGTGCATCCATTGCTTTCTTCATTTTGACTTGAAGCCTGACAATAGACACAATTCTGATTACACCGAAGTGTCAGGACAAATATATGGAGTCCGGTCCATGATTCTAAAAAACGTTTCTTCTCCCTCAGTCGTTCAGCATAAATCTCAGCCAAAGGTGGTATGATCTGTTCAGAGATAAAGAAGTTCGCAACAAGAGATTTATACAAGTCATCTTTAGGTAAAGACCTATCTATAATCTTCTGCACAGTTCCCTTGGGGGATACAATCAAATCTCCCAACTCATTCACAAGAACTTCCTTTCCTGAAATTTCTGTGAAATCAAACGGCAAAAGATAATAGGATTTGTCAGTCATGTATATCCTCCTCGTTTAAATCTTCATCCTCAGCAAAAGCCTTAGCATATAGAATTGTCTTAATATCTCTGGTCTCATCAGCTACAATTTGACGCAGTTTGAAGTCATTCAGCGTCTGCATCAATTTCGTCTTTATGGCATCCTCATCTATATTTGCATTATTGGCTGTGATTGACAACAATTCCGTATTATCATCAAGAATACTACGGACGATTATAAAATCGCCCGATAACCAATAGATAGCTTTGGAAATAACGCTATCGTTATATATTCTTCTATCTATCTTTATGGTCATTTATCGTAGGATTTAAGTTTTGACAATGTAACAGCGTTCAATACTCCGTCGGGTTGTATGCTATGATATGCCTGAAATGCCTTCACTGCGGTTTGAACATCATCTGTAAAAACATAATGAGAACCACTCTTCTTTAATTTTTTAGGATTAGGCGAAAATCCGGCATTTATAAGAAGTTTTATCAGGTCATCAACATCAAAGCCGGATGTTTCTGCTGATGTAGATAATTCTCGGAATCCCAACGGTATAGTTGTCTTAGAAGAACTCCATGATTTAAGTTTTGTCAACACATCAGATGTTAATTTGCCATCTTGGGTCAAGCCAGCATCTTTTTGAAAATGCTTTACGGCATTTACAACATTACTATCATATATATAATACCCGCCCTTCTTCGATACAACACCATTCTTTAGATAGTAGTTACGTACGAGGTATGGTACTAATTGATCAACATCAGAACCATATATACCAGTGGATAGCGTACGGTCACCGAGCGAGTAGTCGCCTGCCGTTTTTGCAGGAGGAGTATATACTGAAGAACGGCTTCCACTACCGTATGAACTTGAACTGTGAGAATAGTGTGAACCACCACCGGAACTGCGATGGCTGCTATGACTGCGGTGACTACTTGAACTTGAATGCGAATAGTGACCGCCACGTGACGAACGATGAGAAGAATGCGAACGATGACCAGCAATTAATTTGGCATCTCCGTTTCTCAAAATCTTATATACATTCTTAACTATTGGTTGCTGACCTTTTGAAACCTCAGGAGCAGCACCTCCATTAGGGAGTCCGAGATCTAAATCCAAAGAAAAGGATTTCTTCGCATCTGCTTTTTCCGTACCGTGAAATAGTGCGACAGTAGCAGACAACAATAATGTTTTAATTATTTTCTTTGACTTATTCTTCATTTCGTTTTCTCCTTTATGAAGTTCAACCAATAATTATCCGGCACAACTTTAATCATCTCATCCAGTTCAGTTTTCCCGGTCTCAGATAGTTTTCCTTGATGGGTATAAATGTCGTTTAACAACTCATCCACCATTTCTGCGGTACGGGTTGCCAAATCAGAATCAATTTGTTCTGATATTGATTTGAATACCTGTTCTGAACTCCCATCAAGAGCGAGATTCGCCGGTAGTGCGAGAGTCAATGCTTTAGCCTGAGCAACTTTTTTTGATTGTAAAAGAGGACGCACTTTCTCCTCCCAGTTAGCAATTATCTTATCAGATGTCTCAACAGCCTTTGCATGAGCCTCTCCCTTGTAACTTGAAGATGAGTATGAAGCATCGTAATCGTTTTCGGCCTTTTGAAATAAATCCAAAGCCGCAATATAGTTGCCTTGTGCATACTCAGCTTTCGCAGATGCCATTGTTGTTTCGTAAGCCGCCCTCGCATCGGCTGATGACGTATATGAGATACCCTGCCAACCGCCAATGAAGAGTGCAACTCCAGCGACAGCGCTTACAACTACATTTCGCTTTTTACGTTTTGAAGCTTTTACCTCGCGATCTTTTGATAATCTATCATTCTCATCATTACACCATTGCTCCATATTTTTACCGAGCAATGATCCGAGATTGATGAGTTTACGACGCGTGTCTTTAAGAGTTGAATCAGAAAAGTCTATATCACCTGATTTTGTCGAGCGATCAAGTTCTGATAATCTTGAAAGATAATCATTTTTTAATTGATCAAGAACCCCGTTGCGGGCAGAAGCAGGCGAACTCTTGGATGCCAAAAAATCACTCTTAGTTTTATCAATCCATGATTGCCGATCCTCTTTCCGTTTGTTTCCAATAATAATTATCTTCCTCTCGATTGACCGTAAATCAGAAACTACATTAGGAGCAAATTTTGCGGATTTGAGACCGAATTCGTCATCCTCAATAATATGTCCTTTCTCCATCAAGGCTTTATAATCCCTTCCAAGAGTTGACATTAAATCATCAAGAGCTTGTCTTAATTGGACAGGAGTAGGTCTATTCTTGTTCTCGACTTTACTCTTTTCAACCTTAAGCCAAGAATCAATGTTGGTATCTCCAACCTCTTTTGCAATGAGGCGAATCTTTGCGTCAATTACATACAACCGTGTATTTGCCTCCGTTGAATAGTAGCCATATTTATGCCCATATTCATCCGTAGTTATTGTGAGCAGTTCTGATAGGGCCGTTATATACTCTTGTTTCAGAGCATATAGCAGTTCTTTAGGGTCTTTAATACGTTGTTTAGGACTTGTTGATTTAGTCTTAGCTGAATTTTCAATCTTTGGCAGTTCATCTATCAGACCTACGCTATATAGTAACTGAGCCGCAATTCTATTTATAAGTTCATCCTTATATCCCGATTTGGCAGCATAATCTCCGACACTTTTCCTTATCGAATTTTGCCAATTTCCATCCTTTTTCTCCGAAAGTCGAAATAGCAATTCTCCAAAGCCACTGTCAAGCAGCCCCTTCATGACTTTCTTGGATGCTGCAGGCTCATCCTTAAATCCACCAACATCGTCAAGCAAATTGACGAATTGGCGAGTGGGAAGAACCTTAGTCCCAAACCGGCTGATAATATCTTTTATTGCATTACTCAGTTCCATCACTTAACTCTTTTTTTCAGGAGATGTTTCATTTGATTGCTAATCTTCAGAAACAACATCATTCTCTACGTCAGAATTATCTTCAGCAGAATTATTGCTACTAAGTTCCGTCAATAGGGTGTCAAGCCTTCCTTGAAGTTTTGTTCGTGTTTCAATTGCTCTCTTCTCATCAGCATTGGCATATTGTAAGTCAATCATATTCTGACGAGTAGGATGTTCGACAGACTCCAATGATTGTTGAATCTTATTAGCTTTTTCGATTTTTTTTGACTCCTCGGCGATAGCTCTTTTAACATTCGCGACTTGCCATTCAATCATTTTGGGAGTTGTTGATTTTACCTTGTCGGAATCACATATCATTGCAATAGACATATCATCCTGACTACCTATTTTGCTAAGCTGAGGAAGTGTTGTTTCTATTTCAGATAATGTCGCATCCAAGCCAGACTTTGCTATTGATTTCAAAATCTGAACATAGAAATTAGCTTGATTCTCTTCAGAACCAAAAGAATCATCAATTCCATCTGAGCCAAGAATTACTGCAATTGGAAATTGCCCATCACCTTCATAACAATACCTAAACTCGTCAATAGCACTGCTATCACAGATAGATGTTGTCTTATTAAGGAAGCAGCTTTCATCCCATGGAATCGGCTCACTCCAATTTCCAGATAAATCACAGGCAAAGCATTTTCCATCTCCAATCTGGAAGGCAAACCAAAACTCTGGAGTATAAGCATAGACTATAAGAGTACAGCCATATACTTTCTCGAGATTAATATTTTCGTCAAACTCCTTTATCCAACGCTCTTCCAATCCCTCTTTTTCCAATTCTGAAATTGGATTTTGCGTTGCATGAGCCAAAACTTCCGCATTCCATTCATATATGATTGAACCAAAAAGCTGCCGGAATGCACGTTCAATATTGCTTGTCTTATCGAAGTCCTGATTGGTAATCTGCTCAGAGATAGTTCCATGTTGGGTGAATGGTTCATTCTTTAGCAAGGAGATGCCAACTTCTTCAATAAAAGTCTTGACCTTATGCTCTGTCACTTCGGCCGCAATTTTCGCACCTATGTCACTGCGAAAATAACGCTTACCGCCATGACCGTCACAGACAATGGCAATGGCATTACCATTCTCATAGAC
>JAAVFW010000003.1 GCA_014800535.1 Bacteroidales bacterium
CTGGGTGACGCCAAAATCGAAAACTTCCGGTGGGAAACTTCTGATGAATCTATTGCAACGGTTGACTCAAACGGTATTGTCACAGCATTACAATCCGGTCAGTTTGAAGTGAAATGTACTATTACTGACACCNACGGAAATGAATATGNGATTNCCGGCACAATTGAAATTACNNTGACCGATGACAATGAAGTGCTTCAATCGGATATTCAGTTGGATCTACGGGANGTGANGGATAACAGTTCTGAAATCAAAAATNACACCNNNAAAGGTGTNTATAACCTNCACGGATTCAAGATTGCTGATTCGCTTGATAACATCAATCTTCCTAAAGGGATATACATTGTTGACGGAAAGAANGTNGCNATNTNAAACTNACTGAACANNCTAACANTCAGNCNTTTCCGGTATTGNTGATTTTTTTATTCGTTAACTTTTTAGTTGGTTTGCAGAATTTTTAGTAATTTTGCGCATGATTAAGAAGAAGCGCAAGCAAATCAATTGGTCGCTGACTCCCTCAACAGGGTTTGTCATAACAGTCGCGCCATGCTCGAAAGCTTCTCAAAACAATCGACTTTTTAACGAAAAATAACTGAATATTAGCGGTCGCAACCCCTCTAAGAGTTGGGTTGCGACTGCTGACTTTTATATCATATCGAGAAAGAAATGAAAATCGGAATTGTAATGGGATCCGCAAGCGACTGGCCTGTCATGGAAGCGGCTCAAAAAATGCTTGAGGAGTTGGGAATCGATTATGAAAAACGTGTGATAAGCGCACATCGAACTCCACANGAGCTTGANAAGTGGGCTTCATCGGCGCGTGAAAACAATATGGCTGCAATAATTGCCGGTGCAGGTGGCGCAGCTCATCTTGCCGGTGTTGTGGCAGCTTTCACCACTCTGCCCGTGATCGCAGTTCCGGTGAAATCAACCTCTCTCGATGGACTCGATTCGCTCCTCTCAATGGTTCAGATGCCTCCGGGAATCCCTGTGGCGACTGTCGGTATAAACGCTGCTAAAAACGCTGCNCTGCTCGCGGCTTCTATCCTCTCAGTCACTGATGCGGAGATAAAAGAAAAAATNGATGATTTCCGACGCCGCCAGGCTGAAAAAGTCCTTTCATCCGTTATCTGATTTTTTTANACCAATCAACGAAATGCAAGCAAACAGAATTTTTGTCGAGAAACGCCCTCAGTTTAATGTCGAGGCTGAAAGCCTGCGTAAGGAACTGAACGGTAATCTCGGTCTTAACATAACCGAACTGAGACTGATAAACATCTACGACCTTTTCGGATTTTCAAATGAACTTCTTGAAAAATGCCGCTATGGTGTGTTCGGCGAAACCGTAACCGACAAAGTCTCTGATAAAATTGACTATACCGCATTGCCTCATCTGGCATGGGAGTGTCTGCCCGGTCAGTTCGACCAGCGTGCAGCATCGGCGGAAGAGTGTGTCAGACTCATCCAGCCGGATGCTGAAATCTCAATCAGAAGCGGCCGACTTCTTATCTTCAACCCGGAAATAACCAATGATGAGCTGAGCAAGATTGCCCATTACATGGTCAATACCGTCGAATCGAGAGTCAAAGACCTTGACAGACTCGCCCCGCCGGAAATGGCAACGGCAACTCCGGTTGAGACACTTGTCGGATTCCGTGAGATAACAGCTGAAAACGCACCTGCTTTCTGTCGTGAGAAAGGCCTTGCAATGAATGGTGACGACCTGATGGAAATTGTGAAATATTTCATTGAGGAAGGACGTGACCCGAATGAAACCGAGCTACGGATTCTTGACACTTATTGGTCAGATCATTGCCGTCATACCACTTTCACCACCACACTNACAGACATTGCCGTCGACGATTCATTCGTCTCTGAAGAGATAAACCGTTCGCTTGAAGAATGGCACAACATCCGNCGNGAACTCGGACGCGAGAATAAGAATCTNTGTCTNATGGATTTGGCTACCGTCGGCGCACGCTATCTTAAGAGCAAAGGGCTGCTTGACGACCTTGAGCAGAGTGAGGAAAACAATGCGTGCAGCATTTATGTTGATGTCGATGTCGACGGTGAGACTGAACGCTGGTTGCTTCAGTTTAAAAATGAAACCCATAATCATCCCACTGAAATCGAACCGTTCGGTGGNGCCTCAACATGTCTTGGAGGTGCTATNCGCGACCCGTTGAGCGGCAGAAGTTATGTCTATCAGGCAATGCGAGTGACAGGTGCCGGCGATATCCTCCAGCCTGTTGCCGACACNTTGCCCGGNAAACTNCCTCAACGAGTAATCTCAACCCGTGCGGCAGCCGGTTACTCTTCATACGGCAATCAGATTGGTCTGGCAACCACCCATGTGCGCGAAATCTTCCATCCGGGCTACACCGCAAAACGTATGGAGGTCGGTGCTGTTGTCGGAGCTGTGAAGGCTGCCGATGTGCGTCGCGAAAGNCCTGCTCCGGGCGATGTTGTCATCATGTTCGGTGGCAGAACAGGGCGTGACGGAATCGGAGGAGCGACAGGAAGCTCGAAAGAACACACTGAAGAATCTCTTGAAACCTGCGGAAGTGAAGTCCAGAAAGGNAACGCTCCGGAGGAACGTAAGATTGAACGTCTGTTCCGCCGTCCGGAGGTTACACGTCTCATNAAGAAATCAAACGACTTCGGAGCCGGCGGTGTCAGTGTGGCAATCGGTGAGCTTGCCGACAGCCTTGACATCTATCTTGACCGCGTAAAGACAAAATACTCCGGCTTGAACGTTACTGAATTGGCAATCAGCGAGTCGCAGGAACGCATGAGTGTTGTCGTTGAGCGCAAGGACATGGAAGAGTTCATGAAATATTGCGCTGAAGAGAACCTTGAAGCTACTCATGTTGCCGATATAACCGACACCGGAAGAATGAGATTGTTGTTTGACAACAAAGAGGTAGCCTCTCTTAAACGTGAATTTATCGATTCTGCCGGCGCACCCCATTTTGCAACAGCACGCATCACTGCAATCTCAACTGATTCACCGTTCGACACTCTTCCCGAAGGTGAAAACATAGCCGATAAGATGCAGACGATTCTTGAGAATCTTAACGTTTCGTCGCAGAAAGGACTAATCGAGATGTTCGACTCAAGCATCGGAGCATCAACCGTCCTGATGCCGTTCGGTGGCAAAACACAGTCGACAGAAGCACAGGTTTCAGTGCAACGCCTTCCCGTGGGGAACCATCACACTGACACAGCTTCGATGATGTCGTTCGGTTTCAATCCCTTCATCAGCAGCTGGAGCCCCTATCATGGTGCAGCCTACGCTGTTGTTGAGTCGGTTGCCAAGAATGTTGCGGCAGGCTCCGACTTCTCTCGCATGAGATTCTCATATCAGGAATATTTTGAGAAGATGACCTCTCCCGAAGCTTGGGGTAAACCCTTGTCAGCACTTCTCGGAGCTCTCCGGATGCAGACTGAATTAGGACTCCCTTCGATTGGAGGTAAAGACTCGATGAGCGGAACTTTCGGCAACATCAGCGTCCCCCCCACATTGATAGCATTCGGGATCTCTCCGGTGGAAAGTTCAATGGTTATCAGTCCGGAGTTCAAGGATGGCGGACATTACGTTTATCTTGTGCGACACACTCCGCTTGAAAGTCGTATGCCCGATACAGATAATCTGAAAAGACTCTACAAGGAAGTCAGAAAACAGATCGAGAAACATAACATCGTTGCCGGCTTCGCATGCGGATTCGGTGGTGTTTCCGAAGCACTTGCCAAAATGAGTTTCGGAAATGAAATCGGAGCTGAAATAAACAATTTATCCGAAAAAGATCTTTTTGGAGGTCATATCGGCTCAATTGTGATTGAGGCCAAAGAGGAAATCAATTGTCCGGGCTTCGAGCTAATCGGAAAAACGACTTCATCTCCCATTCTCTCAATCAATGGAGAAGAGATGACAATCAGCCAATTGAAAGAATGGAACAGCCGCACGATAAGTGAGGTTTATCCTGAGAAAAGCGGTGTGGAGGGTGAAGTTGCCGACGCAACCTCCAAACCCTACACCGGTGGCTTCGCNGAGGTGCAGACAGATCATCCTGTTGTTTATCTACCGCTGTTCCCCGGCACCAACTGCGACTATGACATGGAACGCGCCTTCACATTTGCCGGTGCAACAGTTGTCAGCAGCGTGTTCCGCAATCTCAATGCCCGCATGATTGAAGAATCAGTAGCGGAAATGGCCCGCAACATCGACAACTGTCATATTCTTGCCTTCAGCGGAGGTTTCTCAGCAGGCGACGAACCCGACGGAAGTGGAAAATTCATAGCGAGTGTATTGCGAAATGAAATTATCAAGGCAGCCGTTGAGCGTCTGCTTGCACGCGGAGGTCTGATTTTGGGCATCTGCAACGGTTTTCAGGCACTTGTCAAATCCGGCTTGCTTCCGTTTGGAAAAATCGGAGAAGTCACTCCCGACTCNCCCACTCTTTTCCGCAACGACATCAACCGCCACATATCNCAGATGGTCACCACACGCGTCGCTTCGGTCGATTCNCCCTGGCTATGCGGTTTCGAGCCGGGTGAACTGCACACAATTGCTGCCTCTCACGGNGAAGGGAAATTCACNTGCTCNAAAGAGGTTGCAGAACAACTCGCNCGCGAAGGCAGAATCGCATTCCAATATGCNGATCCTAACGGACATGCNACAATGGAATCACCNTATAATCCCAACGGCTCAACCTTTGCAATCGAGGGNATCATNTCNCCCTGCGGCAGAATACTCGGCAAGATGGGTCACTCCGAACGCTATCACGAGGGTCTGATGAAAAATATTCCCGGCAATCGCCGACAGAATATTTTCCTCAATGCCGTAAACTATTTCAAAGGGAAAAAATAAACTGACAGGAGGGTTAACATGATGCGCCTGAGAGCAGGCGTATCATGNTATTCCTGTTTTCAAAAAATTATCACAGAAATAAAAATTTATCTATATAGAAATGGCAAAGAGTTACGAAGCTTCCGGAGTGAATCTCGAAGCGGGCTACGAAGTCGTAAGCCGAATCAAAAAGCATGTTGCGTCAACCTCACGCAAGGGGTGTATGGGTAATATCGGGGCATTCGGCGGAATGTTTGACCTCGCATCCTTAGGCTACAAGGAGCCGATTCTTGTGAGCGGAACAGATGGTGTCGGCACAAAACTTAAACTNGCTTTTGCACTCAAAAAGCACGACACAATCGGAATCGATGCTGTCGCCATGTGTGTCAACGATGTTCTTGCTCAGGGAGCCGAGCCGCTTTTCTTCCTCGATTATGTGGCTGTCGGAAAGAACCATCCGGAGGTTGTCGAAGCAATCGTGTCGGGCGTGGCTGAAGGNTGCCGTCAGGCNGGTTGTGCTCTCATCGGCGGTGAGACTGCCGAAATGCCGGGCATGTATGATGAAGATGATTATGACATTGCAGGCTTCACAGTCGGAGCGGTTGAAAAATCACGCCTGATNGATTGCTCTAAGGTGAAACCNGGCGATGTGCTAATCGGTGTGGCATCGAGCGGAGTTCATTCCAATGGATTCAGCCTTGTGCGCAAGATACTTTCCGANAACACTCTCGACCTTAACTCAAAATATGAAGAAACAGGCAACCTGACTTTGGGTGAAATGCTTCTGACACCGACACGTATCTATGTCAAGCCGGCTCTTGAGGTTATAAAGAATGTCGATGTCCACGGAATCGCACACATAACCGGTGGCGGNTTCGATGAGAACATCCCCCGAATCCTCGGTGAAGGAATGGGAGTTGAAGTCGAAGAAGGAAGCTGGGAAATCCTGCCCGTATTCCGTCTGCTTGAAAAATATGGCAAAGTTCCTCATCGCGAGATGTTCAATATCTTCAACATGGGCATCGGACTTGTGATTGCCGTAGCTCAAGAAGATGTTGAGAAAACTCTTGAAATCCTTAATAACAACGGTGAGAAGGCATCTGTCATCGGCAAAGTAATCGAGGGGAAAGGAGTCACTCTGAAATGAAACCGAGGATAGCAGTCTTCGCAAGTGGCAACGGCTCCAACTTCGAGGTGCTTGCCGGAAGTTGTGCCGACGGCACGATAGATGCCGACCTGGTGCTTTGCGTCTGCGACAAGCCGGGAGCCTTCGTTGAAACACGCGCCGAGCGATTCGACATACCCGTGTTGAGTTTCCGTGCCCGCGATTTTGAGTCGAAACGTGACTTCGAGCGTATGATCGCCGACAGACTCGACGAAGAGAAAGTCGATCTCGTGTGTCTTGCCGGCTACATGCGCATCATCGGCGAAGAACTCCTGGAGCGTTATGGAGGCCGAATCATAAATATCCACCCCGCGCTCCTCCCATCATTCCCCGGCGCCCACGCCATAAAGGATGCTTTTGAGTATGGTGTGAAAGTTTACGGAGTTACAATCCATTATGTCAACGATGAGGTTGACGGCGGAAAGATTATCGCTCAGACACCGGTGGAATACACCGGCAGCGACATCGACGAACTGGAAACAATGATTCATGCTGCCGAGCATAAACTCTATCCCGCCACAGTCTCTTCTCTATTATCTAATTTGAATAAATAAAAAATATATAATGAAAGCCCTAATCAGCGTCAGCGACAAAAGAGGAGTGGTTGAATTTGCCACTGCTCTCGCCTCTCTCGGCTGGGAGATAATTGCAACCGGAGGCACCATGAAGGCACTCCGAGATGCAGGTCTGGAAATAATCAACATCAGCGACATCACCGGTTTCCCCGAAATCTGTGAAGGTCGTGTCAAAACTCTTCATCCGAAAGTTCACGGCGCACTGCTGGGACGTCGCGACAAGGAGGAACACCTTGCACAGCTGAAAGAGAATGGCATCGGTCTGATCGACATGGTGTGTGTCAATCTTTATCCTTTCGAGGCAACCATCGCCAAGGAAGATGTCACCATGGAAGATGCTGTCGAGAATATCGACATAGGCGGACCTTCGATGCTCCGCAGCGCGGCAAAGAATTTCCGCGATGTGACCGTTGTCTGCGACCCTGACGACTATTCAGTTGTCCTTGATGAAATCCGAAGCAACGGAAACACCAATCTCGAAACACGCCTTCAGCTTTCAGCCAAGGCTTACACTCACACTGCAATGTATGATTGCCGCATTGCTGAATACATGCGTCGTCAGGCAGGTCTGAGCGAGATTCTCTTCCTCGATTACGAAAAAATACAGGATTTGCGCTATGGTGAGAACCCTCACCAGAAAGCATCTTTCTTCAAAGGGAAAGAGGCTGTGCCTTTCTCAGTGGCTCATGCGCGTCAGCTCGGAGGAAAGGAACTAAGCTACAACAATATCCAGGATGCCAACGCTGCGCTGAGCATTGTGCGCGAATTTGACGAACCGTTCTGCGTCGGTCTTAAACACATGAATCCCTGCGGTGCGTCAATCGGCAAGGATCTTAAAGAAGCCTGGACAAAAGCTTACGAAGCCGACAAGGTGAGCATCTACGGTGGTATCGTTGCGATGAACCGTCCGCTGACCGCTGAAGTGGCTGCCATGATGAAGCCGATATTCCTTGAGATAATCATGGCTCCCGCTTTCGAACCGGAGGCTCTTGAAGTGCTTGCAACTAAAAAGAATCTTCGTCTGCTCGAAGTCAACATGGATCGCTCTGCCGTTAAAGCCACTCCGATGTATGTCAGTGTCAACGGCGGCATCCTCGCTCAAGACAGCGACACTGCCTGCAAGACAATCACAGAGGATATGACAGTGACCGAACGCAAACCGTCGGTGCGCGAACTGGAAGACCTCAACTTCGGTTGGAGAATCGTGAAACACGTCAAGTCTAATGCAATCGTAGTTGTCAAGAATGGCGCGACACTCGGTGTCGGTGCAGGTCAGATGAATCGTGTCGGTTCTGCCAATATCGCTCTCGAAGAGGCTCGCGCAGCCGGTCAGACAGAAGGGCTTGTGCTCTGCTCCGACGGCTTCCTGCCTTTCGGTGACACTGTGGAGCTTGCCTCTAAATTCGGAGTGACAGCAATCGTGCAGCCCGGAGGAAGCATCCGCGATGAGGAATCAATTGAAAAAGCCAACGAAAAGAATATTGCCATGCTCTTCACCGGCATGCGTCATTTCAAACATTAAAAGAATAACCCCGATGAAAGATAAGAAAGTTCTGGTTGTCGGAAGTGGCGGACGCTGCCACGCAATCGTCGACGCCCTTTCTCGCTCACCGCAGGTTGCAGAGATTTTCTGCGCTCCGGGCAATGCCGGAATAGCCGGGAAAGCAACGTGTGTGCCTGTTGCAGTGACCGACATCGAGGGTTTGGTCAGCTTCGCCAAAGAAAAGGGAATCGACCTGACAGTTGTCGGACCGGAGGCTTCCCTAGTCGGAGGGATTGCCGACCGTTTCACTCAGGAGGGGCTGACGATATTCGGGCCTGACCGCTCGGCGGCTCGCATTGAGAGCAGCAAGGAGTTTGCCAAGCAACTGATGATGCGTCACTCAATCCCTACGGGTGCCTATAAGGTGTTCGACCGCTTTGAGGAAGCCCGCGACTATGTGTTGGCTAACCCACTTCCTGCCGTAATCAAATACGACGGTCTGGCTGCCGGCAAAGGTGTCGTCGTGGCTCAGAGTTACGACGAAGCTGAACAGGCTCTGCGCGACATGCTTCTCGGCGAGTGTTTCGGTAAGGGACGCGTGATTGTCGAGGAATTCCTTGCCGGACCTGAGTTTTCGTTCATGTGTGCAGTGTCAGGTGATAAAGTCTATCCCCTGGCAATCGCTCAGGACCATAAACGCGCTTTCGACGGCGACAAAGGACCCAACACCGGAGGAATGGGTGCCTACTCCCCGGTTCCGTTTGTAACAGATGAAATCAGAGAGCGTGCGCTCAACGAGATTATCATCCCCACTGCTAAAGCTCTCGTTGCCGAAGGGGCGCCGTTCAAGGGTCTGCTTTACGGAGGTCTGATTCTGACTGAGGATGGACCGAAGGTCATAGAGTTTAACGCTCGTTTCGGCGACCCTGAGACTGAGGTTGTGCTTCCACGCCTAAAGAGTGACATCTACGAATTGTTTGAGAATGTGGCTCTCTCAACCGGCAAAGAGCTCGACCTTGAATGGAGCGACGAAACCGTGCTTGGAATTGTGCTTGCTGCCGAAGGGTATCCCGGCTCCTACACCAAGGGAATCGTTATCGAAGGCGCAGGCTCCGACTGCGACTCCGACAACAGTTTTGTGTATCAGATGGGAACATCTCTGAATGACGGCAAACTCGTGAGCGCAGGAGGCAGAGTGCTGATGGCAATCGGTGTCGGAAATGATGTCGCGACTGCCCGCCGGGCTGCAGAAGAGAGAATCGGCAGAATCAAGGCTGACGGCATGTTCCATCGCACCGACATCGGAAAAGCAGCGATTAAATAATAAAAACTCAAGTAAACAGATATATGCTCATAAGCGGAAAAGAACTGGCAAACGAAGTCAAAGACCAGGTTAGGGAGAGAGTGGAGAAACTGAAGGAGACCTATGGTCGCGAGCCACATCTCGTTCTTATTCTTGTTGGTGATGACCCGGCAAGCCGAACCTACGTGGCAGGCAAATATAACGATGCAAATTCTGTTGGATTCAGAGTCACCCGTCTGCATCTGTCAGCAGCGACCACTGAGAAAGATTTGCTCGCGCTGATCGATCGTCTCAACGGCGACCTCACAACAGATGCCATTTTGGTTCAGCTCCCCCTTCCGGATCATATTAACGAACAGAAAATCATAAATTCGATCAATCCCCACAAGGATGTCGATGGCTTTCATCCAGAAAATATCGCAGCTCTCTGGCAACGCCGCGAGGGGTATGTGCCTTGCACCCCCAGAGGCATCATAAGGATGCTCGATTGGAAGGGAATCGAGATTGACGGAAAACATGCCGTCGTTGTCGGCCGAGGGAATATTGTCGGATTGCCGGTTTCAAAACTGCTTCTTGACCGCAACGCAACAGTGACGCTGACCCACAGCCGTACACCCGACCTCGGCTCATTGACACGCCAGGCCGACATTCTCATCGTGGCTGCCGGCTCAATCGGACTCATCCATGGCGACATGATTAAGCCGGGCGCAATCGTAATTGATGTCGGCATTAACCGTAATCCCGAAACCGGAAAGCTCTGCGGCGACGTGATTTTCGAGGAGTGCGAGAAGGTTGCCGGCATGATTACCCCTGTGCCGGGTGGCGTAGGCCCGATGACAAAGGCCTGCCTGCTCGAAAACACTGTTGAATGTTTTATTGATAATGAAAATAGAAACCGGAACTCTTCCATGATGACAATATAAAATCATCATGGGAAGAGATTCCTTTTAAATCCAACAACAAAATGATTGAAAGATACGGTAGAGACGTGATGCGTCAGGTCTGGACTGAAAAAAATAAGTTTGATGCTTACCTTAAAGTTGAACTTCTGGCTGCCGAAGCATGGCGCGAACTTGGTGTCGTTCCCCCGGAAGATATTGAAAAACTTTGGGCTAAAGCCACCTTTGACATCGACAGAATCAAGGAAATCGAACTTCAGACACGTCATGATATTGTAGCGTTTACCCGCGCGGTGAGCGAATCGCTCGGAGAGGAAAGAAAATGGGTGCACTATGGTCTGACCTCAACCGACGTTGTCGACACAGCAAACGGTTATCTCTTCCGCCAGGCAAACGAAATTATCCGTGAAGACCTCAAGAAGTTTGCCGAAGTGCTGAAACGTCAGGCTCTGAAATATAAGTACACCCCCTGCATCGGACGCACACATGGCATCCATGCCGACATCACATCGTTCGGGTTGAAATGGGTGCTCTGGCATGAGGAAATGCGCCGCAACATCGAACGCTTCGACTATGCTGCCCGCGGTGTGGAAGTTGGCAAAATCAGCGGTGCGGTCGGCAACTTCGCCAATATCCCTCCCTTTGTGCAGGACTATGTGTGCGAACACCTCGGCATCTCAAGTGCTGACATCTCAACTCAGGTTATCCAGCGCGACCGCCACGCCTATTACATGGCGACAATAGCCCTCATCGGTGCTACTCTCGAACAGATGGCAATGGAAATCCGCAACCTCCAGCGCACAGAAGTGCATGAAGTTGAGGAATCTTTCGGAAAAGGACAGAAGGGTTCAAGCGCAATGCCTCATAAGAGAAATCCCATCAGCAGCGAGAACATCTGCGGATGTGCGCGTGTGTTGCGCGGATACATGGCCACAACCTATGATAATGTCGCTCTCTGGCATGAACGCGACATCTCTCACTCGGCAACTGAACGTATCCTTATGCCCGACGCCACAATCCTGCTCGACTATATGCTTAACCGCATGATGGGTATCCTTGACAACCTCGTTGTCTTTGAAGACCGAATGAAGCAGAACATCTACATGACAAACGGTGTCATCTTCGCACAGCGCGTCATGAACGCACTGATTGGAAAAGGTTTCGTGCGTGAGAAAGCCTACGATACTGTGCAGCCTATCGCAATGAAAGCAATGGCAACCGGCGCAGCATATCAGGATTTGCTCAAACAGGACCCCACAGTGATGGGTGCGCTCTCGGAAGAAGAGCTTGACGCATGCTTCACTCTTGATTACTACATGAAGAATGTAGATTATATTTTCAAACGTAATAAAATCGAGGAATAATGTCAGAAAGATTAGTAGTCATCGGCTCACAATGGGGCGATGAAGGTAAAGGTAAAATCACCGACTTTTTTGCCTGCCACGCCGACATGGTTGTCAGGTATCAGGGTGGAAACAATGCCGGTCACACAGTAGTCTTCGACGGTCATAAGTATTCTCTTCAGAGCATCCCCTCCGGCATTTTCAATCCGGCGACAGTGAATGTGATGGGAAACGGCATGGTGGTCAATCCGGAATCGGTCATCGCCGAGCTGGAAAAACTGCATGTTCAGGGAATCACCGATTATCAACTTAAAATCTCTGACCGCGCAGCAGTCGTAATGCCCTACCACGCTGCCCTCGACGGAGCCTATGAGTCGCTCAAAGGCGGCAAACTTATCGGCACAACAAAAAAAGGAATCGGTCCGGCCTACGCCGACAAATACAGCCGAATAGGAATCCGTATGGGCGACCTTCTTGACCCGGAATATTTTGCCGAACGCCTGCGTGATGCGCTTGAAATCAAGAATCGTGAGCTGAAAATGCTGGGGCTGGAAGAGTTCGACTTCGACACCATCTACAATCGCTACATGGAGCTTGCCGAGAAGCTTGCTCCGATGATTTGCGACACTTCCGACCTCATCAACAAATATCTGCACGAAGACAAAAAAATCCTGTTTGAAGGTGCGCAGGGAATGATGCTTTGCATCGACCATGGTACATATCCTTTCGTAACGTCTTCAACTCCCTCTTCGGCAAGTGTGCCTGTGGGAGCCGGAATCGCACCGCATTGGATCGACACCGTTGTGGGCGTTGCAAAAGCTTATTGCACCCGTGTCGGTGAAGGTCCCTTCCCCACCGAACTCCACGACGAGAGAGCAACCGAAATCCGCGAACGCGGTCATGAATACGGAACCGTCACCGGACGCCCGCGCCGAATCGGATGGTTTGACGCCGTGGTGGCTCGTTATGTCGGTCGCCTCGCAGGAATCACCAACTGGGCTCTCATGCTCTTCGACGTTCTCTCCGGACTCGACAAGGTCTCGATCTGCGTCGGCTACGAATGTGAGGGCGAAGTCCTTCAGTCGCCTCCCTCAACAATCAGCCGCCTTGCAAAGTGCAAACCGGTGCTGATTGAACTCGACGGCTGGAAAGAAGACATCACCGATATTCACGACTTCGACAGTCTGCCGGAAAATGCAAAGGCCTACGTCCGTAAAATTGAAGAAGTGACAGGCATACCCGTGGGTATCATTTCTGTTGGTCCGGATAGAAAACAGACAATTATCATTGATGAAAAACTAAAAAAATTTTAACAGTATATTATGTCATTTTTTGAAGAAAGAATCGCTCAGGAGGGTCTGACCTTTGACGATGTGCTCCTGATCCCGGCATACTCTGAGGTTACTCCCGACATGGTCAGTGTGAAGAGCCGCTTCTCACGCAACATCAACCTCAACATTCCGGTTGTATCGGCAGCAATGGATACTGTGACTGAAGTGGAAATGGCAATTGCAATCGCTCGCCAGGGTGGTATCGGTGTAGTTCACAAAAACATGTCGATTGAAGCTCAGGCTGCAATGATTCGCAAGGTGAAACGCGCAGAAAGTGGTATGATATACGACCCCATAACCATTTCTCCGTCTGAAACAGTCGGCGATGCTCTTCGCCTGATGAAGGAAAATCACATTGGCGGCATACCGGTTGTCGACGAAAATAAACACCTCGTCGGAATCGTCACAAACCGTGACCTCCGCTTCCAGTCGAACATGAAAATTGCTATCGCCGATGTGATGACAAAAGATAACCTCGTCACCACAACCAACACCGACCTTGGTGAAGCTTCCGAAACCCTGCTGCGCCACAAAATCGAGAAACTGCCTGTGCTCGACAGCGAGGGAAAACTTATAGGTCTGATAACCTATCGCGACATCACAAAAATTCAGGACTATCCCAACGCATGTAAAGATGAGAAGGGTCGTCTGAGAGTGGCTGCCGGTGTAGGTGTGACTTCCGACACTCTCAAACGTGTCAACGCATTGGTTGAAGCCGGTGTCGATGCTGTCGTTGTCGACACAGCACATGGTCATAGCGCCAACGTCACCAAGACACTGAAAGCAATCAAGCAGGCGTTCCCCAATATTGATGTTGTCGTGGGTAATATCGCGACTGCCGAAGCTGCTGAATTCCTGATCAACGCCGGCGCTGACGGCATCAAAGTCGGAATCGGACCAGGCTCAATCTGCACAACCCGAATCGTGGCAGGTGTCGGAGTGCCCCAGCTCTCAGCAATCTTCAATGTGGCGAAAGTGGCTCACCGTTTCGATGTGCCGGTCATCGCCGACGGCGGACTCCGTTATTCAGGCGACATTGTTAAAGCTCTCGCTGCAGGCGGCGACTGTGTCATGATGGGCTCAATGCTCGCCGGCGTGGAGGAATCTCCTGGCGAAACAATCATCTATAACGGCAGAAAGTTTAAGGCTTATCGCGGAATGGGCTCTATCGAAGCAATGCAGGCAGGCTCTAAAGACCGCTACTTCCAGTCGGCAACTTCCGACTCATCAAAATTTGTGCCCGAAGGTATTGTTGCCCGTGTCCCCTACAAAGGCACTCTCACCGAAACTGTCTATCAGCTCATCGGCGGTCTGCGTTCCGGAATGGGTTACTGCGGGGCCGAAAACATCGACAAACTGCACCTCGCTAAATTTGTCAAAATCACTTCTGCTGCTGTGATTGAAAATCATCCTCACGATGTCACAATCACCAAAGAGGCTCCCAATTACACCCGTGGTGAATAATACTCTCTAATCAACTGAAATGGAAAAAATATTAATATATGATTTCGGAAGTCAGTACACTCAGCTTATCGCACGCCGTGTGAGAGAATTGAATGTGTATTGCGAAATACTTCCTTACAAGCGCATCGCGGAGTTTGATTCTGCCGACGACTCTGTCAAAGGAATCATCCTCTCCGGAAGCCCGTTCTCCGTGCGCGACCCGCAGGCTCCGAAACCTGATTTATCTGCCATCAAATCGAAACTCCCCCTTCTCGGTGTCTGCTACGGCGCACAGTTACTTGCTTCCGAGTTTGGAGGAGAAGTGCATGGCGCTCCCAGCCGCGAATATGGCAGAGCGATGCTGACAGTGGTCGACCCTGATGACGCGCTGATGAGCAACCTCCCCTCGCCGACACAGGTCTGGATGAGCCACGGCGACACCATCACCTCTGTGCCTGACACCTACAAAATCATTGCAAGCACCGACAATGTGCGTGTGGCTGCTTACCACATTGAGAACGAACAGACCTGGGGAATCCAGTTCCACCCCGAGGTTTATCATTCAACCGACGGGTTGCAGCTCCTCTCAAACTTCGTAATCGGAATATGCGGTTGCAAGGGCGACTGGAGCCCTGCCTCTTTTATCGAAACAACAGTCGAGGGATTGAAAGAGAAACTTGGCGACGACAAGGTGATTCTCGGACTCTCCGGAGGCGTTGACTCGTCTGTGGCTGCCGTGTTGCTTCACCGTGCAATCGGCGATCGCCTTCACTGCATATTTGTCAATAACGGTCTGCTTCGTAAAAACGAATTTGAAGATGTGCTCGAGTCTTACAGAGACCTCGGACTCAATGTGCGCGGTGTTGACGCATCCGAAAGATTCTATGCCGATCTGGCAGGTGTGACCGACCCAGAACAGAAACGTAAGGTCATCGGCAGAGACTTTGTTGAAGTCTTCAACGATGAAGCAATGAAGATTGACGGGGCAAGATGGCTTGCACAAGGCACAATCTATCCTGATGTTATCGAAAGTGTGTCGGTCAACGGACCGTCGGCCACCATCAAGAGCCACCACAACGTGGGAGGTCTGCCCGAAAAGATGAACCTGAAGATTGTCGAACCTCTTCGACTTCTCTTCAAGGATGAAGTGCGCAGAGTTGGCAAAGAGCTCGGCATGAAGCCTGAACTTCTCGGACGTCACCCCTTCCCCGGCCCCGGACTCGGAATCCGTATTCTGGGTGAAGTGACAGCTGAAAAAGTCAGAATACTGCAGGAAGCCGACAAAATCTTCATCGACGGACTTCGCGAAGCCGGACTCTACGACAAAGTATGGCAGGCCGGAGTGATACTTCTCCCTGTTCAGAGTGTCGGAGTGATGGGCGACGAAAGAACCTACGAGAGCTGCGCTGCCCTTCGTGCAGTCATCTCGACCGACGGTATGACAGCCGACTGGGTTCACCTCCCCTACGAATTCCTTGCCAACATCAGCAATGAAATCATCAATAAAGTCAGAGGAATCAACCGCGTAGTCTACGACATCAGCTCCAAACCACCGGCAACCATCGAGTGGGAATAACCTTTGATTATCTATATTAAGCAATCACCTAATATACAATCGTCTATACTTCCAGTTGGAAGTATAGACGATTGTAATTCTTAATATCGCGTATAAGTATCACAATTTTTTGAGCAGCCTTGCCAATCTTAAATGAAAGAGTCATGGTTCATTGGAAACTTTGTTTGCCAGTTGAACCTGCGGGGAAACCTTTGAACTAAAATACACTTTTTTTCGTTATAATTTTGTAGATTGCAAAAAAAGGTTATACCTTTGCAGTTGAAAAATATCCTGTCGTGACTGAACGGCTACGTGAAAAGTGCGTAGCTCACAAGTGTAGGTTACGCAGGACTATTTTTTGCCCTTTTGGTTCGTGTAAGATTGCGCGTGTGATGCTTTGGCTTGAAGCTCCAATGTCCATATTAACACTCATATAGTGGTTAACCGTAAAATGAGACAATATATCAGGATATTAAAGAAATTTAAATAATTAACGCCTCAATTTTATTAGTACAATCAAACTCTTGTAATTAACTGAGTGTCCGATTATTAAATGGTATAACTATAAAACCACCGGCAACCATCGAGTGGGAATAACCTTTGATTATCTATACTTACCATCTTAAAATCAGTCGACTTTGTATTTTTATTAATCATAAAGTTGACTGATTCCATTTTATAAATGGTGGATTTACAGTCTAAAATTGTAACCTCGAATTTTTTTGACTAATTTTGCGTTATATCATTTATCATTGTAAATTATGGCCAAGAAAAACCAATCGAAAAGACTCACTCATCAACATAAAAACTCTCACGGTGTCGTTGGGATATTTGGGAAAGAAGCGAAACTGCACGACATGACAGTAGGTCAAGTTTCGCATTTGGTTTTATCTCAATTACAAACTGATTTCCCAACTCTGTCTTTTCGATATAGAGATAACATTCGTAAGGATGAAATTAATTTGGCACTTCAAAAAGTGGACAAAGACTTAGGACAAACACTATTTGTACCTAACTCCAGCATTATTCCTGATGGTGGAATTATAGAAGTTAAAGATGACAATGATGACTGGCGCGTCATTTTGGTTTCTGAAGCTAAGCATCAAGGAAAAGATATAGAGAATATACGGGCAGGGAAATTAGTTGGTAAAAATAATGACCAAGATTTAATGGCAGCCGGAAACGCTATTGAGAGGTCTCACAAAAATATTTCAGAAATTGCAAACTTTATGCTTGGTGAATCTCACTTTCCGTATGTTCTTTTCCTTGAAGGCTCAAATTTTCTTACGGAAACAATTCGTATTACACGACCTGATGGAAAAGAAGTAATACTTGAATATAATTCTGGTATGCTGAATAGACTTGATCGCTTAACAGCAGCCAACTATGGATTGCCTATAAATACAAATTTATGCAAAAATAAATTCGTTCACCATAAGGGCAAAACTATTATGCTCCAAGCTGCCTCCATTTATACTCAAGGTAATGGTGCAAGATGGAAAACAGAACAGATGTTTAACATTATGATGGAAATAGCCAAGACGTCCATACAGGTTCTGTATAGCGATTTATTCTATCAAGTCCAAAATAAATAAAGTTTCTTTGTGTATGGCTCGAAAAGCAACTAATAACATTCTACATAGGGCAAAAAGCTCAAAAAGTGATGAGTTTTACACATTGCTTGAAGATATAGAGAAGGAACTTGCCTATTATAAAGACTGTTTTCGCGAAAAAACAGTCTATTGTAATTGTGATAATCCAAAGGAAAGTAATTTCTTCAAATATTTTTTTAAAAACTTTAAAACTTTAGGTTTAAAGAAACTCATCGCCTCGTACTACTTACCTTGCACTCAAGACCTTTTTTCTGAAAAAAAAACAGAGCATGGAGGTTATATAGAATTCACGTTGGATGATATTGATTTTGATATCTCAGACTTACACTGTAAACAGTTCAATGGCGATGGTGACTTCAGAAGTCAAGAATGTATATCATTGTTGAAGCAGGCTGATATTATTGTAACTAATCCACCATTTTCACTCTTCAGGGAACATATAGCTCAAATAATACGTTACAAAAAAGATTTCCTTGTTATTGGCAATATTAATGCCATTACTTATCAAGAAGTCTTTCACCTAATTCAATCTAATAAAGCTTGGTTAGGTGTACATCTTGGGAGAGGAATATCGGGGTTCAAAGTGCCCGACCATTATGAAATGTATGGAACTGAAACTCACATTTCCGGAAATGGCGATAGAATAATCTCTCCGAATAATTGTCTTTGGCTAACGAATTTAGACATTCAAAAAAGACATAACCTATTGAAGTTGACTCAAGTTTACAGAGGAAATGAGGATTTATATCCTAAATTTGATAATTATAATGGCATTAATGTCAATAAAACTCAAGATATACCAATGGATTATGAAGGTGCTATTGGTGTACCTATTACATTCTTGCACAAATACAACCCCTCTCAATTTGAAATCATTCGATTTAGAAAAGGTGATGATGGTAAGGACCTTTCAATTAATGGGAAATGTCCTTATTTCCGAATCTTGATAAAAAATAGGCAACCTATCAAAGCATCCGGGAGAGCCGGATGAGGGATGGGCTGTTAAAAAATAGAAACTGTAATTTCAAAAATATATAAAACTTATGGATTTATTTGATCAGATAAGTGAAGACATCAAGAAAGCAATGCTTGCCCGCGAAAAAGTAAGACTTGAAGCTCTGCGCGGAGTCAAGAAAGAATTTCTTGAAGCTAAAACAGCTAAAGGTGCCAATGGTGAACTCTCTGACGAGACTGCCACCAAGATTATGGTAAAAATGGTTAAACAGCGTAAGGAAAGTGCTCAGATTTACGCTGACAACAACCGTCCCGAACTTGCCGAAAACGAACTTGCTGAAGCTGCTGTGATTGAAGAATATCTTCCCAAACAGATGACGGCTGAAGAGTTGGAGGCAGAGTTAAAGGCAATCATCTCGGAGACAGGCGCAACAAGCATGAAGGAGATGGGAAAAGTCATGGGAATTGCCTCAAAACGTCTTGCAGGACGCGCTGAGGGTAAGGCTATCAACGCTAAGGTGAAAGAACTCCTGAGCTGATCCATCCTTCAATAAGAACTAAACTTAAGGCGGGGGTGAGTCAGAAAAAGACTCACCCCCGCTACTCTTATATTTACTGACAAAAATCAGTCTTTATTCTTCTGACAGTCCTTTCCAGACAGCGGCACTGAGAAGAGCACCTGCCATAGGAGCTACGATGAATAGCCAGAGCTGTGAGAGAGGACCACAATTTCCCTGAATACATTCGAAAATTGCCGGGCCGACGGAACGTGCCGGGTTAACGGAGGTGCCGGTGATAGGAATACATGCGATATGCACCAGAACAAGTGTCAGACCTATCGCAAGACCGGCAAAATTTCCGGCTCCTCTCTTGCTGTCGGTCGAGCCGAGCACCACAAGCACAAAAATAAAGGTGAACACAAACTCTGCGATAAACGCCGGCACAAGATTACCGGGCAGATATGAATTGGCGCCGGTCGTGGTCGTGTCGTTAAACACGGCAATCTCTCCGGCTGCGTTGCCGGTGTGGACGAGGATGTAAATTACGGCTGAGGCAATGATTGCACCGATTACCTGTGCCACCATATAGCCTCCTGCCTCTTTCCCCTTCATGCGTCCGCTTGCCCAGACACCGAAAGTAATGGCAGGATTGATGTGACAACCTGAAATGTCTCCAATCGTGTATGCCATAGCAATCACAGAGAGACCGAACGCAAATGCAACGCCGAGAGTTGTGACTCCGAAGCCGGTGGTGCCGAGACCGATGCCGGCAAAGACTGCTGCGCCACATCCCATGAGAGTGAGTACGAAGGTGCCGAGACCTTCAGCGAGATACTTTTTCATAAAATTGTTATTGTTTAGTTTTGAAATAGCTGTATATAGTGAACCGATAGCTCATGAAAAGAGCATTTTCCATTCTATAATATGATTCTACAACAACAGACTCCGACAAAAGGTTTATCTCCCCTGATATTTCACAAAAAATGGTCTTAATTGATTATTTTACAGCATCAACTCTTGACATCGCCCTCTCGATTTATTATCTTTGCAACCCGATAAGTGTTTTTTTAAAAGATTAAGCACTCTTCCCCTTTGAGTTATGAAAGAGAACAAAGAGGTAAAAATTTCATATTGGGCAGCACATCTGACAACGATTGTCAGTGTCACTCTCGTGTTGCTGATTGTAGGCGTGATTGCAATGGCAGGCATCGGAGCGCGTTCCGAAACCCAGCGCCTTAAAGAACAGCTTGAGTTAAGTGTTATCATGGCAGACACCGTGGCTGACGCCTCAGCCGCTCAGATTGCCGACCGCATAAAAAGCGAACCTTACGCTCATTCAGTCAAAGTTATAACCAAGGCACAGGCTCTCGACAACTGGACAAAAGAAACAGGCGAAGACCTTGAAAAGACTTTTGGTGTCAATCCCCTTTCGCCGGAGGTTACATTCGGCATAAACGCTGATTATGCCTCTCCGGCATCCATCAAGAAGATTGCCACACAGCTTGAAAAGTTGCCGGGAGTCGACTCAGTCGGCGCGCCCGACGCCACGATGGTTGAACGGATGAATGAGAATATCGAGAAACTTGCAATCGGGTTGGGCATCATCGCCCTGGTTATGATTCTCATATCATTTGTGCTGATTAACAACACAGTCCACCTCTCAATCTATGCCCGGCGATTCAGTATTCACACCATGCAGCTTGTAGGCGCCACAAACGGATTTATCAAACGTCCGTTCATCTCAGACAACATGCTCTCCGGACTGATTGCCGGAGGTCTCGCCTCCGCCATACTTGCTGCCATAATGTGGTTTGCTCCCGATGCCGGATTTGCTGTGCTTCACTCTGTTATCGGCTGGGAACTGTTTGCAGCCGTAGCCGGTGTACTTATCCTGACAGGCACCCTGCTTTGTGCCTTTGCAGCATGGATTGCCACAGCACGCTATCTCCATAAAAATTACGATGAATTATTCAAATAATCCATTATGATTCATTCTTCGATTGAAAAACACGATGTCACCGATAAAAGTGATATCACAAAAATCCCCTCTGACCGTAAACCATTCGGCAAAATCAACTATATAATGATGCTCATCTGCCTGGCAATGATTGTTGTCGGCTTCATTCTTATGAGCGGTCCGGGCAGCAGTGCCGAGACGGGATTTAACCCCGACATTTTCAGCACACGCCGCATCGTGGTTGGTCCGACAATCTCATTTCTCGGATTCCTATTCATGGCGTTTGCAATTATCTACACCCCAAAAAAGAAAAGATAACGACAATTCCTGAATTACACTTATGGAAATTATAGACGCCCTGATTCTTGGTATTGTTCAAGGTCTGGCAGAATACCTCCCCATCAGTTCAAGCGGTCATCTGGTTATTTTCCGTGAAATACTCGGAGTCGACCTGCCGGCAAGTCAGGCATTGCAGTTTGACCTGATGCTTCATGCTGCAACAGTCCTTTCGACAATCGTAATCCTCTGGCCCATGTTCAAGGGGTTATGCAAAAGTTTCTTCACCTTCAGGCTTGACGACAATTTCATGTATGTCTGCAAAATCCTTGTCTCCTGCATCCCCGTGGGTATCGTGGGAGTCTTCTTCAAAGACAAGGTTGAAGAAGCATTTGGCAGCGGACTCGGACTTGTGGGAATATGCCTTTTCTTCACCGCCATACTTCTCTGCTTCGCTCATTTCTCCGACCGCACGCCATCGGGCGGAATAAAGAAAGCCAACAAGGGACGCGACATCGGCTGGTGGGATGCCCTGACAATCGGTGTGGCACAGGCTGTTGCTGTGCTTCCGGGACTCAGCCGAAGCGGCACTACAATTGCAACCGGCATTGTCATCGGTGACAAACGTGACAAAGTGGCTGCCTTCTCCTTCCTGATGGTCATTATCCCCATCCTTGGCGAGGCTCTGCTCGACATCAAAGATATGGTTTCGGCTCCCGCCCAGGAAAACAGCGTAGGGGTTACCGCCATGCTCGTCGGATTCATCGCCTCATTTGTTGTCGGATGTGCCGCTTGCCGCTGGATGCTTAACCTCGTCAAGAAAGGGAAACTCGTATGGTTCGCCGTTTATTGTGCCGTGATGGGCACAGTCTGCGTAGTCTGGAACTATTTTTGCTAACATCCCACTTTACACCTCTGACCCCCTTCTATGAACTTTATTTCAGGAGAAATAATCGGTATTGACAAACCCTACGGTTGGACTTCATTTGATGCTGTCAAACGACTTCGCGGAGCTATTCAACGACGCTTGCATCTGAAGAAATTCAAAGTCGGTCATGCCGGCACGCTCGACCCTCTTGCTTCCGGAGTGCTCATTGTCTGCACCGGAAAAGCCACAAAGCAGATCGAGCAGCTTCAGAACGGCACCAAAGAATATATTGCCGACATTATGCTTGGAGCCACAACCCCAAGCTTCGATCTCGAAACGGAAATTGACAACCGCTATCCGTTTGAACATATCAGCAAGGAGATGATTCTTGAAACATTGCCTCGCTTCACAGGCTCGATCATGCAGGTCCCCCCGGTGTTCTCAGCCGTCAAAATCGACGGCAAACGCGCCTATAAGTATGCTCGCAAAGGGAAAGAGGTTGAACTCAAAGCGAAACCTCTTCAGATTGATGAGATGGAATTGCTCGACTGCGAGCTTCCCCTGCTTCGTCTGCGCATCGTGTGCAGCAAAGGCACCTACATCCGCGCTCTTGCCCGCGATTTGGGCGAAGCCCTCGGAAGCGGTGCTCACCTCGTTGCATTGCGACGCACAAGAGTCGGCAACATTAAAATTGACAATTGTCTCTCTGTCGACGAGGCCGTCGGCATGATAGGTGAATGTGATCTTGAATTTCCCGAAAACTACACTCCGGCTCCGAATGCCGGGCTGACTGACAACGTAAACACTTGATTTTAAGACAAAGCCATATAACTAATTATGAAACTGTCGCAATTTAAATTCAAACTTCCTGACAATCTTATCGCTCAACATCCGTCTGAAAACCGTGATGAGTGTAGATTAATGGTGCTTCACGCCAAAGACGGCACTATCGAACACAAGATATTCAAAAACATCATAGAGTATTTCGACGAAGGCGATGTGATGGTCTTCAACGACACCAAAGTCTTCCCCGCACGCCTTTTCGGTAACAAAGAGAAAACCGGGGCATGCATCGAAGTCTTCCTCCTCCGCGAGCTTAACCGTGAAAATAAATTCTGGGATGTGCTCGTTGAGCCGGCCCGCAAAATCAGAATCGGCAATAAGCTTTACTTCGGCGACGACGATTCAATGGTTGCCGAGGTTATTGACAACACCACCTCCCGCGGCCGTACCCTGCGATTCCTCTATGACGGCCCGCATGATGAGTTCAAGGAGGCGCTGTTTGCTCTTGGAGAGACTCCGCTGCCCGAGTATATCACCCGTCGCGCCGAACCGGAAGATGCCGACCGCTATCAGAACATCTTCGCTGCCAAAGAAGGTGCTGTGATGGCTCCGGCTGCCGGACTCCACTTCAGCCGTGAACTTCTGAAAAGAATGGAGATTAAAGGTGTGGAACGCGGGTTTGTGACTCTTCACTGCGGACGCGGCAATTTCAGAGACATTGATGTCGAAGATCTCACCAAACACCGCATGGACAGCGAAGAGATGTATGTTGAAGAGGAACTTGTTGAAATGGTCAATAATGCCAAAGACCGCGGAGCAAAAGTCTGTGCCGTCGGCACTTCCACCATGCGTGCAATCTCGACTGCCGTCTGTATGAACGGTCACATAATGACCTACGAAGGATGGACCAACAAGTTTATCTTCCCTCCCCACGATTTCACCGTCTGCAACGCAATGGTCTCCAACTTCCATCTTCCCCTTAGCACTCTGCTCATGATGGTAGCTGCCTTCGGTGGTTATGAAAATGTCATGAAAGCCTACGAAGTGGCTGTCAAAGAAGGTTATAAGTTCGGAGCATACGGCGACGCAATGCTCATCTTGAAATAAGAAGCAATCTGTGGCCGAAACGGCACTGAAGACATTTATTTTTGTCGCAATATTCCCGACGAAGGTGTATAAGAGCCTGGGATCGAAAGGCATTGTCCGGTTCGATTCCCAGGCTTTTCCATAAGTCAATGATTACGTTCTTCTCCGGACGAAGCCTTTCGAGCACCGACATGGCTGCCTCTGCCCCATCAGGATCGTCACGAAAAGAGAAATAGAGGTAAGCCAAGGGTGCAACCACATTTATCATGAGAAGCTCCCTTCCGGTCGCACCGATAGCACTCGATGCCGTAACAGGCGACGATCCAAAAGTGTAATGACTGTTCCAGTAAGCACTTACCCTCCATGCAAACATCTCCTCGATCTTTCTGCGCCCCTTCGCAAAGTCAATAACAGAATCGAAAACAGACTCACCGGAAGCTATTGCCGATGCTAAAAGTGCCATTCTCCGGTAAGGCATCCCCTGCGGACGCATCCTTGAAAATTTCCACACCGACGCATCCATGCTCTTCAATCCATACTTTGCCGAGAGAAAGATATACTCTCTCACAAGAAGCTGATAATATTCATCGTAGGGATAAAGATGCGGCTGCAACAAACCCGCCACTCCGAAAATCATCGCCTCCAACTGCATCAGATTGTCTGAGTGTCGACGCAGGAAATTCAGCGGAAGCATTCTTCCGAGAATCTCGAAAGGCTCTCCGTTTGTGCCGAATCCCAACGCACGGCTCAGAGTTATGAAAGCCGTCTTTTCCCAGTCGCCGTCGGTTTCTCTCAGATAGTCATGAATCCGCTCACTTTTTGATTGCAGTCGCTCAACAGCCATTCGCTCAATCCAATCGTGGACAATCAGCTCCGGAAGCTCCCTCAATCTCTTTCCACAACGAATCCCCTTCAAGCCGCCTTGCAATTCGGCATGTGTGCGGACAACTCCGTCAGGCACATTGACCACAATCTGGGGAATGACACTCCCATCGCGTCGTGTTATGCGCACATCATCGTGACCCACAACATGAAGCACAATGTTGTCGTAGGCGGAATCCTTGTCGTGTCCATGACGATACCAGTCAGAAGCCCGCACATGAATCTCGATATTGCCGGCCCATTGCTGTCCGTCGATTTTCACAACTGCCGACGAAAAATCCGGTCCCGAATTGACGTTATGTAGTCCTGCCGAGATTACCTTGACCGAAGTTTCTCCGTCCTTAAAGTCTGTGCCAAACATCCGGTACTTCCACAAATACTGATAAAGTTCCTCCATCAAGTGGTTTTTTTAACCACAAATTTAACCTTTTTCTTTCTCCCCGACAAAATATTCAAATACCAATCTATAAATCCTTACCCGTTAAGCAAACAAAAAAAATCAATTTAAATGTTAAAAAATTTGGATTTAGTAATGATGGTGATTAATTTTGCAAAGTGTTTTTCATAGTATTAAATTAAGATTAAGGTTTCGGTCTATCTCTTTGTGAAAAGAGGTAGACTTTTTTTTTCTCGTTCTTCTGTCTCCTCATCACTCATAGGTTTGCTCCGACAAATTAAATTTGTTATTTTTGCAAATTGATTTTCTTATAAATCACTCAATCATAATGATTCGCAATAACAATCAACGACGCAACTTCCGAAGCACTCTCCCCGACAAGATAGTATCGCGCACAAACACCTCGGAGGAAGAAGTTCCTCTGATGCAATTTGTTTCTGAAAAATTTCCGGATTCAAAACGCAACGATATCAAGAAGTGGCTGAAATACAGCCATCTCCGCGTCAACGGCAATGTAGTGACCGCCTTTGACTATCCGGTTTTGCCCGGCGACACGGTCGAGTTGAACTTCGCGCGCCCGTTTGTCGTGCTCAAACATCCGCGTCTTAAGATTGTTTATGAAGATGACGACATCATCGTAGTCAACAAGGGGTATGGACTACTGTCGGTCGACAATGATTCGAAAAGAACAAAAGAAACGGCCTACAGTATTCTTCGCAACTATGTCAAGGAAGTAAATCCGCTCAACAAGATTTTCATCATCCACCGACTTGACCGCGACACCTCCGGGCTGATGATGTTTGCCAAAACAATGCAGGCAAAAGAAGCGATGCAGCATAACTGGAACAATATGGTGCTTGCCCGGACATACGTTGCCGTTCTCGACGGAACGGTCAAAGAAGACAGCGGTGTCATCAGCAGCTACATCGGCGAGACTTCCGAGCATGAGGTCTTCAGCTCGCAGAACCCCTCCGACGGCAAAAAGGCTGTGACACGCTTCAAGGTGCTTCGCAGAGCGCATGGAAAAACTCTTGTGGAGTTCTCGCTCGACACCGGACGCAAGAACCAAATCAGAATTCATGCAGCCTCGGAACTTGGATGTCCCATCAGCGGCGACCGCCGTTATGGAGGCACACACAGTTCGCTCAACCGCCTTGCCCTTCATGCCCGCTCATTGCGTTTCGCACATCCCGCAACACGCAGGGATATGAATTTTGAAACCCCGATTCCGGCCGGATTCCTCAAACTCTGACCTTTCCCTCCGGACATCAAAAAACTTTGTCTCTATGAAACCCGACACAAGTTCATATTATCCCGAATCTATCGACAACCGGTCTGATAACTCCCGATTCATGCCGGGAGGTGAAATGCCCGATTTCATCCCCTCTGAGAGGCCATCGGTCATGGAGAACTCAGCCCTTGCCGATGAGCCGAATGAACTCGATAATCATAACGGTCCGGAGCAGACTCCGGGCGACAATCCGGAAAACAAAGCGGAATGGGAAAGAGTGGTCGACAACGTAAGTCACCTGCTGTCTTGGATTTTCGTTCCTCTGCTGATGCCTCTTTACGGCACATTACTCCTTTTCTCCGAATCGTCACTAAGTTTCACTCCGATGTTGACGAAGGTCATAGTGACACTGGTTGTGATCGGTCTGACTGCTGCAATCCCTATGCTGCTTGTCATCCTCCTGAAAAAACTTGGTCTTATTGAAGACATCGGTCTGAACGGCAGAAAAGAAAGGCTTATCCCTTACATCATCACCATCATATCATTCTTCATCACAGCCTTTTATTTTCATCTCAAAGGCGCTCCGGTCAGAGCATCGATGTTTTTTGCAGGTGGAGGAGTGGCTGCCATTATCGAACTGCTTATTAACTTCCGGTGGAAAATCAGTGCGCATGCTGCCGGAGCTGCCGGAGTTGTGGCAATGCTGATTCATCTTGCCGAAGATGAATACCCCTCTCCCGACATTCTCGGATGGATAATCTTCACCGTCTTCATGACCGGTGCGCTCGGAAGCGCACGATTATGGCTTCGTCGGCACACTCTGATGCAGGTTCTTGCCGGATATGTTGTCGGCTTCTGCAGCGTCTATCTGATGATGATGATTCATTAAGTAAGTTTCAAAAATCTATAAAGTGACACGATATAACTATCAACGACGCAAAAGCTCGGTTGCAAAGGCGGGCAATGTCGGAATAGGGGGAGAGAATCCCATACGTCTTCAGTCAATGACCAACACCTCCACCCTCGACACCGAAGGGTCTGTGGCGCAGGCAATCAGAATTGCCGAGGCCGGAGGAGAGATTGTCAGACTCACCACTCAGGGTGTGGCTGAAGCCGCCAATATGCTTGAAATACGCCGGGGGCTTGAACAGCAGGGTTACACCGTGCCGATTGTCGCCGATGTGCATTTCAACCCCAACGCTGCCATGACGGCAGCCGGGACATGCCATAAAGTGCGCATCAATCCCGGTAATTTCGTCGATGCCCCCCGCACATTCCGCCATCTCGATTTCACCGATGAAGAATATGAGGCCGAAAAAGAGAAAATCAGAACCGCCCTGCATCCTTTCATCGAAAAGTGTCGCGAAAACAACACTTGCGTCCGTCTCGGTGTTAACCACGGCAGTCTGAGCGACCGCATAATGAGCCGTTATGGCGACACCCCGGCAGGGATGGTTGAATCGGTCATGGAATTTCTGCGTGTCTTCCGCGAAGAGAATTTCAATAATATCGTCATCTCGATAAAGGCGTCGAACACTATGGTCATGATGCAGACGGTGCGCCTTCTTGTCAGTGCGATGGAGGCGGAAGAGATGAATTACCCTCTGCATCTCGGAGTGACTGAAGCCGGCGACGGTGAAGACGGACGTGTGAAAAGTGCTGTCGGAATCGGCACTCTCCTTGCTGAAGGAATCGGCGACACGATACGCGTCTCATTGAGTGAGGATCCGGAACTTGAAATACCTGTGGCACGAAAACTTCGCGACTACATAGCCCGGAGGTCAGGCCATGCCCCCATTGTCGAACCTGAAATAATCAAACCCGGAACAAGTCGTGATTATGCACGTCGGCTCCATGAGTTCGGCAATCCTCCTCATCCCATTGTAAAAAATGTCGACTTCTCCCTCATCCCGGAGTCATGGCACAAAGCTGACGCGTCCTCCACACCGGTCAGATACTCCGATTCGGAACCGGTGATTCTTTCCTCCTCTCACATCAATGCTCCCGGTGAGATTGCATCGTGGATTGACCGTTTTGTCGCGCTTGGAGCCGACAATCCGGTGATTGTCTCATTATCCTACACCACTGCCGATGAAGAGGAACTGATGGTCCGGGCCGGAGCCGATTTCGGCTTCCTTCTTGCCAACGGCTATGCTTCCGGAATTGCACTTGAGGCACCTTCCTTCTCCGAAGAAGTGACCTCACGCATCGCCATGGGGATTCTTCAGGCTGTGCGTCTCCGCATAAGTAAAACGGAGTATATAGCATGTCCGAGCTGCGGACGCACCCTCTTCGACCTCCAGTCAACACTTGCCGAAGTGCGTAAGGCTACCTCTCATCTGACCGGTCTCAAAATCGGTGTGATGGGGTGCATCGTCAATGGTCCCGGCGAAATGGCCGATGCCGACTATGGATATGTCGGTGCCGGACCGGGCAGAGTGAGCATCTATCGTCGAAAGGAACTCATCGAGAAGAATATCCCTGCCGACGAGGCTCTCGGAAAACTTCTCGATTTAATAGAAAAAGATTCTTCAAAGGACTCAAAAGGTTGTAATGACTGATAACTCCAACACCCTCCGGGCCGCCTACTTCACTCTCGGCTGCAAACTTAATTTCGCGGAGACTGCCACAATCGGCAAAATCCTTCGCGAACACAACATAATGCGTGTCGCAAACGGCGAAACACCCGACATCTGCATCGTCAACACTTGTTCGGTTACAGAAATGGCCGACAAGAAAGGGCGAAGGCTGTTGCGTCATCTTGCATCAACCTATCCTGATGCCACGATTGTCGCCACAGGATGCTACGCACAGCTGAAGCCTGAGGAAGTGAAACAGATCGAAGGTGTCGACATCGTACTTGGCAGCGACGAAAAGCTCCGCATGGCGGAATATATTGAGAAATGGCTTGAAACCAAGACTCCCACAACCGCTGTGTCCCCTCTGAAAGAGATAAAAGAGTTTCGTGGAAGTTGCGAACGCGGCGACCGCACACGCTATTTTCTCAAGGTGCAGGATGGCTGCAACTATTTCTGCACTTATTGCACAATCCCCTTTGCCAGGGGCACATCACGCTCAGGGTCGATCGACGAGCTTGTGGTGGCAGCCGAAAATGTGGCTCGCGAGGGAGGAAAGGAAATAGTGATTACCGGCGTCAACATCGGATGTTTCGGACTTGACACCGGCGAATCTTTCTTTGAGCTTCTCAAACGTCTCGATGCCGTTGAAGGAATCGAGCGTTACCGCATTTCATCTATTGAGCCGAACCTGATAACAGAGGAAATTCTGGAATGGATAGCCAATGAATCAAAATCTTTCATGCCTCACTTCCACATACCCCTTCAGGCAGGTTCCGACGCAGTGCTGAAACTTATGAACCGTCGTTATGACACATCGCTGTTTGCCGAGCGCATCGCCAAGATTCGCTCATTGATGCCGGATGCCTTCATCGGCATTGACATCATTGCCGGCGCACGCGGCGAAACTCCGGAGGAGTGGCAGAAATCACTTGATTTCGTGTCGGCTCTTCCCGTCACACGTTTCCATATTTTCCCCTACTCCGAACGTCCCGGCACGGTTGCCCTCAATATCTCTCATCAGGTGCCACGCGAAGAGCGCCGGCGGAGAGTGGGAGTTCTGAGCGACGTTTCCGACAGCAAAATGAGAGAGTTTATGAGCAAAGCGATCGGCTCGGTTAGAAATGTCCTCTGGGAACATTCCGACCATAATCCGGAACGCATGCACGGTTTCACCGATAATTACCTCCGCATCACTGCTCCCGTAAACCTCGATCTCTTCAACACCATAACCCCGACCCGAATCACAGGATTTGATATGTCTGACAAGGAGAGTCTTGTGGGCGAACCGATAGTCTAAAACATCATCTCACTGACTAATGAAAAAACTTGCCGTCATAATTCTAAACTGGAATGGAAGCGGATTGCTCCGACAGTTTCTTCCGGCTGCAATAAAATACACTTCCGGAGATGAAGTCGACCTTTTCGTGGCTGATAATGGCTCGACGGATGATTCTCTCGCCGTGCTGAAAGATTCATTCCCGGAAGTGAAGGTTATCGAATTAGACAAAAACTATGGTTTTGCCGAAGGGTACAACCGCGCAATAGCGGCCACTCATTACCCCTACACGATTCTTCTTAATTCAGACGTGGAGGTAACTGAAAACTGGTGGCAGCCTTTGCTCCGATTCATGGAGAATAACCCTAACGCCGGCGCCTGTCAACCTAAAATCAAGTCGTTCAGAAATCGGGAAATGTTTGAATATGCCGGTGCGGCAGGCGGATTGCTCGACCGTCTCGGTTATCCCTACTGTCGCGGACGTGTCTTCGATTCAATCGAATCCGACAAAGGTCAATATGACAGTCATCCGGAAGAGATTGCATGGGCCTCAGGAGCGGCATTGACAGTCGATACCGAGCTATACCTCAAGCTTGGCGGACTCGACCCTCAATTCTTTGCTCACATGGAAGAGATTGACCTCTGCTGCCGGATGCGCGCACAGGGACGTCCTTCATTCTTTGTGCCCGATTCGGAAGTGTTTCATGTCGGAGGGGCATCACTGAATCAGGGAAATCCGCAGAAGACCTATCTTAACTTCCGCAATAATCTGCTGCTCCTTCATAAGAATCTTCCTGAAAAAAGAGGTCGCAAAATTCTTTTTGTGCGCCGCCTTGCCGACACATTAGCCTTCGGCATGTTCCTTCTGAAAGGAGACCTCGGCAATGCAAAAGCAATTCTCAAAGCCCACTCCGACTTCAAGAAAATGAGAAAAAATTACACCTCTCTCCCTTCAACCGACTATATGCGGACAATCCCCGGAGCTGACCGCTTTATCGTAGCCGACCATTACCTACCGTTCTCAGGACACAAACGCTGACAGCTCTTTTCAGATTTCTGACCGAGACCCCGGATTAAGCTTATATGTAAGTTTCGACTTTCAAAATCTCCACTGATTATGAAGATACTTGTTTCTAACGACGACGGCTATCAGGTACGCGGAGTGCACGAACTGATAGGATTCCTCAAAGAGTTCGGCGAGGTCATCGCCGTTTGCCCCGACGGACCACGTTCAGGACAATCAATGGCTCTGACATTCGAAAACCCTTTGCGTATGTCAGAATGTCAGCCACCTTTCGATGGCACAAAGTTATACAAAGTGTCAGGTACACCGGTTGATTGTGTCAAATTGTCACTTCAAACGCTGTTTAAAGGCGAAAAACCCGACCTGATTGTAGCAGGCATAAATCATGGCTCTAACTCAGCTGTCAATGTGTTATATTCAGGCACTATGGGAGCAGTATTTGAGGGTTGCACAATCGGTGTACCCTCAGTAGGATTTTCACTGACAACCCACTCAAAAGATGCTGATTTTTCATTTTGCAAGAAATTTGTCAAAGAAATCATCGCCCATACCCTCCAAAACGGATTACCCGAAGGAGTCTGTCTGAACGTCAATATCCCTGACAATTGCGAGCCTAAAGGAATGATGCTCACACGTTCATGTCGCGGACACTGGACTGAAGAATATAAGCGATATGTAGACCCTAACGGCAGGGATTTCTATTGGCTCACCGGCCATTTCATTAATGAAGAACCCGAAGCAACCGACACCGATGAATGGGCGTTAAACCATGATTTCGTGTCAGTTACCCCGACTTCAATCTATCGAGACATCCATTTTGATGAACTCCCGGAATGGATTATAAAAAATATAGGCAACAAAAATTAACACATATTTGCATCATTTAAAAATTTTTATTACTTTTGTCAAAAATTTAACAGAGGTAATTTTTCCACACATTCAATTTATTCATTTTGAATAGGTGTGTTGTAATAAACGAATAATTGTTGCACAAAGGTGACTGTTTTGAGTTCTAAAATTTAGTTCACCTATTAGTTATGGATTGATAAATGTATTTAGGATTAGGCAAATTCCCTGAAAAGGGAAGAAAAGAAGATTCGTAGCGATACGAATCTTCTTTTTTTGGGGAAGCTACGGAAAAGATTGAGCTGATTCTTCACCTGATAACCGAACTTATTACGACACTCCTTGTTCTATCACTAAAGAAGAGCTATTGGCATGTTGCCCTCTTCTACCAATTAATAAAACTATTCACCATGGAGAACACTACTGAAAAGTTATATATCGTCAGCTTCGGCGACTCCCGAAAGTTCCGCTATCCCTGCACAGTAAAAAACGGAATTGACGCAATGCACCATGCAGCCCCGTTTGCAAAAATTGAAAATGAACTACACGATTATCTGAAAACCGTATTCCCGGATCAGACATTCGCCTATTACACTTGTGCCAGAGTGACGGAAGTCGACCCGGCTCATGCTGATAAATATGCCGACTATCCTTTGCTTGACCAGAAAGCCATCGACGAAATCAAGAAGGAATTGGTCAAGGAAATAAAAGATGCCGACGAGACCAAAATGCTTAATGACAACGCACCATTCGCTGATGCACCCGTCTGAAAACATTTCCGATTATGAACTTCTGACGGTCGTTGTGCCCGTCTATAATAGAGAACATCTCGTAGCGAACACTCTGGACAGCATAATTTCCGGAGCGGTTCGCTATCTGCATCTTGTAATTGTCGATAACAATTCAACCGATAACACTCTGCAAGTCCTTCAGGAATGGAAGAAGGAGCATGAAAATCTGTCATGGCTCAAGACAACCGTCGTAACCGAGAAAACACCAGGTGCGGCTGCCGCACGCAATCGCGGTCTAAGGGAAGTCTTGACACCCTGGGTGATGTTCTTCGATTCTGACGACACCATGACACAGGGGCATATCCCGGCAATCATAAACCACATTTCAGAAACATCCTCGGCTCAGCTTCTCACCTGGCAGATACGCATTCATCTACTGGGTGGAGAAGTGATTCAAACCAAACCGCTATCGGCGGATACTCTTACCAGCCAACTAATCCATTGTCCCCTCGCCACACAAAACTACGCCGTCAGAACTGACCTCATCAGAGCTGTCGGAGCATGGGATGACTCTATTCTACGTTGGGACGACTGGGAATTAGGGGTGCGTCTGCAACTTGCCAATCCTGAGATTGAATCGGTAACGACGTCAGGTGTCGACATCTTCCGACAGGAAGACTCAATGACCGGCACTTCGTATTTCAGCAAACGCGGAGAATGGGAAAAAGCGATCGACAAAGTGAGCCGATTAGTCAGAGAGTCAGACTTAAAGACTGACCACAAATCGGCACTGCTCTTTGCAGCCGATTACCGTAGGACACTCCTCGCAGCCGAGTATTACCGCGAAAATCACAAAAAAGAAGCTGCCGCATTACTCAAAAACGCGACAGCACACTATTCTTTCAGAAAAAAAATCCTCTTGAAATGGGCATTTCATCACACCCGCCGAGGATTCAGAGGTGCATGGACAATTCTGAAGACCCTCTCGCTTGTCTGATGAAATAACCCTTCCGGGTTTCAAGGGAAAGAGATGTTAATGTCTACATCCGGCACCAACGACCAGGGAGAGAGAGGCCTACCATTGACAAACACATTGAGAATCGAGCCGTTAGAACGGTAACGACGATTACGGTCTGACGCAAGATACCACTCATTAGGTCCGGCAAGGACAATACGGCTCACCGGCCCGTACTTACCGGTGTTGGTGTAGAATCTGCGCATGTAGTGATTCTTCCCCTTCTTGTATTTCACAATATACTCAAAAGGACCAATCTGCCAGACAACAGCACCTTTACCTCCTCCGACGGCATGGCGCAACATCTTATTGAAATTGTCTTTATGACCTTTCTTATGATGATCTTTATGATTGTGATGTGATGGGTTATGATGATTCCCGTTGCTGAAAATAAACACCGGATTATGCTTGTCATGCTTATCGCCGTGTTTCTTTCCACCCTTATCTTTTTTGTCGTGTTTATCGCCACCCCAGCCACCGCGATGACTGTTATGCTCACTCCGATGCTCATACTTATGAGACTCGCCATGATGCTTTTTATTCTTCTCAGCACCCACAGCTGAGAAAGAGAACAGAGAGAACGCCACCGAAGCGGAAAGCAAGATATATTTAAGATTTTTCATAAACATAATGATTACAAAGTTATAACCTGAGAGCTTTTAAATATAGAACTCTCAAATGTCAAATTAGTTTAATCACCTCATCAAGCTCAATCAAGCTTAATCACCCCAACCCCGCCTCAACCCAAAATTTAACTTGCGCGTATTCGCATAATTTGTTAAATTTGCAAGTTAATCAATAACCACCTGAAGTGGTTAAGACTTTAATCATTTGTCATGACATATAGATATGACTATCTCGTGATCGGCTCCGGCATTGCCGGCATGAGTTTCGCGCTCAAAGTGGCGCGTCATTCCAAAGTTGCGCTTATATGCAAAACAACTCTGGATGAAGCAAATACATATTTTGCCCAAGGAGGCGTGGCAAGCGTCACCAACCTGAAAGTCGATAATTTTGACAAACATATCGAAGACACCATGATTGCCGGCGACTGGCTCTCCGACCCGGAAGCTGTGGCGAAAGTGGTCAGAAACGCTCCTTCTCAAATCCAACAGCTCGTTGACTGGGGAGTGGATTTCGATAAAAACGAAGATGGTGAATACGACCTCCATAGAGAGGGAGGACACTCAGAATTCCGTATTCTTCACCACGCCGACAACACCGGCGCTGAAATTCAGCTCAGCCTTGTTGACCGCGTGCGTGCTGACAAAAATATCGACGTCTTTGAAAACCATTTTGCCGTCGAGATTATCACACAGCATCATCTCGGAAAGGTTGTCACCCGCCGCACTCCCGAAATTACATGCTATGGAGCATACGTGCTAAATGAAAAAACGGAAAAAGTCGACACATTCCTTGCAAAGGCAACCATAATGGCAACCGGAGGTGTCGGTGCCTGCTACACCACCACCACCAATCCGCTGATAGCCACCGGCGACGGCATCGCTATGGTCTATCGTGCCAAAGGCACTGTCAAAGACATGGAGTTCATTCAATTCCACCCGACCGCTCTCTATCATCCCGGCGACCGCCCCTCATTCCTGATTACAGAGGCGATGCGCGGCTATGGCGCAGTCCTGAAAAACGACAAAGGGGAAGAGTTCATGCAGAAATATGACCCGCGGCTCTCGCTTGCCCCTCGCGATATTGTCGCACGCGCCATCGACTCCGAGATGAAGCAGTCCGGCTCAGACCATGTCTTTCTTGACGTCACCCATAAAGACGCTGAAGAGACCAAACGTCATTTCCCAAACATCTATGAGAAATGTCTGTCGCTCGGAATTGATATTACCAAAGATATGATTCCGGTTGCTCCCGCTGCCCATTATCTCTGTGGCGGCATTGCAGTCGATTTGAACGGAGAATCCTCAATCAAACGCCTCTATGCAATCGGAGAATGTAGCTGCACCGGTCTGCACGGAGGAAACCGTCTGGCATCAAACTCCCTCATAGAAGCTGTGGTTTATGCCGATGCTGCCGCCGAACATTCCCGGAAAGCAATTGAAGGCTACGACTTCAGAAACGATGTGCCCGAATGGAATGACGACGGCACAACACATCCCGAAGAGATGGTGCTTATCACTCAATCTGCCAAGGAAGTCAACAATATAATGGGGTATTATGTCGGAATCGTCAGAAGCGACCTTCGTCTCAAAAGAGCCTGGAACCGCCTTGACATCCTGTATGAAGAAACCGAACAACTGTTCCGCACCTCAAAACCGACAAAAGCCCTTTGTGAACTGCGAAACATAATCAATATCGGATACCTCATCATGCGTCAGGCCATGGAGCGCAAGGAAAGCAGAGGTCTTCACTTCACAGTCGATTACCCCCATAAGTAAGATTTTATTTGATGAAACATAATAATTTACTCTCTCTATTTTTTGCAACTGCCGCATTGCTGATAGGAGTGACCGGTCTCTCCGCCATAGAGAAAAGCCATGATGCGGCTCTGGCCCGCAATCTCAACACATTCAATCAGATTGTCATGGAGCTGGAGCAGAACTATGTCGACTCCATACGCACCGATGAGGCTTTCAAAGCCGCCATCGAAGCGATGCTCTCAACCGTCGACCCCTACACGGAATATTTTGATGCCGACGACAGAGACCGGCTGACACTCATGACGACAGGTGAATATGCCGGAATCGGAAGTTACATCACCGTGCGCGACAGCATCACCTACATACGCCAGCCTCTCGACGGCTCACCCTCGATGAAGGCAGGTCTTCTTGCCGGCGACAAAATTGTAATGGTCGATTCAATCGACGTCATCGCCGATAAAAAACAGAATGTCACTTCTCTGCTACGCGGACAACCCGGAACGACAGTGCGTGTCAAAGTCATTCGCCCCTGGGTTGCCGACAGTGTGCTTGTCTTCGATGTCGTGCGCGAAAAAGTCAAAGAACCGAGTGTGCCGTATTTCGGCATGGTCGACGACAAAACCGGATATATCGAACTGACCTCCTTCATCAACAAGAGTCAGGACGAAGTGCGCGAAGCGATTGACTCGCTGAGCAAGAATCCCGGTTTCAGCCGTCTGATTCTCGACCTGCGCGGCAATGGCGGAGGTCTGGTTGAAAGTGCTGTCGACATTGTGGGTTATTTCGTACCGAAAGGCACCGAAGTGCTCCGCACAAAAGGGAAAGACTCATCGCATGAGCGTGTATACAGAACGACTCATCGCCCGATTCTTCCCGACATCCCCCTTATAACCTTAATTGACGGAGGGTCGGCATCTGCCTCTGAAATTACCGCCGGTGCCTTTCAAGATCTTGACCGTGGTGTCCTTGTCGGCACACGCAGCTTCGGCAAGGGACTCGTGCAGAACACTTCACAACTCCCCTACGGAGGATTGCTGAAAGTGACCGTAGCGAAATATTACATGCCCTCCGGACGTCTGATTCAGGCCCTCGACTATTCTCACCGTAATCCTGACGGCTCGGTTGCAAGAACACCCGATTCGCTCACCAACGTCTTCAAGACTCTCAACAAACGCGAAGTGCGCGATGGAGGCGGTCTCACCCCCGATTCTATTGTGGAATGGGAAAAATCAAATTCGCTCCTCTATCAGCTGGTGATGGATAACAAGATTTTTGACTATGTCACAAAATATGTAGCCTCTAATCCCGCACCTGCATCAATCAATGATGTCGTCATAACCGACGAGATGTTTGAAGAGTTCTGTAACGGCCTCAAAGATAGTGGATTCAAATATGACAACGGCAGCGAAGAATATATCAAGAATCTGCGCAACTATGCAAAAGACGAGGGGTATCTGAGCGATGAAGCCGCCTCTCAACTCGACAGTCTGGCTGCTTCTCTGAAGGTCAACCTTGACCGCGACCTCAAAATCAACGACGACAAGATTCGTTATTACATGGCAAGAGAACTTGCCACAAGATGGTTCGGACGCACTGGCGACAGCACCATTCGCCTGCGACGCGATGTCGGCATTGACAAAGCTCTTGAAATCTTCGACGGCGACTATGAAAACATTCTGAAAGGAATCAAAAAGAAGTGACCGATCTAAAATTATTTGCCACACCAGCCCGCATAAAAGCTCTTAAAGAGCTGATCGATAGTGAAAAGATCAGCAGAGTGCTTCTCGAAGGTCTTTCGGGGAGTGCTCCTGCTATGCTTTTGGCAGGGTTACCACGGGCGGCAAAACCATACGTTATCGTTGCCGACGATGCCGACGCAGCGGGCTACGTCTATCATGACCTCTCCAAAATCATCGATCCCTCGGAAATCGTGTTTCTTCCAAGCGGGTTCAAACGCGCATTGAAATACGGTCAGGTCGACCCTCCCGCTGAAATAATGCGCACAGAGGCAATCGAAGCCTTCTTCAATAATAAGAAGACAAAATTTCTCGTAACATATCCTGAAGCTCTTGCAGAGCGTGTCCCAAAGAAAGACACCCTCTCCGAGAACACTCTGACAATCACTCTCAAAACTAAAATAAACCAGAGTGACGTTGTCAAAAAACTTCGTGAACTGGGATTCCGTGACGCCGATTATGTCTATGAACCGGGGCAATTTGCCCGTCGCGGCTCGATTGTCGATGTCTATTCGTTCAGCAACGAACTTCCCTATCGAATCGACTTCTTCGATGATGAAATAGATTCAATCAGAACCTTCGATGTGGAGACCCAGCTGAGTGAGGAAAAACTTGACAGAATCTCAATCATCGCCGCCGGTGCCGAAATGAACACGAGCGGTGTCTCCTTTCCTGAATATGCCGGCAACGACACCGTTTATTTCATGCAAGGTCTTCCGCTATGTCTTGAAAGAGTCAAGGGAATCACGGAAGAGAAATTCTCTGCTTCGGCAATGATTGCCGATGAGGGCGACCCGGAAGTGATGAAGCAAGCCGTCGATTACGACAGATTCCGCGAGGCACTTGAAAAATCGAAAATCTTTGAGTATATGCCCGGAACCGGTCATCTCAGCACGAGCTATGATGCCGTTGTCGCCTACGACACAACTCCACAGGCTCTCTATCACAAGAATTTCGATATGATTGCCGACTCCTTCACCTCGTTCATTCAGAAAGGGTTTCAGATAATGATTCTTTCCGACACTCCTTATCAGGCCGAACGCCTGAAAAGCATCTTCGAGGAAAGAGGCGACGAAATAATTTTCACCCCGATTCAAAACACCATCCACGAGGGGTTTACCGATAATGAACGGAAAATATGCTGGTTTACCGACCATCAGATTTTCGACCGTTTCCATAAATATAACCTGCGTGCCGACAGGGCAAGAAGCGGCAAATTGGCTCTCAGCCTGAAAGAATTGAATCAGATTGAGCCGGGCGATTTCATTGTCCATATCGACCACGGTGTCGGCAAGTTTGCCGGACTTGTCAAAAGCGACGTCAACGGCAAGCCCCAGGAGATGATCAAGCTCCTCTATCAGAACGACGACATAATTCTGGTCTCAATCCATGCGCTCCATAAACTGTCGAAATATCGCGGCAAAGAAGGTATCCCGCCAAAGATAAACAAGCTCGGAAGCGGCGCGTGGAACAAGCTCAAGGAGCGGACAAAAACCAAGATGAAGGATATTGCCCGCGACCTCATAAAACTCTATGCAGCCCGCAGGGAGGAGAAAGGATTTCCTTTCTCACCCGACAGCTATCTGCAACATGAGCTCGAAGCCAGCTTTATCTATGAAGACACTCCCGACCAGCTGAAAGCCACTGTCGACATAAAGCATGACATGGAGTCTCCCCGCCCTATGGACAGACTCATCTGCGGTGATGTCGGGTTCGGCAAAACAGAGCTTGCAATCCGCGCGGCATTTAAAGCCGCCGCTGACAGCAAGCAGACTGCCGTGCTTGTGCCGACCACAGTTCTCGCCATGCAGCATTACCGCACCTTCGCTCAGCGTCTCAAAGACTTCCCGGTGCGTGTCGAACTCCTGTCAAGAGCCCGGAAACCGAAAGAAGTCAAACAGATTCTCGCCGACCTTGAAGAGGGTAAAATAGATATCCTTATCGGAACTCACAAGCTGATTGGAAAATCTGTTAAATTCAAAGACCTCGGTCTGCTGATAGTCGATGAAGAGCAGAAGTTCGGAGTCTCTGTCAAGGAGAAACTTAAACAGATGAAGGTCAATGTCGACACTCTGACAATGAGTGCGACTCCAATTCCGCGCACACTCCAGTTCTCACTCATGGGTGCGCGTGACCTCAGTTCGCTAAACACTCCTCCTGCCAACCGCCATCCGATTGTGACCAATGTCTCCGGCATTGACGACGATGTCATCAAGGAAGCAGTCAATTTTGAATTGAGTCGAAACGGTCAGATTTTCTATATCTCAAACCGCATCGAAAATCTCTATCACATTGAAGAGATGCTCAAAAGACTCGTGCCGGGCATCAGAATCGTAATCGGTCACGGACAGATGTCACCCGACCAACTGGAGAAAAACATTCTCGATTTCGCAGCTCTCGACTACGATGTGCTGCTCTCGACAACTATTGTTGAAAACGGAATCGACATGCCCAACGTCAACACGATAATGATTGACAACGCTCAGAACTTCGGATTGAGCGAATTGCATCAGTTGCGCGGGCGTGTGGGCCGGAGCGACCGCAAGGCGTTCTGTTATCTCCTTGTACCGGGTGGAAAACCTTTAACCGCTGTTGCGCGGCGCCGCCTTCAGGCAATCGAAAGCTTCAGCGACCTGGGCAGTGGAATACATATCGCAATGCAGGACCTCGACATTCGCGGAGCCGGCAACCTCCTCGGCGCAGAACAAAGCGGCTTTATAGCCGACCTCGGTTATGAAACCTATCAGAAGATTTTGAAAGAGTCTGTGCTCGAACTCAAAACAGAAGAATTTGCCGACACCTTCAATGAAGAATCTGAAAACGGCAAAGAGGAAGAGTTCACATCCGACTGCACAATCGAAAGCGACCTCGAACTCCGTATTCCCCCCTCCTACGTTCCGCAGGAGAGCGAACGAATCCTGCTCTATCAGCGACTCGACAATATGGAACGTCCCGAACAGACCGATGAATTTATCGACCATCTGAAAGACCGTTTCGGAAAACTTCCTCATGTGACGGAAGAACTCGTAAAGGTTGTGCCATTGCGTCTGATTGCCAAACGCCTCGGCATTGAGCGTCTGACTCTCAAGGGGGGCAAAATGTATCTCTACTTCGTAGGCGACGATAATAAAGCATATTATCAGAGCAAAGCCTTCGGAAAGATGCTCACCTTCCTGCAGACACATCCAAACCGCACACACATACGCGAGACCAACGGCAGGCGTTCATTCCTTATCGACAATGTGCCGGATGTTTCAGAAGCTCTCTCAATCATGCATGGAATAAGGGAACTCCCCTCAATCTGATAATCCGACACATTACGGCATTGACAGTGTAAACAGTTATATTGAATCACACAATATCTTAATAATCTTTCTTTAAAATAATCATCCCGCTATGGCAAAAGACCAGACAGTCCTCTTTCACTCATCAGTTTTCGGTCCTATTCACAGCCGTCGATTAGGCGTTTCTTTGGGAATCAATCTTCTCCCTGACGACGGCAAGGTTTGCAGCTTCGATTGCGTATATTGCGAGGCGGGCTACAATGCGCAGGGCACCGGAACGACCGGACTTCCGGCACGTGAGAAACTCCGCAAAGACCTTGAAGCAAAACTGCATCAGATGAAAGCCGCCGGCGAACCGCTTGATGTCATAACCTTCTCCGGAAACGGCGAACCGACACTACATCCTCAGTTTCCGGAAATAATCGATGATGTCATTGCCTTGCGCGATAAGGAATATCCGGAAGCGAAAGTGTCGGTGCTGACCAATTCGACACGCATCTTTGATCCGAAAGTGGCAGAGGCTCTTGAAAAAGTCGACAATAACATTCTTAAGCTCGACTCGGCAATCAACCCGACAATGCGACTCATCGACCAGCCGGCCTCAGGCGACTTTACCGTAGAGAAGGTTGTCGATGCGCTTCGTCGCTTTTCCGGCACCGGAATCATCCAGACAATGATTCTCAGAGGGGAGCATAACGGCAAGAAAATCGACAATACTACCCCTGAGGAGATTGATGCGCTTATCGAGGCCTACAAAGCCATACGTCCGCGCGAGGTTATGATCTACAGTCTCGACCGTTCCACACCTGAAGAGAAACTTCAGAAAGTCTCACGCGAAGAATTGGAAAAGATTGCCGACCGCATCAGAAGCAACGGCATCCAAGTGCAGGTCAACTGAGTTCTTCACATCCGCATTTTATGATAAAGCAACATTCACACCCCGCGTTTCCGGAACCTCTCCGGAAAGGAGACACAATAGCGATACTCGCTCCGGCGAGTATCGTCAAAAAGGAATATGTTGAAGAGGCAGCCCGTCTGCTTTCAGCCGAAGGTTATGATGTGCGTGTGTTCGGCTCGGCTGTCAGCGAAGGCACAGGGAGCTACTCCGCGCCCAAGGATGTGCGCATCGCCGAATTTCGCGAAGCATGGAAAGACCCTTCCGTCAGGTGCATCCTGTGTGCACGAGGCGGATATGGCGCAATCCATCTTCTTGAAGACCTCGACGAGACTCTCTCGTTCGACAATCCCAAGTGGCTTGTCGGATTCTCCGACATCTCCGCGCTGCACGCACTTATGAATCGCCACGAAATCGTTTCGCTGCACGCTCCGATGGTGAAACATCTCGCCACAAGGGGTCACGATGCTGCAACCCGCATGTTGCTACGGGCACTCCGGGGTGAACATAACATTGAAATAACAGGACCAGCATCATCTTTCAACATTCCCGGTGAGGCAACGGGGCGTCTCGTAGGAGGAAATCTGGCAGTGCTCAATTCGCTTGCTTCAACACGTTTTGATATGCTATCTTCTCCACTCGCCGACGATTGCATATTATATCTTGAAGATATCAGCGAAGCAATCTATGCGGTTGAGAGGATGTTGTTCAGACTCCGCATGTCAGGCGTGTTCAATCACACAAAAGGGATAATCATCGGACGTTTCACAGAGTATCGACCTGACCGGAATTTCAAGGATATGGAAACAATGATTGCCACCCGCTTCAAGGAATGGGGCATCGACGACATTCCGGTTGCCTTCGACTTCCCGATAGGACACATCGAATGTAACATGCCGATTCTAAATTCAGCTCCGGCGAGACTGACGGTTTCTAAAGAGAAATCAACTCTCATCGAAAGATTGTAACAAAGAAAGATTGTAATAAAATACTCTCTTACTTATGGAAATAAAGGAAGCACAGGAAACGGTCGACAATTGGATACGAGAAATCGGAAAAGGTTATTTTTCCGAGCTGACAAATATGGTTCTTCTGACAGAAGAGGTGGGAGAACTTGCCAGGATAATCGCGCGTGTCTATGGCGATCAGAAGGCAAAACCCGGCGACCTCCGCAAAGGACTTGAAGAAGAACTTGCCGATGTTCTCTGGGTTACAATCTGCCTTGCCAATCAAACGGGCGTTGACCTTGAGAAAGCTCTTGTCACATCGCTTAAAAAGAAAACCAACCGCGACCGCGATCGGTTCTGACAGTATTCTCTTACAAATTCAATCAAATCATTATCTTGTAACTATCTCCTCCTACCTTCAGAATATATACTCCGTTTGCACACAGACTTATTCTTCCGACACCATCAATCAATCGAAAACTTCCGACATGCTTGCCATCGGCAGAATAAACATCGCAAAAATCATCGTTTGAGAAGACTTTAATCTCGAGTCCGTCCACCTCAACTCTTGGAGATTTAACAGTCTCCGTTTCATTTATACCGGATGAAGCAACATCAAGAACAACCTTTCCATCTTTGTCAACAACGCGTTTCACACTTATACTGACTCCGGCTAAACTTGACAATTGATTCAAAATTACCCCGTATGGTGAAAGCATACCAATCCCTTTCACCCAGTATAATTTAAAATAATCAGAATAATTTATTTCTTCACAAGTTTCATCCTTATACTGATCAAAAACCATGAGTGGCGGACTAACTGCCCATTCATGTTTATCGACAATTTCTACACATTTCACATAAACGCTTTGAACATTCCTGTCATCTCTACCATATTCCCTTTTAGATATGGCACTATAAGCATCATACACATAGCAACCCTCTCCGACATCTAATCCAAAGTCATATAATAAGAACCAATCATCTGTGTCCCATTCCCAAGGATTAAAAAAAACCTTATCACCATCAACCTTTACATAAACAAGAAAATCCTTCTTTCCGGTATCATCATTTGTCTCATACAACGCCGACCATTTATGATCCTCGTCGGTTTCAAATGTAATGGAATAATGACCAACCCTTGGATTAGTCGGGTCTATATTTCTCGATTCTAAGAACCAAGTGGTTCCCTCCTTAAAATAATTTTGCGCCTGCAAAACAAAAGGAAACAATAGAACAATAAGCAAAACCAGTTTCTTCATAAAAACCTCCTCTCATATAGTTCTAAACAAAAATAATCGTTTCATAATAATGTGTTTAGAAATTCATTCGCAAAGTTATAATATTATATTGAAAAACAAAATCTTTTTATAAAAAAAATATGCATTAATGTTTATTTTTATATAATCACATATAATATTATTACTTATTACAATACTTATCATAATTAAAAAAAATACAATATTAAAGAGATGAAAAATATCGCAGTTTCTACCCAAAACATAATAAAAATGGGGTGTGAGTCATAAAACTCACACCCCAATGTTGTATAGGAATCAGTCTTTTTTTTCTATATCAATTGTAAGTTGCGCAATTCATCTATTATCTCTCCTCCCGTCAGTGAGCGACGACGACTGAGGATTCTGACAAATTCGTCGATTGCAGGATGCACCCGCGGATTATTGAATATGCGGTTGTTATAGGTCATCATCTTATTGAACAGAGCATCTGTCTCATCCTCTTCGAGTGAGCATGTCTCCCTCCCCTCTTCAATCATCGCATCATGAATCTCTTTGAGAATCTCAAGCGGAACCTGACGATGCATCCTGACGATAGAGCGCGACATGACATTGGCAAGAGCCATTGCCGACGTAATCTGAAAATTCTCAACCAGTTTATCCCAGGTGGCTTTTGGCGACACCGACGGACTTCCTGAAAAATAATATTCGTTGCCGAAAATAACCATCGGTCCATCAGAGTCCAATGAGACGGAAGCAACACGCTGAATGGCATTCAGAGCTGCCAGACTAACTGACATCCCTGCCAGGCCGTATGCACGGTCATCTTCATTCAGATATTTTAATGTTAGAATTTCATTTTCCTTCATAATTACCCGACTTTTCTTTATATCTATAAGGTACTACTATTTCTAAAACCATTACAAGGCGTCTTTTGTTCTGAATTAACACTTTGCAGCATCTTTTAACAATACGCAGAGAAACCATTGCGGCTAACTGTTTGTTTTATAAAGGTGATGAAAAAATATTTGCTTATACCAATTATGGCCGCAATATTTGCCGTTATCTTTCCTTATAATATGAAATCGACCGGAGGCAAATTGGCAGCCGAGACGGAAATCACTCAACAACAAGAGAATAAGTTTGAAACCGCCATTGAAATAATAAAGAAATACGAATCTCTCCATTCCTTGCGCCATTGGCCCTTGGTGGGGTATGGTCATAAGATTCTTCCGGGTGAGAAATTCCCCCGTAATCGTGCCTTAACCGAGAAAGAAGCTGACGCGCTTCTGAGAAAAGACCTGCAAAAATATTGCGCTCTCTTCCGTTCTTACGGGAAGGATTCACTCCTTCTCGCAACCCTCGCTTATAACATCGGCAACGGGGCGGTGAACCGTTCGACTGTGGCAAAAAAACTTCAGAACGGCGATCGTGACATCCGTGAGAATTATATCGCTCATTCCCGCTACAAAGGGAAAGTGCATGCCACTATAAGAAAAAGAAGGATCGAAGAGTTTGACAAACTTTATGTCACAGAAGTTGAAGAGCCTAAGTTAGCTCTAACCTTCCCTTCTTTCATACCATCAGATAATTACTCCAAACCCTCCCAACTAAAAATATCAGGCACTTCATGTTAAACAGATTCAGAACATTCGGGATGGCTGTATCCCTTTCCGGACTTATGATTGCAAGCTGCTCTTGCGGCCCGGGAAAAAACAACAGCAAAAAAAATGATGACAGCATTGACAAGATTCTGAGCTCTGATCATCTGCCGAAAGCTGTCAAGGATGTTGCTGAATCAATTGCCGGAAAGAATGCCCGCAAATTCGCCGGAATGGTCAGCTATCCTCTCATCCGACCTTACCCTCTACGAAATATCGAAGATGTGGAACAGATGGTTGATTACTACCCAGTCATGGTCGATGATTCTCTTCGTCATGTCATCACAACCGGTTCGGTTGAGGATTGGAGCGACCTGGGCTGGAGGGGTTGGACTGTTGCCGGAGGTGAATACCTCTGGATTGATGAAAAGATTTACGATGTGCCTTATTTGTCTAATGCGGAAAAGAAGGAACGCCAGCGGCTGATAACACTCGACACTCTGTCACTGCATCAGTCGTTGAGGGGAGGCTGGGAGCCTGTAGATTGCCTTCGATCCAATAACCGGGGACGCACCTACCGTATTGACCGCAATCCGAAATTACGTTCGCGCGATGAATACCGGCTTTCCATCTGGGAGGGTGATACGCCACTCTCTTCCGAGCCGTCGAAAGTGCTTTCCGGTCATCGCCAGAGTGAAGGCACAGCCGACATCACCACCTATTTCTTCACATCGTCAGATGGAGCGTCGGCTATTTACAGTCCTGACCCGACCGACATCTCGGAACCAAAGAGAATCGTTCTGTCAACACCCGACAACAACACAATCGTCTCTGACACGGTGGCGAGTGTTTACTGGCAAGACATCAGAAAATAATCAAGATCCCGTTTCCCAATATTTGTTAAGACCCGACTGCCATCGAGGTGGCAATCGGGTCTCTCTTATTTTTGTCTCTTATGGATCAGAACAATGATTTTTCAAGAAGATAGACAAAAGCTCCGGCAAGATAACCGAGCAAAGCAAGCCAACTGAATTTCTTGAGATACCATCCGAAATTGATTTTCTCAAGTCCCATAGCTATGACTCCGGCGGCCGAACCGATGATCAGGATACTTCCACCCACACCGGCTGTGTAGCTGAGCAATTCCCAGAAGAAACCGTCAACGACGAAGTTTGCGGCATACCCTGTGGCTCCAACTTCCGCAACGGGATACATTCCGATTGCTCCGGCAACCATCGGCACATTGTCGACAACCGACGAAAGGATACCGATAATAAGGTCAATCAGGAAGATGTTGTGCAGAGTCTCGTCAAGCCAGCTTGACAGTCCTCTCAGAATTCCGGAAGTCTGAAGCACGGCAACTGCCATCAGGATTCCGAGGAAGAACAGAATCGACGACAAGTCGATGCGTGAAATAACCTGAGGAAGACGATGCTCCTGGGCGCGCTCAAGATGCTTGCGGTTATAGAACATCTCCATATATATCCAAAGGATGCCAAGCACAAGCAAGATGCCGACAAACGGGGGCAGATGGGTTATAGATTTGAATATAGGCACAAAAATCAAACCTCCGACACCGAGGAAAAATATTGTTGAACGCTCGCGAGAGGTGACAAAACTCTCTTTTGTTTCAATAACCTCCGTATGAGCTAAATTCCCCTTCAGCTGAAGTGAAATGATTGATATTGGCAAAATCATCGACACGAGCGACGGAACAAGGACGTAAGTGATTAGCGAAGCTGCGGTCACATTTCCCTTCACCCATAACATGATTGTGGTGACATCGCCGATCGGCGACCATGCTCCACCTGAGTTTGCAGCGATTACAACGGCTCCTGCATAAATCCAACGCTCTTTCTGGTCAGTGATCAGCTTGCGCAACAGCATTATCATCACAATCGAAGTCGTGAGATTGTCAAGCACAGCCGACATGAAGAAGGTTGTCAGACAGATAATCCAGAGCAGACTCCGCTTGTTGCGAGTCGTGATTCTGTCGGTGATGATTCTGAACCCTCCGTGCACATCGATTAATTCCACGATTGTCATGGCTCCGATCAGGAAGAACAGAGTTTGTGTGATCTCACCGAGCTGCTCGATAATGTCGACATTCAGAATATACTCTATCGCCTGCTTGTGAAGAGGTTCGCCGGCAAGAGAGGGGTGTTCGGAAACAAACTTACTGAAATGTTCTCCCGACACGACCGGCACGATTGAATCAGCTCCCAAGGCGTATAAGAGCCATAGAATCATGCCAAGAACCAAAGCTGTGGCCGTTTTGTCAACTTTCAGGGGGTGTTCGAGTGCGATGCACAGATACCCGATGATAAAGACAATTACAATTGCTGTAAACATGGTTTTTATTGATAAGTAGATTTTAGGTTAAATTTCTTTCTTTTTTTCTGACAACGCGCGCCGGATTGCCGACAGCAATCGAATCCGACGGAATGTCTTTAACGACAACCGATCCGGCCCCGATGGTGACATTATTGCCGATTGTGACCCCACCGACAATAGTGACCCCGGCTCCGAGCGTGACGTCGTCGCCGATTGTCGGTGTCTCTCCCTTGGCATCTCCAAGGGTTGTGGCATGTATAAACGAGAAGTTTTTTCCTATTTTACGCGCATTCAGAATGGTTGAGTAAGGGTGAGCAAGCAATACCCCCGGACCGATTGCCGTATCGTTTGAAATGATGAAATAACGGTCGCCCGGACGAATCCAGCTCACAAGGAGCGAGCGAACCGGACCGATGCGATGATAATAAAGCTTCCGGAAGTATCTGTTTGTATGGAGGAGATAAACAAGTGCCCACAATGGAGGAAGGGAGAGGTCAATGCGGGTCATCATTCTTTCCACATCGGCACGAATGTCGGCACGGACGTTCCGCTTAAGTCCGCAAAGCAACGCCGGGACATAAAGCCAACTGAAAAGAACTGCTGAAAAGAATCGGAGAGAGTTGCGTATTTTGCGCTTATTCATTTTATTTTCAGAATTTCAGACCGAGAGTTCCGAGAATTACAATCCCCTCGGAAGGGTTCGACGGTGAGAGAACATTGCGTCTGTTGAGCAGATTACATCCCTGTGCGCCCAGATAGAAATTATCGGTTATGGAGAATCTTATCTCAGCACCGAGCATCGACAGGTTCGACATCCGTGATTCAGAATTGATGAAAGTGAAGCTTCGGCCGCAACGCAATTCGTAATTGATATTGAGCAGCAGACGGTCGAAGGGGCGAATATCTGTCGTCACACCGACAATACCCTTGGCGCGGTCAAGCCCGTTGAAAAAGCCGGTGGAACCGTTCTGTGGCTGATAAGAGCCGTAGGCTTCAAGTGCGAAACCCGAGGCAGGTTTCCAATTAATACGCATCCCTGTTGAGAATCCGTGCAGATTATATCTGAGAGCATCGGCAGGCACGTTTTGATAAAGCATCGGGAGATAACCTCCTCCCATAAAGACACCGCGAGAAATCTTATATTCACCCCACAGGCTGAATGAGAAACCGGTGAAAGGACCGAACGACAGCTCCAGTCTGCCGTCGAAAGGTGTGTAGACAGGGCGAGTGGTGAGCAAGACAGGCGATTGATAATAATCACTGCCCCACTGGTTGGCAAGAGTGTTTTTCTCAGACCCTCCGGTGACATCGAGAGCCAGACGCACACGTCCGAAGTCTGTCATCAAACGGCAATCAGGGGCTATGTGGAAGAGAGCGTATCTGTTGCCCTCCTCTCCGGCATTGAACGTCAGGTCGACATCAGCACCGACACGGATGAATGTTTTTCCTCGCGAGAAGGAATAAGCCGGTGTCAGAGTCACCATCCCGTAGTTATCAGGGCGCACAAGGGCATCGGCATAGACCATCAGATCAAGGTCGGCATCAAGAGAAAGAGCCGAGCCGCTGCTCCAAGGCATCAGTATTCCACCACCCACGTTGACCGATGTCTCGCGTGTGCCCTTATCGGAAATATATCCTCCTGACCGATAACCGAAATATCTCACTCCGGCCCCTACATTCCAGTTCAGATTATCCTCTCCTGCCGCTGAGTTCCACGACGCGCGCAGGGCAAAATCATTGAGTGTCTGCGACTCTGACAGACCATAATAATTGAACGCTCCAAGATGATACTGCACATCGGCCGCAAGCCAATCGGTGTCGGAGAAACGACGTGTGAAGTCGAAACCTATCACCCCGTCGTAACGCTGGCGACTGTCAGAAGAGGAAAGTGCCCGGCTCAATTCATTATCCTTCCATAAAGATGTTGAATTAAATTGCAGACGGGTGGAAAGAGAGGTCTTCTCATCTTTTATAATCCTGTAGCCTGCCGACAGATTGGAGTTAAGCCATGAACCGAGCGAGAAGTCGAGATAACCGCGCTGCGGCGACCTGCCGTCAGACAAACCCCATGCAGTTGCCGAAAGGGGTGTCGAGAGAGGTGAGAAATCTGCTGTCACTCCTTTCAGCGAATAATCAAGCCCATGAAACGGTATGTCGGTATCGACAGAGACGGGAAATGTGCCGATACGCTCCATCCTGATAATTTCCGGAAGGTATTTACCATCCACATTCACTGAAGCGTCGAGTCGGTTCTGTCCGAACGCCGGAAGAACTGACAGCATGAGAGGAAAGATAAGTGTTTTATATGCAGACATAAGAATGTTTCAATTTTTCAGCAAGTTTAGGCGAAATAATCCTGTTATTTCTTTTTACCTGACGACAGAGCTTTCAGGCGTGATTCAATTCCATCAATAATTTTCTTGTCGTCGCCGGGATAATTCTCTTTAAGGCTTTCGAGATATTCCTTTGCCATATAGTCGTTACCTTGTGCCCGATACCCGTCAGACATGAGAAGATACCCTTCGGCAAGACATTCGGCACACGGCACTCCGGAGGTTGTGAAACGGCTGAGGAACTCCATTGCCTGACTCACCTTGCCGCTCTTAAGCATATATGAAGCAAGTTCGACCGAAGCCTGTGAGCCGGGCTCGTTGTTAGGATCAGCTGCAAGAGCTGTCAGCTCCTTGACACCCTCATCTTTCTTTCCTGCCTCCATCCAGCCGAGAGCGCGATAAAGCCGCGCTTCATTGACACTTTCGGCGGCAAGGCCGCCTGAGCGAAGCACCTTGCCGGCATACTCTATACGTTCTGAGGGATTGTCGGAATTTCTCATTATTCCGGCGTATGCAACCGGAGCAAGATCAGTCCCGCCGATTTTTTCAAGCATCTTATATGTTGCCAACGCCTCTTTCTTGCGTTCCGGCAAGTATTTTTCAATCGTTTCTCCCTTAAGCATCAATCCCTCAACAGTTTCCGATGCTCCCGGACGCGTTTCAAGAATCAGATTGACAGCATCGACAGCCTCGGCGGGGTCGCCATACCATGCGTTGCTCTTCGCAATCATGAGGAGAGCCGGAGCAAGATGTGTTCCGTCAGGATAATCCTTAACATATTTGAGAAGACCGCTGATCTCCTCAGGATTGTCGACAAACGAATTGCGTGCGGCTGCAAACTGCAACGATTCCATTTCATCGGCCGCTATGCCGGGAGCTCCAGGCACGGAAGCAAGGAAATCGGCATACTCCTTCAGAGTGCCATTGGAAGCATGATAGTTGCGCAGTTCAGTGTCAGCTAAAGATGCCTCCTCACTTGAGGGATAGTTTGAAATCAACGCTTTGAGATAATTCTCCCCTTTCGATTCGTTGCCCGACTTGAGCAACATCGAGCCGAGAGTCAGACTCCCTTTTCTTGCTCTGGGCGACGAAGGGTAAGTGTTGATGAGATGTTCGAGTGTCTTTATTGCCTCATTTTCCTTTCCGGAGTCGATATATGTCTGAGCAAGTTCCATCAGGACATCGACATTCCATCGCGAACGGGGATAAGTCCTGCTGAACTCCTGCAATTCCACAATCTTGGCATCGCGTCGTCCCTCCAGTCCGAGCATTACGGCATGTCGATAAGCTGCATAATCCGGGTCGCCGCCACCCCCTGCAAGCGCATCGGCATAGAGCTCGGCGGCAGAGTTATAATCACCTGTATAATAACGGCAATCGGCAAGTCTCACTTTTGCATCACCTCTTAACTCAGCCGATAATGAACGGTCAGCGTATGCGCGAGCAAACTCGGCAGCTGCCTGACTGTAGTTATCCTGCATGTAGAGAGAGTAGGCAAGATTGTAACGGGCCAATGCAGCGTTTGAGCCGGTTAGCTTGCCGGCAAGTGCCTCCCGATAGGCTGAGGTCGCGCCTGAATAGTTCTTAAGCACATAGCGTGCATCGCCAAGCCAAAGAGCGGTCTCCGCACTCAATGCGTTGCGGGGAGAAATCACCGACACCCCCTCAGCGAGAATCTTCTCTGCATCGGCAGCATGACCGGATGCAAGCAGCTGGCGTCCCAACTGATAGAGCACTTTCTGTTTTATCTCAAGCACACTTCTTGATGGAGAGTGAATGGCATTGATATTTTCAAGAGCGGCTTTATAATCTTTCTCATTGAAATAAGCTGAGGCAAGGTTCTCACGCACAGCCGGGGCGTAGGGAGAATCGGGGAAACGGTCAAGAAATTCGTTGTAGAGATGTATGCCCGTAGCAAACGGAACGTTTCCTCCATGAGTGCGAGAGGCTATGTAGTTGAACAGCGAGGCCTGAGTGACGTCGGTGTCGTAGTCCATTGCCGAGGCCTGACGGAATGAAAGGGCAGCGGCATCATCATTGCCGGATTCAACATAACACTGTCCGAGATAAAGCAATGCTCCCTGACCAACGGCTGAATCACGGTCGGATATCCGACGGAACAGCTCGGCGGCCGATTCATATTGCCGGTTGTCATATCGACAGACTCCCAAGGCATAGATAACCTCATCAAGCTCCCCCTCAGTCAGCTGTGAATCCCTCTGCTCATCAACAACCGGTTTCAGAGCATCTTCAAGATAGGGAACAGCCTCCGAGAGATTACCCTCGCGGAAAAATGAAAGGCCTACAACCCTATCCATCTGCTTCACAAGCTCTTCCCGACGGTCATTTCTCAATAGTTTCGCACCATCTTCAGCAGCTTTCCCATAGTTTCCATTAAGAAACTCAATCTGAGTCATATACCATTCGGGGGCAAGTTCCTTATCATCTCCGGCAACCGAGGCAACTTCTGAAAATCCTTTGTAGGCGCGATCCAGCTCACCCTCCTTCAAGTCGATATATGAAAGATAATAGCGTGCCGGGATTCTCCATGTGTTGGAGCTGCGGATTTTATTGAACAGTGAGCGGGATTCATCATAATCACCTGTTTCAAGCAATGCCAGAGCGAGACGATAAGTGTAAAGGTTTCTCTGTTCAGGCAGAAGGGCTCCTGCGGGTATCGACCGATAGATTGAGGCTGCTTTCCGGAAATCACCGGAAGCAAAATAACAGTCGGCTGTCAGCAGACGCGCCTCAAGCGCATAGACTGATGCCGGATAATCCGAACAGAACCCGATTAATGCCGATAAGGCTTCCGGGTCGCCATTCAGAAACATCGCTTTGGCAAGAAGGAAACTTGCCTTCTCACGGATATTTTCATTAAGTCGACCGTCGGCAACAGTGAGTTCAAGAAGACAGTCGACTGCTCCTTGCCAGTTGCCGGCCTGCATCATATTTTCGGCACGCTCAACATATCCATCCGGAAGAGGAGATAATAACGGACTGACCGTCACCGGATTGGCAGATGAAAGTATAGTTATCATCGAGGCTCCCAACGACAGCGAGAGCGCCTTCAGAGAAAATCCTTTGCTTTTCATAGTGCAAAAATACTATTCATTAACAATATATGCAACTTTAATTTGTCATCTTAAGTGATAAATGACTCAACTATATTTTGTAAATTCGCAGTTGCTCCAGATGAACGTTAATCTCAAAGCGTATGTCAAAAATGGAATTGCATTATAACCTCCCTCAGAATAAGAGTCGAATCTTCTCGAAAACAAAGCTTTATTAACAATGGATAACGGAAATATAATTCTTTTTCAGACACAGGGTGGCGAGACAAAAATTGAGGTCCGGCTTGCCAACGAATCTGTGTGGCTTACTGCTGATCAGATGGCTGAGCTGTTTCAACGTGACCGTTCAACTATCCAACGACATGTTAAAAAGATATATGAGGAGGGAGAATTGAATTCGGATTCAACTTGTGCATTTTTTGCACAAGTTCAAACCGAGGGCAAACGTCAGGTGGAACGTAAAATTCCTATATATAACCTCGACATGATTATCAGTGTGGGTTATCGTGTCAATTCACATCGGGGTGTGCAGTTTCGTCAATGGGCAACTCAAGTGCTGAAAGAATACATGATCAAGGGGTTTGCTCTGAATGATGACCTTTTGAAAAATGCCGGACAAGGGAATTACTTTGATGAGCTGCTTGCGAGAATCCGCGACATTCGCAGTTCGGAAAAGGTGTTCTACCGCAAGGTTCTTGAAATATATGCCCTGAGTATCGACTATGACCCTCGCGCTGAAACAACCCAACAGTTCTTCAAGACAGTGCAGAATAAAATGCACTTTGCCGCTCACGGTCACACTGCCGCCGAAGTGATTTACAACAGAGCAAATGCTGAAAACGATTTTATGGGATTGACCTCATGGCGCGGTGCTTTTCCTACCAAACAAGAGGCGAAGATTGCGAAGAACTATCTTTCGGAGGATGAAGTTGATATGCTCAACCGAATTGTCAACCTCTACCTTGATTTTGCCGAACTTCAGGCTAAAAGCCATCTGCCGATGTATATGAAAGACTGGATCAAGAAACTCGATGACTTCCTTACGCTTTCAGGAAAAGAATTGCTCACACATGCGGGCAGTATATCGGCAGAAGTTGCGAAGCTGAAAGCTGACACTGAGTATGAAAAATTCCGCAAACGCACCCGGTATCAACTATCCCCTGTCGAAATTCACTTCATCGAAGCCTTCGAAGCCGAGCAAAAGAAACTCAGAAGAAAGCAATAATGCCAAAAAGCGCAGAAAATGAATAGAATTTCTTCATCGTCTCGCCGGACTCATCACACTTCCGAAACGTTTTGAACTTCGATCTAATTTAATTATTTTTGCATCTCATATTTCGTTGTTCTCTCCCCGACTGATTGTCAGTCAGCTTAAATTAATGACTCTTATGGAATTAACGCTTCGGGAAATTTCTTGTCGCACCGGCATCGACATTGTCGGCAACATATCGGAGAACACTGTCATACGACATCTGCTCACCGATTCCCGCTCTCTATATTCAGCAACCGACACTTTGTTTTTTGCAATTCACACTGCAACCGACGATGGTCATCGCTTCATTGAGAATCTTTATCAACGAGGAGTGAGAGCATTTGTCGTCGAGTCTCTTCCGAATAATATCAATCAATTTCCCGATTGTGCCTTCTTAGTGGTTGACAACAGCATCGAAGCTCTCCGGCAAATCGGAAGTCTCGGCCGAGAAAATGCCGACACTGTTTTGTCAATCACCGGAAGCCGCGGAAAGACAACCCTTAAGGAGTGGATTTTCCAAATGATGTGGCCTCTGAAAGAGATTGCCCGTTCACCAAGAAGTTATAACAGCAAAATAGGTGTTCCTCTCTCTCTTTGGGAAATTGAGCCACACACTGAACTCGGAATTATTGAGGCCGGCATATCGCGCAAAGGTGAAATGACTCCCTTAAGCAAGATTATACGTCCCGACATTGTGATAATCACCAATGTCGGCGATGCTCACTCGGAAGGTTTTGCCAACCGACAGGAAAAAATCAGAGAGAAATTACAACTCGCTGATTGCGACAAAACAAGGTTACTCATCTTTCCCGCCGACGACAGCGACATCCGGCAGGAAGCTTTGCGCATCTCTGCAAATCATCAGAATCTGAACCTCTTAGGGTGGTCATTACACAATTCCGAAATGCCTCTCTTTGCCACCGTTAATGACCTGCCGGAAGGAATGAAACATATCAGCTACACCTTCCGACCGCTTGACGGCTCGACACCTCTGAAGGGTGATTTTATAGCTCCTTTAGAGTCTGCTTCAGATATCGAGAATGGGATGAACACCCTCGCGTTCATGCTTTCGCAAGGTGTCGACCGACAGACCATCGGCAATAGATTCACAAATCTCCAGAAGCTCGGCACAAGATTAAACGTGCTTGAAGGAGTCAACGGATGCCGGCTGATCCGGGACTCCTATACCGCTGACCTTTCATCTCTGATTCCTGCAATCGACTTCATGAGAAGGCGCATGACTCCGGGCACAAGTTCTACCGTAATCATGAGCGACCTCCTGCATGAATCAAACAAGGATGATTCAATCTATGAGCAGATTGCAGCCGCTCTGAAAGCGGGAGGTATAACACGGTTCATCGGGGTGGGAGAAGGACTTTCCGCCCATCGTGATTGCTTCTCCGGGTCGTCACTTTTTTTCCGTTCAACCGACGAACTGCTTGAGAATCTGACACCATCGGACTTCAACTCGGAAACAATTCTCATTAAAGGGGCACCCGGAACGGGATTTGAAAAAATACAGGAACAACTTGAAGCACGCACCCACGAAACCGTGCTTGAGGTCAACCTCGACTCAATCATCAGAAACTACAATTATTTCAGAAGTCATGTCCCGGCAGGCACCGGCATCGTGGCAATGGTCAAGGCATCAGGCTACGGTGCCGGCAGCTACGAAATTGCCAAAACCATGCAGGATTGCGGAGCCGCTTATCTGGCTGTTGCCGTGCTCGACGAAGGAATCGAACTGAGACGAAACGGGATTACAATGCCAATTATGGTTATGAATCCTCAGGTTGCGAATTACCGTCAGATGTTTGCAAACCGACTTGAGCCTGAAATCTATTCCATGCAGATGCTCCATGATGTGATTCGCGAAGCTCGCAAAAACAATGTAAGCGACTATCCTGTCCATCTGAAACTTGACACCGGCATGCACCGCATGGGATTTGTGGAGAGCGAGCTGGATGAGGTTATCGACATCCTGTCAGAATGTAATGAAATCAAGGTGAGCAGCGTCTTCTCTCACCTTGCCACAGCCGATTGTCCGGACATGGACGACTACACCCTCATGCAGCTTAACCTGTTTGACCGACTGACAGAACGTCTGAAGAGCAACCTACCCTACCCTATCAGACGACACATCCTCAACTCCGCCGGCATCTTGCGGTTTTCCGACTACCATTATGACATGGTGCGACTCGGAATCGGATTATACGGTGTGAACACACTGCCTCCGGAAATGGAAAAACCACTTGCCGTCGTTTCAACCCTGCGCACTGTTATCATTGCAATCCGAAATTGGAAAGCCGGAGAAAGCATCGGGTATGGACGCCGCACAATCCTGCAACGTGACAGCCGTGTGGCAACCATACCAATCGGATATGCCGATGGAATGAACCGTCATTTCGGCCGAGGTGCAATCTCTGTGCGAGTCAACGGAAAAGATGCCCCCACTTTAGGTAATATCTGTATGGATGCGTGCATGATTGACGTAACCGACATTGACTGCAAACCGGGTGATTCCGTCGAGATTTTCGGACAGGAGGCATCTGTCGGCCGACTTGCCGACACACTCGACACCATCCCCTACGAAATTCTCACATCCGTATCTCCGCGTGTAAAAAGGGTCTATTACCGAGAATAGACCCTTTCACTCCAAACGTTACCTCTATAACGTTACCTTTATATCATTACTTTCTTTCCTCCGACAATATATAAACCTTTCGGAAGGACATTCTTATCGAATGTATCTGACACCTTTATACCTTGCAGATTATAAACGCCATCGTCCGGCACTCTGCAATCTCTTATCTCCTCTACGTCAAGTAAAATATTGTCGTCGATATTAATTGTTGAAGTGGCTACATATTCTTCTCCATTATTATCAGTCAAGATACAACGTACCTCTACCTCTCCGGGCTGTAACGAAGTCACTATGCCATTTAGGTCGACTGTCGCTATCGAACTGTCTGATGTCTCCCATCTGACCTCCTCAACTGTTGCATTTCCAAACTTGCAGAACTCACAATAATATTTCGACTGACCCTTGACCCATTTGCCGTTTTGAAGTTCCGGATAAAGGTATATCATATCACGGAACGGTTCTATCCGGGCATTTGCCGGAAAAAGCATTTTCGACTGCAATTCCTTGAATCCATCAACTAGATCCGGGTGAACAAATGTCACAATTTCTTTTTCTTCCAACAACTTATCACGATTACTTTCCAGTTGATAATCATACACTTTACTTCTATCAATTTCAGGAAGTACTGACGTGTTCCACTGTACGTATTTCAGTGGCTTCATGCTTCTTGAGAGATCGTAAAAATCATATACCTTTTCATAGCCGATTTTTTCATATTCATCTCTGAAAATAATGGCATAGATTCCGGTATTACTATAATAAATCTTCCATGCTCCTTCATAATCAGGCATAATATGTCTGCCAAAGGTCCATGGATAATAGATATCCAAACATCTGTCAGTATTCTCCGGATCAAAATATGGCAATGAATATGCTTTCGGATCATTTAATTCCACTTCCCTATTAAACACAAATGGGATTTCTTGTTTTTTACATGAATATGGGAGTTCCTCTCTGTATTCAGGATATGTGTCGGATGAACTTTCCACCATAAATGAAGGAGAAACAAACACCGCACCATTTTCATAAGGCCACGGGAAATAAATTATTTCTGCATCTTTTAAATTTCCATTATCGTCAATCTCACCTTTAAATATAACATCATCATAATACTTCACACAGCGATCATCATACCCTTCTTCAAAGACAAATTTTCTTGCATAAAAATCCGGGGTGCGAGATTCATCATAATGTATATAGTAGTCTTTGGGAACAAAAATCGTATTGAAAATCCTGCATCTATCATCCTCAGGCACACCCAACCTATTAGAATAAGAATAAAAATAATCAGACACCCATGTATTCAACTTAATAACTTCATCAATGTTATATTCCGGCAGATTAACTCTTAGCTTGGTAGGCAATGTTACAACCTCAGGAATTGAAGCGTCAAGCTCATGCCATATTAAGTCAAAATATGCATCTACCAATTCATGATAGATATGGATTTCATCATTTTCATCATGATAACTTCTTTCATGTAGATGTGCTGTATAAACATAATGCACCCCATCCATGAATTCATCAATATACTTCTCCATACATCCGAATTCATCACATTCATCGCAAAAATTATGTTTTTCTCCAAAGCTACACAGCGAAGACAGCGTAAACACCAACAAAATAATAAATTTACCAAATCTCATAATAATAAGTTAAATTAACAGTTTCAATACAATTCGTCAAAGTAAATTTTAACTTCACTCCGAAGATTCTTTCCTATCTGAATTTTATATCAGTCACTATACATTTAAAGATGATTTTAAACCATCAATATTGCTTAACAACCAACTTCCATAGAAAAAGAATATCACACCTAACTATATTAAAGATACTTTTTTACAGTTAACAATACATCGTGTAATAATCATTATCTCCAATAAGTTCTACTGAAAATTTTCCAGTTTCCAGGCTCAATTTCCTTTGAGAAAGACTTTATTTGCCACTCAGGAAGGACTACTCGAGATTTTTCATCATCCTTATCTAATTCATCATTTGAATTAGATAAAGGTTTTACTATTGGAGGGAAAGGTGGCAATATCGGAGATGGAGGATTTATAGGTCCAGAAGGTTTGCGATCTATGTCATCCATCAATTCTTTAAATTCAACTTCAAGCGTCTGTTTTTTCTCCCAGTCAAGATTAACAAAAATCAAATATTCATCTACCTGCTGCTTATCACCGGAATTTATTCGGTGATACTTTTGTAAAAGTGATACAACCCACCCTTTTCCAGATGATTTTAAAGAAGATATCAAATGTCCGTAAGTAGGATTTGTGGGATATGCTGACGCATCTATTCTTATAAGACCGGCAGTATAATAATCCAATTGATCTCCCTCCGGCCATTCAGTAACTGATGGCTTTACTCTCATCGAAACATCATCAGTTTTCAAAAAAATATCCTGTTTTTTTCGAACTTGCTCAGTAACCGTCTTTACATATTCGAACATTTGTGTCTTTTTACCCTTTCTGTCAATAGGAGCGTTGGAATATTCTTCCCAATCAGAAACGCTACTTTCTTCATTGTCTGTCCCTGGAGTCATACGCCAATACATCAAACCTTTAGCACCAAATGCCAATGAACAAAAGACAGCAAATCTTTGCATACCGAGAGATGCGCAAGATTTATAGTTTATCTTTGTTTTAACTCCTTTAACTTTTCTATAGGTAGTTACATCACAGGTTTGTATCGTTGCCCAAAATGGCACTCCCGATCTTATTCCGTCCGAATAAAAACCTAAAGACTGAAAGAAACCCGGTTGAAGTTTTAACTTTTTATCTCCAACAGTCAGATTCTGCTCAAAAGGATAAGAATCATAGCAAACAACTTGAGGCTCTAAATTAAAAGTATAGGAATCATAATATTCCTCATAACTTTTGACAGGTCCCCAACCTTGAATCGTATTATCCTTATAATCATTCAGAATACCATTAATCTGCTTGAGACGATTGGGGTATTTTGAACCTAAAACCATATAAGGTAATAGGTTACACATCACAATCTTATATTTATCACGATCCTCATCTCCCACTGGTATCTTTAATAAATCCTTCTCAATATTATCAATAATGACCACCTCTTTTCCCTTAACAACTTCAGAGATAGGTACCTTCTCTACAATACTATTCCAATCACATTCCTTTTTCAAAATAACATAGCGGGCATCTCTTAACCCAAGGAACTCACTTAAAGAAGGTTCATCTCTCAGAAACCATCCTGCTACTGCATCATTACCCTTGAACTTTGACAGGAGTCTTGCCCATCTATCAAAAAGGTCTTGCCAATTATTAGATGTTGAAGGGACAACATCAGCCAAACTATTGACCTTAGGGTCTTTAAACCTAACAAAAATCTTTAAACCTACCTCAGCGGCATTAGCAATACTTTCCTTTATCAACATACCGTACTCACCTTCAGGAACACCATCGTTATATTTAAAAGATTTAAAATCACATGATGTTCCTTTTTTTTCAGGCTCTCCCTCGTAAGTACATTTAACATCGTCAATTTTAGAAGAATCTCCCAAACTAGCCTGAACAATATTCAGACCACATTCTTTTACCAATGAAAGATACTCCTTATTGAAATAGGAAAAACCGGAAAGCTTACTACACCCAACAATCGGAAGTTCCCCCGGTGTAGGATTTTTATATCTGATAACAACCCATTCATTAGGATTACCATTCAAAGAAGACAGTGATTTACTCTCGTTATTCTTATTCATAAATACTATAATTTAAATTAGGTTTATTTTCGGTTGCAAAAATAATCTATTATTTGAGAATTAAAAAGGCATTTATGTTAAAAAATGTTAACATAAATGCCATCTACTTTTTACAATCTTATTGTCTTTTTCTTATTTCTCTTTTAGGATTGCGGGCGAAGAGAATCGAGGCATGCCTTGACCTCTTCGTCTGTTTTGGTCAGTCTTTCGCGACAAAATGTCAGAAGTTCAAGTGCCCTGCGGGTATACTCCGACAATCGGTCAATATCACATTCCTCACTCTGCATCTTCGCTACGATTGATTCAAGTTCCGCAATTGCTGCGGTATAAGTCAATTTACCCTCCATTACTTCTTAATTTTATTATATATTCTTAGGCAATTTATTCACCTATAACTCTTGATTTTATAACACCTTGCATCAAGGTTGTCTCTACAACTGCACCCTCGGCAACTTCCGACGCCGAGGTTACGGCCTTACCGTCGATTCTTGTAATTGAGAATCCGCGCCTTAAAGTCGAAGCAGGATCAATTGCCGAAACAACAGACCCAATAGACTCCAGATGTCGTGACTCTTTCTCAATTTTTGAGACAATTTCACGCCGAAGATTTTGCTCGATGTAATCGAGATGTGTACGCTCCACATTCGTGCGGTTGGCAACCGTCATAGGTATCAGCTGCAGCGTAGTGTCAAGCTTTGACCGGGCTGAGGTCAGAATACGCGCGGCATTGCCGGGAATTGCAGCTGCAATGTCAGCCAAGCGTAACCGGTGGTCTGCAACTCTTTTCTGCACCATTACAGGAACGAGAGCTTCAAGATTCATGAAGCGACCATATTCCGCCTTGACGATTTCTGCAGCATCGTCAAGCACTTTTTCAGTCAGCAATGCTGCCTTATTCCAGGCTTCACGCAACGAATCCGTAAGCCATCCTGCAACAGCTGTCGGTGTCTTGCATCTGACGGCTGCTATGTCGTCGAGCACCGTCCGGTCTCTCTCATGACCTATTCCGACAACAACCGGAAGGGAGAATGTAGCTACCCTTCTGGCAAGCTCGTAATCGTCAAAACCGTTGAGATCAGTTGTGCTTCCACCTCCTCGGATAATCACCACGACATCCCACAGGTCGACACAACTCTCTATGTAGTCGAGTGCCTCCAGAACACTTGATGCCGTTTTGTCACCCTGCATCAACGCCGGGATAAGCACGGGATAAAAAACAAACTTCTCAGCCGAGGAATTGAGATGATTAATAAAATCTCCATAACCCGCCGCCGTTGCTGACGATATGACAGCGATTCTCTGAGGAGCAATCGGAATAGGGAGTTCCTTGTTTCTTGTCAGCACGCCTTCCTTGTGAAGACGCATAAGAATCTCTCTTCTCAGGCGTTCGAGGTCGCCCATTGTGAACGAGGGGTCGATGTCGGCAATACTGAATGAGAATCCGAAGTTAGGATGATAAGTTGCGCTGCCATACATCATTACCTTCAATCCTGACGCAAGGTTACGCCCCGTAGCTGCTTGAAACCGCGGCATGACAGCAGCCGCCGTGTTTGCCCACATATTCGCCCTCATCTTCGCGATTGTCGTACCTCGCGAATCCTTTTCGATAAGCTCCATATAGCAGTGTCCACCGGCACCGACACGGAAATCGCTCAACTCTGCAAGCACCCATGTGCCTTGAAGCAGAGGGTCACGCCTGACAGCATTTCCTACCATCGAGGCAAACTGAGAAAGAGTGTAACTCCGGGGTTGATTCATTATTCTGACTCACCGGTTAGGGTTCCGATGCCATCGACAGCTCCGGTGACCGGATTAAAGGTTGCCCATGACGGTTGTTTCTTGTCGGTGAATAATGCCGGTGCAAGACCGAAATTCATACCCATCTGAGCCATTTCAATTCTATCTTTGAAGAGGGTCTTGCCATCGAACGTTATTGTCACCATTGCAGAACCGGGAAGCGTGTAAATCACAGCATCCTTAGGTATTTTCTTCTCCTCTCCCTTAGCATCGACAGGTATGTCAGGAGCAATGATATCTGATATTTCAATATAAACAGGCGCACCACTCAAATCGTCAGGGTCGACGAAACCGGCAAAATCGCTCATGCGCAGAAGAGTGAAGCGACCCTCTTCATCGGGAGTGAACGAGAAAGTGCGGCTCACCACAGTTTTTGTTTCAACTCCTGTGAAAGCCTCAGCAATCGAACGCTCCTGCTCATCGAGTGCTTTCAACATCAATTCCATCTGACGGCCGTCGACCGGCATCGTCTCAGCTGTGCCTCTGGTCAGTTCAAGTTTCGACTCGCGTATCTCCATCAGACTCTCGGCAAGCATCTCAGCCTGCTTGAATGATGATTGAGACGCAATGAAATCTTCATCTACATATTTAAGGTATTCCTTTCCGCTGCGCGCACTTTCTTGAGCGCTTTGGTCGGCGCCATCTTTTCTTATTGTCTGAGAGTTGTCGAGTCGCTTGTTTATGGCAAGCAACATTCCGTCGTCAGCGACACAGAGATAAGTCAGCGCACCCGGTTTAAGCTGCATGAGATAGGAAGCCTCCGTATCGGCAACACCTGTCGGCACCACCTTCAGCGAGGTGATTCGAGCTGCCGAAGCATCGTTTTTTATCACATCGTCAGTGCCAAGGAATTTACGGGCATACTGATAGTATGGGCCACGTTTCATCGTGCGGATCTCGGCTGTTACCTCGACATTCAACACTGTTGTCGGGAGGAAATAGACCAATCCGTATTCATTATGTTTTTCCGCTGTCAGGATTTTTGTCTGCTGTGCGGAAAGCGACATCGGGATGCTGACTGCGAGGAGAATAAGAGAAATTATCTGTTTAATCATTCTACTGAAGTGATAGGTAAGTATCGATTAAGGATTGAGCACTTTCTTAATGGCGATTCCGACATGATCGGCAATATCTCCGGCTGTCATTCCAAACTCACCATATTTCTCTTCGGCAAGGTCGCCTGCAAGACCGTGGATATAGACACCAATCAGCGAAGCTCTTTCCGGCACATAACCCTGAGCGAGGAACCCGGCAATGACACCACACAACACATCGCCTGAGCCGGCGGTCGCCATGCCGGGGTTGCCGGTTGAGTTGAAATAAACCTTCCCTGTGGGTCGGACCACCATGGTGTGATGACTCTTCAGAACAATGATAATATTGTAATATTTAGCCTTTTCAATTGCTGTCTTCAACCGGGCTTCTGAATTTGTATGTTCGCCGAACAGACGGTCAAATTCTCCGGCATGAGGAGTGATGATTGTCTTGGGAGGGAGCATTGAAAGCAATGCCGGGCGGCGAGAGATACAGTTCAATGCGTCAGCATCGAGCACAAGGGGATTCTTGCACGTCTTTATGAGATTTTCAAGCGCTTCGATGGTCAGGTCGTTGCATCCGATTCCGCAACCGACAGCAACAGCCTGATGGTCATGATGAAGTGTCATGTCGGAGATGAACCGTTCGTCACGGTCAGGTTCAAACATGGCTTCCGGCACCGATGATTGGAGGATTGTGAGCCCGATGCGTGCCGAATGGACCGTCACCAGTCCGGCTCCTGAGCGCAGTGTGGCACGCGCTGCGAGGATTGCGGCTCCCATCATGCCGATTGACCCGCAGAAAAGCATTGCCGACCCATAATCGCGTTTTGCTGAGAATTTGATGCGCGGATGAATCAACGGCCTGACATTTCTCTCTTCGACAAGAGTGAAGTCAGACTGAATCTCTTTTATCTTCACAGGGTCGAGACCGATGTCGAGCAACTTCCACTCTCCGACAACCTCGCTGTTTTCTTCAAAGAAAAATGACAGACGCGGAAACTGGAATGAAAGTGTCAAATCGGCATGTATCATGTTTCGCCGGCTCACATTCTCGTTCCATTCTCCATATAAACCTGAAGGGGCGTCAATCGAGATTACAAATGCACCTGACTCATTTATCAGTCGGGCAAGCGACTTGAAACCGCTTGCGAGAGGTTTGTTAAGACCTGACCCGAAAAGACCGTCGATCACAACATCGTCGGGGGTGAGATAAGGGGGAGTGAACTCCTTTACGACCTCAACAAAGTCTATCCCCTCGATGGTCAGAATCCTGCTGCGCTGCACATTGCAGTCGTGAGATATTCTGCCGTGGATATTGAAAAAATATACTTCAACTTTCTTGTAACCTTGTTCAAACAACATCCGGGCAACTGCCAGAGCGTCACCACCGTTATTGCCGGGACCGGCAATAATTACAATTCGCTGCGATGGTGTGAACATCGCCATGACTTCTACAGCCACGGCATTGGCGGCACGATCCATCAAATCGACAGAATCAATTTGCTGCGCCTCACAGGTTGCATTATCTATTTCTTGTAAAGACTTACTGTTAAAAATTTTCATAGACGTCTCGATGTCGCGCTTTTATGCGCTACAAATTTAACAAAGGGGAGTGAGAAAAACAAAGTAAACTTAAAAAAATATTCCTACTTTCCACTCTTTGCAGCCGATTGAAACGATTCAATGGAGCGGAAACGACTATTTATGAACAAAACCTTAATCACTAATGTTTATTAATAAATATTAAATACGAAATTTATCTTAACGACATTATATAATATTAAAACCAATATATTATGGTAGATTACAAGAAACTGGGTCTTGTAAACACTCGCGAAATGTTTGCAAAGGCAGTGCACGGAGGTTATGCCATCCCGGCGTTCAACTTCAACAATATGGAACAGTTGCAGGCGATCATCAAGGCTGCAGCCGAGACAAAGAGCCCTGTGATCCTTCAGGTTTCAAAGGGTGCGCGTAACTATGCAAACCCCATCCTGCTCCGCTACATGGCTCAGGGTGCTGTCGAATATGCTCGTTCGCTGGGTTGGGAACATCCTCAGATTGTACTTCACCTCGACCATGGTGATACATTCGAGCTTTGCAAAGACTGTATCGACAATGGCTTCTCTTCTGTGATGATTGATGGCTCTCATCTTCCTTTTGAGGAGAATGTCGAGCTGACTAAGAAGGTTGTGGATTACGCTCATAAATTTGACGTGACTGTTGAAGGTGAGCTGGGTGTGCTTGCCGGTGTTGAAGACGAAGTTTCAGCTGACCACCACACTTATACCGACCCTGAAGAAGTTATCGAATTTGTTGAACGCACCGGCTGCGACAGCCTTGCGATTTCAATCGGCACTTCTCACGGCGCTTATAAGTTCACTCCCGAACAGTGCACACGCGACCCCAAGACAGGTCTGCTCGTGCCGCCCCCCTTGGCTTTCAACGTGCTTGAGGCTGTTGAAGCTAAACTTCCCGATTTCCCCATCGTGCTTCACGGTTCTTCTTCTGTTCCTCAGGAATATGTCAAGACCATCAACGAATATGGTGGTAAACTTCCCGATGCGATCGGCATCCCCGAAGAAGAGCTTCGTAAGGCTGCGAAGATGGATGTCTGCAAGATCAACATCGACTCTGACAGCCGTCTGGCAATGACTGCTGCTGTGCGCAAGGTCTTCCACGACAAACCTGAAGAGTTCGACCCGCGTAAGTATCTCGGTCCGGCTCGCGACGAAATGGAACGCCTTTACAAGCATAAGATTATCAATGTGCTCGGTTCTGAAGGTAAAGCTGAATAAGCTATTGCTTTAATTGAAGATTTATTGAGGAGACGTGTCATCTGCATTTTTTGATGACACGTCTCCTCTTTATTTCCTCTTTTAACTCAATAAAAACGCTGTTTTAAGGTTATAAATATATGTGACAGATTAGTTCCACCACTAATCTGGTGAAAACACATTTATTAACTCCTTTTCACTGAATAAGAAAAACGGAATGAGTCAAGTAATGATAATCGGAACAACTGCCATGATGATTTATCATCATCGTCGGGAGTTGATAAAAGCTCTTATCAATGAGGGACATCAGGTTAGTGTGATAGCTCCTGCCGACGATGAGGCGAAGAATCTCATCAGTCTCGGTGTCAGTTTTTATCCGGCTGAAATTGAGACACGGGGTACAAGTGTAACAGCTGATCTGTCGCTCCTTCGCAATCTTATCCGAATTATCCGGAAGGCTAAACCGGATGTTGTGCTGACCTTCTACACCAAAACAAATATTTATGGTGGAATTGCATGTCGCCTTACCGGTGTGCCATATATCGAGAATATCACCGGGCTTGGGACGGCTCTGACCGGAGGAGGGATTTTAAGCAAGATTATGCACGCTCTCTACGGGTTCGCTGTCAGGAAAGCGTCTGCCGTTTTCTTTCAGAACAGTCATAACCGCGAATATTTCCGCTCTCATAACTTATGGACCGGGAAGTCAACTCTTCTCCCCGGTTCAGGTGTAAGCCTTGAACGCTTCAATCCTATCGAATATCCTGCCGAGAATGTCCCTGTCGAGTTCTTATTTGTCGGAAGAGTGATGAAAGAGAAGGGTATCGAGGAGTATCTGACTGCCGCAAGGCTTGTGAAAGAGAAATATCCTGATACTGTTTTTCATGTTGTCGGACCCTGCTCTCCGGAGTATGAGGAGATTATCGGGAAGGCCGTAAAAAGAGGTGACATCGAGTTTCATGGGAAAGTGCTTGACACGACCCCTTACATGAAGCGTTCCCATGCCATGGTTTTCCCTTCATATTATCCCGAAGGAATGGCTAACGTGCTGCTTGAAAGCTCCGCGTCATGCCGCCCTGTAATCACCACTCCCCTGCCGGGTTGTAAAGATGCCATGGACGATGGAGTCACAGGTCTCCTAACACCGCCTCAAAATGCAGAAGAGCTTGCCCGTACACTCGAAAAATTCATACTCCTCCCATATCAGCAGAGAAAAGAGATGGGGCTCGCTGCCCGCCGCAAGATGGAAAAGGAGTTTAACCGCGAAATAATCATAAACGCCTACATCAAGGAAATTGCCGCCGCAACAGCCGCTCACTGAGCGAAACGTGCCGATTGCACTTCTATATCATCATAGACCGTAACGTGTGGTGTGAGCAGCGCCCAGTGAGTTGAATCGGGAGCCTCAAAGAATACGGCCCGGTAACGGCTCGACACTTCTCGCAATTCCTTGTCGATCAGTATTATCATTCCGGGCGACTGCTCATCTATGCGGTTGCCCTGCACAAGTATCTGACCGTTATAAACAAACGGTTCTGACTGAGAGTTACCCTCCGGAACTGACGAAACTCCGGCAAAATCCTTTAACCCCGACGGAAGGAGTCGCAACAGCTTTGCCGGCACATCATCTTCCGGTATCCAGGCATGATAATAAGAGAAGTCTTCCGACAGATGGCGAAGATTAAATTGTCCGATACTTGTCTTCAACAGTGAGATGTCGGGCTTCATCGGATAATTGTCGTAAAAAACTATTCCGTCGGGCGACTCAAGAAACAATTTCTGAATCTCATCACACTCTTTCTTCAACTTGCTTTGCACCTTAATTGCATAACAGAGATTAACAAGCGGAAGAATAACAGCACACCAGAAGATTATTTTTTGACCGACTCCATTACCCCCGTCCTGTCGGCTACTTTTTGAAAGAATCATGGCGATGGATATGAAATCCATCAGGTCTGAAAAGAAACATGCTCTTGGACCTCCATAGAATATCGCAGTCACCAGCAGGGAGACAACTGAAACTATGACGGCAAGTATCAGAGTCTGCGTTTCGTCAGTGTTCCTTCCAAGATGTTTCCGGCAACATATCATTACGATAATAAAAGCCAGCAGAATCAGCACCGGAGGTCCTGTCATCAGACCGACCTCCCACAACGGCATGTCGGTCAGTCTGGTTCCCGACCCTGAGGCGCGCTGATTGAACATGGGCGACAGGGTGATAATTACTGCCCCGAAAAGATAGGAAAGTATGTAAGCCCATGAGCGTGGTGGCAACGGCAACTTTCTCATTCTGCGCCAAAGTGCTATCCCTGCGAATCCGCACAGGACAGGAACCGAGAATCCTTCGTGCATCCACCCGACGAAAAAAGAATAGATAACGGTAAGAACTGTTTCTGACGTCCCTTTCCCTTCTCCCCGCAGACTTTTGAACATCAGCAGTATGAAAAAGAGATTGGCAACCGCTGTCCAGACATAATTTATGGTGAACATTCGGCTGAACATGCAGTCATACCATGGCATGAACAGTGTGATGGATGCCACTAAGAGAATCCCGATGTAATCATTTCTGCGGACGCCGGAAACCCGTATTGACAAGCGGAACAGAAGATAGATGAAAACGCCGCACAGCAAATCCATGATCCATTTCGGAATCAGACCCAGAAAGGGGGGCGAAATCATATTGACAAATCTGCCTGTCTCAGTGTGCCAACGTTGAGATGTTCTCTCAACAAGCGTCATGAAAGTTTCAAGTCGCGACGGTGATTTATTGGTGCCGATAAGAAACCATAAATCATCACCGTAAAGCGGTGTCAGAAAATAAATGACAGTGAACAATATGGCTACGGTAAATACGAAAATATTCAGCCATCGTCCGCCACAATTACGGGCATCTCTGAGTTTCATAGCAATGATTCAAAAAGTGAGATATATTGCGATGCAATCTGATGAGAATCAAACTTGCGTTTCACCGATTCCTTCATTCTCTCTTCTATCCCTTCGTGATTGTTTTCAAGTGCCCATACAATCCCCTCCATGAGTCTGCGGGCATTTCCGGGTGTGTCCTCACAGTCGAAGCGGGCAAGATAGCCGGTTGAGAGATGGTCGATAATGTCACTTTGACCTCCGCGGTCGAAGCTGACAGGAATACATCCGTTTGCCTGCCCCTCGACAAGTGTGCCGGGGAGTGTCTCCCACAAAGAAGAGGAGACCACACAACGCGCTTTCCTGTATGTGTCGGCAATCACACGGTCGTCGGAAAGGTGTCCGAGATGAATGTGGCCGACATGGAATCCTTCGGCCGAGGCAGGATTCTTGAAATTACCGAATGTGTAAAGAGTCACCTCTTCGGCAAGCTCAGGGTGTTCCTCTTTCAGCAACCGCAACGCTTCCTTTAAGAGAGGCAACCCCTTTACAGGGTCGTCAAGGCGTGCCGCTCCAAACACTATGCACTTCGGGTCTCGATGCATGACAACGTCAGGCTCCTTCTGTTCGGGAAATGCGTTAGGTATCACAACAACCCGTTGATCTGAAAGAAGAGATGACATTTTTGCCCTCTGTCTCAACCAGTTGCTGACTGCAACAAAAGTTATCGGATTCTTACAATTACCGACGGCATATTGATAACAATCCTTTTTCTTTTTCCAAACCTTACGGGAGAGGTCATTCTTCCCCTTCCGGCTTCCGAGGAGCGGGCAATAACCACACTCTTCAATAAACCGGTCGCACTCTCCGGTATGATGACAGATACCGGTGAAACACCACTGGTCGTGCATGGTCCAGACAATCGGCTTCCCAAGTGATAAGAGTCGTTTCAGCTCTTTTAACGACAACATCCCCTGATTGATCCAGTTCAGGCAGATAACATCTGCCTCTCTCACAAACGGAACGCTGCTTAATGGCAGTCCGTCTGATGCCGTATCTATCTGGAAAAGCGTGTCGCGACGAAACCCGTTCTGAATAAAAATGCCAAGTCTTTCCACCAAAAACGGAATCTTGTCCGACATTCTCGACCCTACAGAAATAACTTCGGGAGAATATGAAAGATTCTCCATGACAATCATACGAGCGTCTATCCCCGCCTCACGCAGTGATTCCATAAGGCGATAAGACACCATTGCCGCTCCCCCCCTGCGGTCTGACCTGTTGATAATTGCCACCTTCATCCTTCTGTTCTTCCTTATTTTATTCAATTTCTGATTTTAGACCGTTTTGCGACGATAGGTCACAAAACGGAAGGGAAGTCCGTTTGCATCAACCATCGGCTCGCCGGCATCCTCAATTTCAAAATCGTTCAGAATCTCCATCGGAAAATAGGCATCTGCCTGAGCGTCTTCATCATCAATCATGGTGAGAATCACACGATCAGCTCTTTTCGAGGCTTCCCGATAAACACTTTCCCCTCCGATGATGAAAATCTCTTCATCACCGTCGCACAATCCAATTCCATCTTCGAGCGAGACAGCAGTCTCCGCCCCCTCTGCCAGGAAGTCGGTGTTTGTTGTCAAAACAATATTCCGTCGCCCCGGAAGGGGACCATTGGGAAGTGACAACCACGTTTTCCGTCCCATAATGACAGGATGTCCGAGAGTGACGCGCTTGAAATGGCGGAGGTCTTCACGGATGTGCCACACGAGATTATTGTTCTTTCCAATCTCGCCGTTTCTCCCGACAGCGACAATTATATTAATATTAGCCATAATTCTTAAACTGATACCTCTCCTTTAATTGCAGGCCACGGGTCATAACCCTCCAACCTGAAATCGTCATAACGGAAAGAGAATATATCTTTGACTTCGGGGTTAATAATCATTTCAGGCAATCTGCGAGGCGTACGGCTCAATTGCTCTCTGACCTGGTCGAGATGATTGCGATAGATGTGAGCATCGCCTATGGTGTGGATAAAATCGCCCGGTTCAAGGCCGCACACCTGCGCCATCATCATAGTCAGCAAAGCGTAGGACGCTATGTTGAACGGTATGCCGAGGAAGCAGTCGCCACTGCGCTGATAGAGCTGAAGTGACAGCCTCCCGTTGCTCACATAAAACTGAAACATGGCATGACAAGGGGGAAGATTCATGTTGTCAAGGTCGGCAACATTCCATGAATTTACTATTATGCGGCGGGAATCAGGATTCTCCTTAATAGTCTTCACTGCCTCGGAAATCTGGTCGACAGACCCTCCTTTATAGTCTTGCCACGACCTCCACTGATAACCATAGATATGTCCGAGGTCGCCGTCTTCGTCGGCCCACTCGTTCCAGATTCTCACTCCGTTTTCCTGAAGATACCTGACGTTTGTGTCGCCTGAAAGGAACCATAGCAGTTCATGAATAATACTCTTCAGATGGACTCTCTTTGTGGTCAGCAACGGGAACCCTTTGCTTAAATCAAATCTCATCTGATAACCGAACACGGAGATAGTGCCCGTGCCCGTTCTGTCTTCTTTTACAGTTCCGTTTTCAAGTATGTGTCGGAGTAAATCCTGATAGACCTTCATTTCATTCTGTTATTAACATTAAAAACTTCAACCCCCGGTATGAATCTTATCATCGGCAACAGTCAAGACCCGGTGTCCTGTGTCTATTCGCTCAATCTCCGCCGCTTCATCAGAGGAGATGCCGGACGGTTGCGGTTAGGTTGATAGCGTATGGCATTATTATCACATTCCTTCAGACATTCAAAACATTTCACACATCTTGAATTGTCGACATATCGGCTCACCACCTTTATACATTCCGACGGACATGCCTCCTGACATTTCATACAGTTGGTGCACATATCGGGATCTATTTCAATATGATAGACCGAATATTGATGCACACTTCCGAGTGCAGTTCCTATCGGACAGAACTGGCTGCAGAACTGACGCCCGCGCATCCATCCCCACACGAGGAGTCCCACCAAGGTTATAACACCGACACCAAGCCCTATCGACATACCCATAGCCATTGAACCCCATGTAGGCAAGATGGCGCTTCGACTTACGGTCGACACCATATTTCTTGTCATGTTCCAGGGTTCTATCAGATACGCCACCGGGAGAAATCCCAGGAGGAGTGTCACCAGATAGATAATCAGCACATCACGGCGGGTGCGATTGCGTGGCTGATAACGAAATTTCTTTTTCCTAGGCGAAAATAAGTTTCTAACCCATCGCGGCAGGTCGAGAAAAGTGCCGACAGGACAGACCGTGGAACAATAAATACGGCCGAAAAGGAAGGTTAGAATAATCCAGAAGATAGTGGCGGTCAAAGAAATAGTAATTGCCGAAGGGATAATCTGAACCCTTTCGGCAACACACAAAGAAGAATTATCCGGCCATTTGTCAGTCAGAAACAGCACACTCTCAACGAAAAATAATATCGCCGGAATGAGACGGATAATCCAGAGTTTTTTCATAAGTCCTTAGAATTTCTTTGAACTTACAGATATATGTTTTGTGTGCCGGTGAAAGACCTCCACCGGCACACTTATCAGCGACGACGGTTGTTCTTCTGCTGTTCTTTCAGCATCTGCTGTTGCTGACGCTGCATCTCTTCCAGACGTGCCGCAAAACCTGATTTCTTACGGGGTTTCTTGGCATTCTCCGCCATTGTCTTTCTTACGTCTTCTTCCTTGATTACAAGGCGGAAGATGTAGGTCTGTGCAATGGTGATAAGGAGCGAAAGGAAGTAATAGTAGCTCAAGCCGGCGGCATAGTTATTGAAGAATACCATGAAGAAGATCGGCATCAGATACATCATCCACTTCATGCCGGGCATCTGACCGGGAGAGTTCTGCATGTTGATCCGGGTGTAAAGAATGTTGACAACAGTCATCAACAAACAGAACAGTGAGATATGATTGCCGAAGTATTCTGTCACCAGAGGGATATTTCCTCTCCAGGAGATAATGGCATCGGGAGCTGCAAGGTCATGCGCCCAAAGGAACGATTCGCCTCGAAGTTCGATACATGAGGGGAAGAAGGTGAACATGGCGAAGAGAATCGGCATCTGAAGCAACATCGGCAGACATCCCGACATGGGACTCGCACCGGCTTTTGAATAAAGCTCCATTGTCTTCTGATTGCGAATCATGGCATTCTCATTGCCAGGGTACTTATCGTTGATTGCCTTGATGTCGGGAGCAAGAATCCTCATCTTGGCCTGAGATTTATAACTCTTATAGGTGAGCGGGAAGAGAATAAGCTTGATGAAGATTGTCAGCAACAGAATGATAATGCCATAGTTGCTGAGGAAACTGCCGAGGAAGTCGAACACGGGGATAATAACCCAGACGTTTATCCAGCGGAACAGAGCCCAGCCAAGAGGGATGAGACGTGTCAGCTGAAGATTCTCTTCCGGCTGAAGATTCTTCTCAAGTTTCTTTAGGAGCGGATAGAGGTTCGGACCGAGGAAATAGTCGAACGAAACAGGGTTTTCGGAATTCCAGTCGTAGTCGTTGACCTCGGCTGAAGCCGTAACATTCTTCAGATAATCTGACCCTTTGAGAATTTCAGAGTCAAAGTCAGAAGTGTTGAAGTTGGAGCGGGCAATCAGCACTGATGAGAAGAACTGATTCTTAAATCCTATCCATTTGACTTTTGCCTGACGTTCCTCCTTGTCATTCTTATTCTCAGAAAGATTCTCTACCGAGCCGCCGGCAAATTTATAGAAGATGCCGGAGTTTCTCTCTTCAAACATTCTTCCTTTTTCCTGACGTTTAATCTGCTGATTCCAGTCAATTCCCATTGTGCGGACGTTGCTCTGGACAATGGGCTGCATCCCTTTCTGCACGATTCTCATGCGCACGACGTATGAGTCGTCCTTCGGAAGGGTGTATTCAATACCCCAGTAAGCTGAGGGAGTCAGATTCAGACTCATCAGCACAGTTGAATCATTAAGCTGTCGGGGTGTGAAATAGAGGTCGGCTGTTGAAACTGCCTGAGGCAAGGGGAGAGTGAACGCCATTTTATTGGTGACGGAGTCGAAAAGAACTACCTGTTTCTTGACATTTAAAGTTTCGTCGGCACTGTATTCAGTGTCATACTTCTTAAGCTCGGCGCGTGTGACAGAGCCTGATTTTGAATTGAGTGTGAGCTTCAACACATCGTTCTGAAGCACAATCTCTTTCTTCTCGCCGACAAGGAATTGTGAGAAGCGGCCATAACGTCCCATTGTGTTTGAAACTTCCTTCACAATCTCAATACCCTTTGCACGGATTGCAGCCGGGATTGAAGCCTCACGTCGGTTTGACAGTTCACTCCAGGAATAAGGAGTGCCGTCAACCTCAACAGTGCCGAACACAGAATCGCCTGAAACGGCAAGATTCACACCGCGCTCGTTGATTCGACTGGCATGACGACCATCGGACATAACCTCGTCGGTTCCGTTGGTCACAATGTTCTTCACGAGCCATTCACGCTCGTTTGCCGAAAGGGAATCGTTGGCAGCAACATTCTCGATCTTGTTGTTGTCCGCCTGCGAATCCGTGGCTACCGGCTCATTTTTCGGTCGAAGCCACATAAAGGCAAAGAATACCAGGGCCATAAGGATAAGACCCGTCACCGTATTTTTATCCATTACGATTATTTCGTTGTTATTGTTTATTTCTTTTTACAACAGTGATTTCCTTTTGTCGGTCAGATTGCAGACCCGGAAACAAACGGGCGACAATCTTTCAAGCTGCAAAGTTAATACTTAGAATGTAAACTAAAAAATTATACCACAACTAAAAAAGGGTCTCACCTCGTTAAAATGAGGTAAAACCCTTTTCCTGTCGGGGTGAAAGGATTCGAACCTTCGACCCCCTGCTCCCAAAGCAGGTGCGCTAACCGGACTGCGCTACGCCCCGATTTTTACACCGCAAAATTAATGCTTTTTTCTATATGTTCCAAATTACTTTCCCATTTTTTATCTTTCTGACCTTTTTTTGTTAACTTTGCACTCCACATTCTTTAATCTTAAAGGAGGTTTATATGAAAACAATTCTTTTTAAAATATTTATGACTTCGATGGTGGCGGCTTTCCTCTTCGTTGCCTCACCGAAGGCAGACGCCAAGAAAAAAGCTGCGGGTGGTGAAGCTGCGATCAAATTCACCGAGGCTGTCTATGATTTCGGCACGATTGCCGAAAAGAAAGGGCCTGTCTCACACGATTTTGAATTTATCAACACCGGCAACGGCAATCTGGTGATTATTTCGGCAACCGCCGAGTGTGGATGCACACGCCCTGAATATCCCAAGAATCCTATCGCTCCGGGTAAAAAAGGGAAAATCAAAGTCACTTATAATCCGTTGGGACGCCCCGGAAGTTTTGAAAAGGTGGTTACTGTCAAGACAAACGGCCGCCCGAAGAAAGCACGCATCAAAATCCGTGGCTCTGTCAATCCCGGCAAGTAAAAATCTTTACTTTTCCCTTATCTGATTGCAAACCATCATGTTTCCCTATCTGAGATTACTGCCTGTTCTCCTCTCGGTCGTTTTGCTTTGCCTGCCCGCCAAAGGAGAAATTAAATGGCTCGATAAAGAATATCAATTCGGACTGATGAAGGAAACTGCCGGCATTCGTGAGGGCTCGGCTTCATTTGTCAATGTCGGACCCGGACCGACATATATCCGTAATGTCCGCACCAGTTGCGGTTGCACAAAGGCCGTCTTTCCTGAAGGATTAATCGAAGAGGGAGACACGGTCACTATTAAATTCTCCTACAATCCGGAGGGTCGACCCGGACCTTTCGCAAAGACCATAAAGGTATTTGTCGGAGAAGACAACAAAATGCACGTTGTCAAGATTTTCGGCACCGTAATCGGTTCACCCGAAACCCTTGCTGCGACTTACCCTTACGAATCAGGCCCTCTCCGTTTCAGCGACCGCATCATAGCGGGCGGAGATGTCACATACGGCGAGCTGAAACATTTCTTCGTATCGATGACAAACCAGTCGACCGACACCATTCATCCGGCTGTCAGTGTGACCCAAAAACCGCTGAGGGCCGCCATTACACCGGAACTTATTCCTCCCGGAGAATTGGCTACTTTGGCAATCTCATTCAATTCAGGCGATGAGTTTGATATGGGTAATCATGACTATCCCATAACCCTTATCTCCGATACAGACTCCCGTTTCCCGGAAGAGACAGAACTGTCGCTGAAAGTCAATCTGAAACCTGACCTTCTCGCTCTCAACGGTGAGAGCCTTGAGACAGCTCCTCAGATTTCAGTTATTCCTCCGGTCATTGAGGCTAACCGACACAAATCATCTAACCCGCTCTCTGTCAGATTCACCATTCGCAATCTGGGCAAATCTACTCTGATTATCAAGAGAATCAGTTCACCCGGCATAAAGGTGACACCGAAACGTTACCCCACCCGACTGGAACCCGGAAAGAAAGGAGAGGCCGAAGTCTCAATCCCGGCCTCGGCGCTCGGCGACGGAATCTTCAGATTGCCGGTTGAGATCTCAAGCAACGACCCTTTGCATCCGGTTGTCGAAGTGCGTGTAACCGGTGATAATCATTAATTTATTTACGACAAAAAACTCCATTATGAATATCGAACATCCCGAAAACGACAAGAAATATTTAGGACTTCAAGTGAATTCCGGAGTAACATCCCAACCCACTGTCAACCCTTACAGAAGAGCCCGTGCAAAGAGTATTCCTCAGCTGACAGCAGGGGAATATGTCGAGGGAATCATCAAAGGAGATGTGAGTGTGCTGGGTCGCGCCGTAACTCTTGTTGAGAGCACCTCAGAGCGTCACCATGCTTTGGCACAGGAAGTGATTGAGAAATGTCTTCCCTATTCCGGGAAGTCTCGCCGCATCGGCATTACCGGTGTGCCGGGAGCCGGAAAATCCACCTCTATCGACGCGTTCGGACTTCATGTCATAAGAGAGGGTCATCGTCTTGCGGTGCTTGCAATCGACCCCAGCAGCGAGCGCACCAAAGGAAGTATCCTCGGCGATAAGACACGAATGGAGAAACTCTCTCAGAACAATGATGCTTTCATACGTCCTTCCCCCTCAGCCGGTTCGCTGGGCGGTGTGGCAAGAAAAACCCGCGAGACAATCGTTCTCTGTGAGGCCGCCGGCTATGACCGCATTTTTGTTGAAACCGTCGGAGTCGGACAAAGTGAGACTGCCGTTCACTCAATGGTCGATTTCTTCCTGCTTATTCAGCTTGCCGGCACAGGCGACGAGTTGCAGGGCATCAAACGTGGTATTATGGAAATGGCGGATGGCATTGTCATCAATAAATGCGATGGCGATAACATCGACCGTGCGAAGCTGGCAGCCGCTCAGTTCCGCAACGCCCTTCATCTCTTTCCGCCCACACCAAGCAAGTGGGTGCCGGAAGTGCTGACTTACAGTGGTTATTTTGAATTGGGAATTGCTGAAGTCTGGGATATGATCGACCGCTATTTCGAACATGCAATCAAAACCGGTTATTTCGATCTCAAACGCATGGAGCAGGAGAAATACTGGATGATCGAGACCATCGACGAAAAACTGAAGGAAAGTTTCTATCAGATGCCTGAAGTGGCTGCCCTTCTCGAACAAAAGGAGTTGCGTGTGCTTAACAATGAGCAGTCTTCATTTACCGCGGCACGCGATGTTCTTGACTTCTATTTCGAGCGAATCCGTTCAAAATAAAATAATCGGCTGCTGTTTCACGTTACAATGTCAGACGGCAGTCTTTAATTACTTTTATCACTTTTGTCAGACAATCATCTGAAACGAACAGTCTTATAATATAATGAAGCTGAATCTCATAAAACGGTTATCCCTGATTGCGGGAGTGGTTCTTCTTGTGTTGACAAGTTCATGCTCTGCGCCTAAGAACATCGCTTACTTTCAGGATTTGCAGACAACGACATACGACATTCCGTCCTCAACTCCGATTGTGGTGCGTCCGGGCGACAAATTGTCGATTGTGGTCAACTCACCCGATCCTTCCCTATCGGTTATGTTTAACCTTAACGTCAACTCTCCGCGTCTGACCCAAGGTGGCGCTCAGTCAGCTCAGGCTGCCCGCTATCGTGCCTACGAAGGAACGTCGGCAGGCATGTCGTATTACACCGTAACTCCCGATGGAAAAATCGACTTCCCTGTGCTCGGCTATCTCAATGTGAAGGGGATGACACGATCTGAACTTGCCGGCTTCATAAAGGGAGAGCTGATGGGGCGGAATCTTGTGAAGAATCCTCAGGTGACTGTCGAGTTTATAAATGTCGGTGTCAATGTGCTGGGTGAAGTGCGTATCCCCGGACGTTATGACATCAATACCGACGACCTGACAGTCATAGATGTACTTGCCCTCGCCGGCGATATAAATATCAGAGGCAGACGCGACAATGTGCTCGTGATGAGAAAGACCGACGGCAAAATTGATTCCTATCGTCTTGATCTGACCAACACAAAGGAGCTGATAAAATCGCCCGGTTATTATCTTCAGCAGGATGACATCGTCTATGTCGAACCGAATAATGCTCAGAAACGTAGCGCAACAGTCAACGGCACAACTGCTTTGTCTGCAAGTTTCTGGGTTTCAATTGCATCTGTATTAACGTCAATGTGTGTCCTAATCTTCAAATAATCACATTTCATGAGTTCTGACAACGCTCCTAAACCAATTCCTTCAGAAAATCAGTTTTCTGTAACGGATTTTCTGTCAGTGTGTGCTTCTCACTGGGTCACATTCCTTTGTTCGTTTCTTATATTCCTCTGTATCGGACTGCTATATGTGGAGCGTAAAATTCCTATGTATGCCCGCTCCACTCAAGTGTTGATTCAGGATCAGGACATGGGCGGCAGCACCGCTATTGAAATGGCAGGTGCCCTCTCTTCGTTCAGTTTCCTCGGCTCAAACACTCAGGTCAATAACGAATTGATTGCGATGAAGTCGCCTGCTGTGCTTAGCGAAGTGGTCAATCGTCTTGGTCTGACCATGAACTATGCCCAGAGAATTGAACTTCTCCACCGCACTCCCCTCTACGGAACAGACCTTCCGATAAATGCGCAATTCCTTGACCTCGGACCGCAGGATGCAGCCGGATTCCGCATCTATGTGCAGCCAAACGGCTCATACTCAATTGATAAGTTCTACACCATTGACACTAAAGTAAGGAAGCATGATTTTGAAGCTACCGGTCGTTTCAATCAGGTTATCAAAACTCCTGCCGGCCGATTGAAAATCACTCCTAATCCGGTCTATTCAGGTAAAATTGATGAAACTCTTGACATTAAGGTTGCCAAGGGTGGCCTCACAGATATTGTGGCTGACCTGAGTGACCGTCTGAGCGCGGAATTGGTAAACGATGAGGCTGAAGTGGTTGAACTCGCAATCGAAGACGCATGCCCTGACAGAGCTGTCGATATTCTTAACACTGTGCTTGCCGTGTATCGTGAGCAATGGTTCGACGACAAAAAAGAGGTGTCGTCGGCAACGACCAAGTTTATTTCCGAACGCCTTGCGAATCTTGAAAAAGAGCTGGGGGTTATTGACTCCGATATCTTCTCATATCAGGCAGCTCATTCGATGCCTGACCTCAAGACAGCTGCCGAAATCTACATGACCGAAGCCGCTAAACATGATTCTGAGATCATGGAGATTCAGAATCGCCTTGCCATGACTTCTTATGTGCGCGATTATGTGTTGGATCCTAAGAATAAATATCAGGTTCTCCCCATCAACACCGGCATTGAAAGCCCGCAGCTTGAAATTGAAATAGGAAACTACAACTCAATGCTTCTGGCACGCAACAGCATTGCATCCAACTCATCTGACGCAAACCCACTTGTGGAGGATTACGACAGTCGCCTTAAAGGATTGAGAGAATCTGTGTTACGCTCAATCAACGTAAACATCGCACAGTTAAAAGCCTCTCTTTCCAACATGTCGAAACAGCAGAAAATTGCAAATGCCAAAATTTCAGACACTCCCAATCAGGCCAACTATCTCATCTCCATTGAGCGTAAGCAGGAAGTAATGTCTCAACTCTATCTCTTCCTGCTTCAGAAACGTGAAGAGACTCAGCTGTCGCAGGCATTCTCAAGCAATCATCTCCGCATAATCGCTCCGCCAAACGGACCGATAAAACCCGTCTCTCCCCGTAAGATTATCACTGTTGCTATCTTCATAATCCTCGGCATTGCGATTCCGGCAGCTTACTATTATCTGACCGTTGCATCTGATTCCAAGATTAATTCCGGAAAAGATTTGCGTAAGGCTGACATCCCATTCCTCGGTGGAATCCCATATATAGGCAAGAAAAAAGGTTACTCTCTGATTCAAAAATTGTTAGGCAAAAAGAAATCGAAAAAAGACGAAGAACCGCTGGTGGTTGTTGATCGAGACAACTCAGATGCTGTCAACAACGCTTTCAGACTTGTCAGGACAAATCTTGAATTTATGTCTGATCCCGACACTTCGTCAATGGTTCTTGCAGTGACTTCAATCAATCCGGGTGCCGGCGATGCTTTTATCACCTATAACCTCGGCATGACCTTCGCACTTAAAGGGAAACGCGTGTTGCTCATTGAAGGCGACCTTAGAAATCCCGCGCTCTCCGCCTACGTCGGCAATCCGACTGAAGGTCTGTCAAGCTACCTGTCAGGCAAGACTTCCGAATGGCGTCGACTCATCCGCTCTAATGCCGGAGCTCCGGATGTCCTGCCACTCGGAACGATACCTCCCAATCCTACTGATTTGCTTGACACTGAACGTTTCAAATCTTTGATTTGCGAGACAGAACTCGACTATGATTATATCCTGATTGATTGTCCGCCGCTAAATGTGGTTGCCGACACAATGATTATTGCACGTTATGTCGACAGAACATTACTCGTTATCCCGGCCGGAGAAATGGATAAATCAGAGCTTAACGTAATTGAAGAAATGACCGGCTCCAAGAAATTCAATAATATTTCTGTCATCATCAACGGCGAGCATGGTAACTGAGTCGTTGAGTAATTCTCTCTCCTCTCTCCCCTCTGACCTCATAACTCTGACCTCTTACTTCTCACCTTCTCTCACTCCCCTCATTGCTGTTTTTTTATGCCTCTCACATCCAGATATATCCTCCCATTGATATTAACCATTATGACGGCGTTTGGTGCAAATGCCGTCATTGATGGTTTATGGAAATTTCATCCGGCAATGCAGACGGTCACTTCATCAAACCCTCACCATGCCGTGAAGATTATGCCCGGAGCTGAGAGAACATATTTTCTGGTGCATGCTCAGATGTATGATGCAAATGCCCCGACAAATTCCGTCACCCCATATCTGCAACTCTTTTATCATGATAATTCCAAGCCGATTGTTTCAGCCAACCTGCTTCCGGTTGAGAATCTGATTGAATCAAACCTCGGCTGCATTTTAGATTGCGAATATTTTCCGGAAGGGGGATTCCTTTTCGGGTTTCTTGCTGACGGCACATCCTTTCGATTGACAGACACAGGTGATTTCACAACAGGCGAAAATCTGATGACCACCGTCAATCCGGCGCGTTTCACAATAAACGGAATCTCCTTTAACCCAACTGACAATACTGTCTGGGTCGCCACGTCGCGTGGAATAATCGCTTTCAATTCCGATTCACTTTCCCTTAAAACGGAGATTCCCTCTTCGCAACAGGTCGTTTCAGCGGCCCCTGTCGGAAACTACCTTCTCGCCTCATTCGCACCCGAAAAGGGAGCGCAACCTGTAATACATCTTGCGCAACTGTCAGATTTGCCTACCGATTGCTCCGGGTTCTCTCCACTTTCCGCAACTGGAGATTCCGAAGCTATCATCTCAGCTAATGACAGCGGAAATAGAGTGGCTTGCCTATTCGGAATCTCACCGTTGACCGAGCATACTTTCGCTTTCATCTCACAATCATCTCAAAAAGGTTGTGTCGCTATCAACGTCGGAAGTTTAGATGAGAATGAATCAAAAGTTTTCACTCTCCACACAGCACCTCTATCTGAGGTGAAAGAGAATCACAAAGTGTTTTCTCCATACGAAGGGATAATCTCCCGCTCCTCCAACGGATATAATTTCAAGTTCAGCAATATTTTCCACTTATCGAAGGGGATTGATTTCGACCTTTCGATTGGCGAAGAAGAAGCGATCAGCAAATTCAAAGATGAATCTTCCTTTAAAGAATTGACAGTTGAAGCGAGTCTTTACGATTCAGATCTCAGGAGTTGCAAAGCCGCTTCTTCCGATGGCACTCGATTTTGGTTTTACCTCCCTGCAAAAGGTTTCATTCTGAGGGAGAATCATGAGGACGATTGGGATGATCTTTCTGCACCCGTTTTTCCCAACGCTCCGACTGTTCATCAGGCACAGTGGTTTGTATGGTCGCCGAAATACGGAATGTTGTGCCGGCCTGTTGTGCCGACAACCTACGGAGGATATGTCTCCTGGCCAGTCTATGACACCCTTTGTGGATATAAAAACAATGTGTGGACATCATACGGGTTAGCACTGACAAATTATGGTGCGCGTGGTGTGCACGTCAATCCTGCCGGGATTGCATTTGACCCGGAGTATCCTGAGCTAATCTATTCAGGCTCGTTCCTGACCGGATTGTTGCGTCTGAATCTCGATGCTCCGGATGATTATCTTCACATCACTGTCGGCAATAATTATAAACCGCAGTCTTCTCCAAAGGATGTCAAGATTTCAGATAATCTTGACATCTTCACACCTTCCGCCTCCCTATGGAGCTGCTTTACAGTGCCTAAGACAGATGCTTACGGAAATATGTGGACTGCCTATTTCTGGGGCACTGATTGCCATCGCAATGAAGTGATGTTCTGCTATTGGGGGAAAAATGACAGAGATGCTTCTGCATCAGCTTCTGATCCGGTTGGTGGATTCAGGAAGTGGAAAACCATTCACATAAAGCAGGGACTTGACCGAACCAACCGTCAGATTCTTGTGCCTTTGACCACAGAGAAAAACCGGAATATACTTGTCTACACACCTGCCGATTACGGGTCGCCCGTTATGGTTTATGACCATAATGGGACTCCGCAAGATACCTCCGACGACCGTGTAGGCATGATAACGGAAGCCTACGATTCGTTAGGAAGAATCTGCCTTTATGACTATGCTACCGACTTTTTTGAAGACCCCTTCGACGGTCGGGTCTGGTTTCTGACTCAATCGGGTCTCTTCTGGTTTGACCCTCACACAATACTTGAAAACGGCAACAGACTGAACCGACTTGAGGTTGAGGATGCAGCCGGGTATAACGGGAAAACCGTCATGCTGGAAGTTTCAGGTGCCACTTCAATGTGTGTCGACACTTCCGGCCGGAAATGGATTGGAACCGACAAGGGGGGAATCCTCTGCATCAATGAGGACTCCTCTACTCTCCTGGCACAGCTGACAACTGAAAATTCCGAACTTGCCGACGATTCCGTAACTGCCTTAGGGTGGAATCCGGAAAACAACTCTCTCATGATTTCAACCTTAGCGGGGATTCAGGAGTTCTTCCCTGACGAGTTCTCCATTAACGGTTCAACAGAAAAGGTCTACCCTTACCCTTCCGTCGCTCACCCCGGATTTACAGGATTCATAACATTTCATAACCTTGATAATTCAAAACAATATAAAGTTACAAACACATCTGATGACACTGTAATCACTCTTGGCTCACCCATTGGGAAAATATTGCAATGGACTCCCACTGCAAAGGGAGGGAACCGAGTGGACTGCGGAGAGTATATCCTCAGCGAAGAAAACTCGGAAACAGAGCTTACGCGAGTCGTAATTATGTAATAAAATAGTTTTTATAATGTCATTCAGATGAGTATGAACTTTTTTTTGTAACTTTGCACATTAAACGCCCCGGGCAACCTCGGCAATCTATACCATTTGAAACGCATACAATGATTCTATGATTAACGGAATCCTTAAAATAACCCGCAGTTATCTGCGTGCTCCAATAGTCTTCCTGATAGATGTGATTGTCTCCGTGCTGTCATCACTCATCGTTCTTGTGCTTATGAGCGAGGTCGGTTCATCCTTCTTCAGAGACGATACATTCTCAGCGGCATGGATTATAAGTGCCACAATATCATCGATTGTGGCTTTCATCATCACCCGCAGTTACAGAGCGGTGATACGCTACAGCAGTCTTCGCGAGCTTGCAGATCTTATAGATGCTGTAATTGGAAAGGAAGTGCTTCTCGTTGCGTTCATATTGATTTCCGCACCGGCTCACTCTTCCTACATTCTGATTACGGCTGCAATTCTGTTTGACTTTTTCATCACTCTCGCCTCGTTGCTCATCATACGAATAGCAATGGTGCTGGTGTATGACCTCCTGCGCAAACGCGCTCTCTCGACCGACAGAGGTGTGACTCCGACAAAGGTGTTAATTTACGGATTGTCAGACAAATCAGCTTCTCTGCTCATGCGTCTCGAACAGTCGACATCCTACGAGGTTGTGGGCATAATAACCAAAGAGGAGAGCAGCAAGGGGAAACTCGTGCGTGGTGTGCATGTCTATGCCACCAACTCTTTGATGGAGCTTCTCGGAGTGAGCGGTCACACCGAGGCTTCTGCAATTCTATTCCCCTCACCTGCCACAGTCCACGATGAGGAGCATGGAATAGTAAAATATGCCCGTGAGGCAGGTCTGAAGCTTCTTGTTGCCCCATCAATCGACGAATTAGGCAATTCCAACAAAAAGGATGTCAGAAACATCCGTATCGAAGACCTTCTCGGCAGAACGGAAATTGATATCGACATCGACGAAGTGAAGCGTGAGTTTGAGGGGAAGACCGTGCTTGTAACCGGTGCGGCCGGCTCAATCGGCTCTGAACTTTGCCGCCAGCTGGCAAACCTTCAGGTCGGTAAACTGATTATGCTCGACAATGCCGAAACTCCGTTGCATAATGTTCGTCTGGAGTTTGAAGACAATTTCAACTGGGTTGATTTTGAAACCATCATCGGTGACGTCCGCATGGAGAAACGTCTTGACTACGTATTCCGCACATATCGCCCTGACCTCGTGTTTCATGCCGCTGCCTACAAGCATGTGCCGATGATGGAGGAGAATCCTTGTGAGGCTGTGCTTGCAAATGTCGAGGGCTCTCGTAACGTGGCCGACAAATGTATTGAATATGATTGCGAAAAAATGATTATGATTTCGACTGACAAGGCGGTTAACCCCACAAATATCATGGGATGCACCAAACGTCTTGCCGAAATATATGTGCAGTCACTCGGTCTGGCGATAAAGGGAGGAAAGAAGAAGGGTAAAACCACTTTCATCACCACACGTTTCGGAAATGTACTGGGTTCAAACGGTTCGGTGATTCCTCGTTTCAAACAGCAGATTGAGAGCGGAGGTCCGGTCACAGTCACTCATCCGGAAATTAATCGCTTCTTCATGACGATTCCCGAAGCGTGTCGTCTGGTTATGGAAGCGGCTGTGATGGGTAAAGACACCAACATCTTTGTCTTTGATATGGGTATTCCGGTGAAGATTGCTGACCTTGCCACCCGAATGATTGAACTGGCAGGCTACAAACCGGGTACCGACATTGAAATAAAATACACCGGTCTGCGCCCCGGCGAAAAACTTTATGAAGAAGTTCTCGCATCGAAAGAGAATACTCTCCCGACAAGTCATAGCAGGATTTTCATGGCTCAAGTGCGCGAATATTCCTACGATGATGCCGTTGAGGTTGTCAATCGTCTCAGAGACCTTGCCCGCTCCGTTGAAATCAACGATATGGTCATCGAGATGAAAAAGGCGGTGCCGGAGTTTAAGAGCAAACACTCCAAGTTTGAGAAATTCGATATCAACTAATATTCTCCATTCAGCATGAAAAAAGCACTTATCACCGGAGTGACCGGTCAGGATGGTAGTTATCTGGCTGAATTCCTTATTAAAAAGGGGTATGATGTGCATGGCACGATACGCCGCAATTCCTCTGACTTCCGCGAACGCATAGTCCATCTGGAGGGGAATCCGAATTTCCATCTTCATTATGCTGATATGGCCGACTCGATGAGCCTGCTGAAAGTTGTCGCTGCTGTGCGCCCCGACGAGATATATAATCTTGCGGCTCAGAGTCATGTTCAGGTTTCGTTTGATGTGCCGGAATACACAGCCAATGTCGATGCCACCGGAACTTTGAGAATACTCGAAGCCGTCAGACAGTGTGGTCTTGAAAAAACTTGCCGTATCTATCAGGCGTCAACATCCGAGCTTTACGGGAAGGTGGAGAGTGTGCCGCAAAATGAACAGACCCCGTTTCATCCGTATAGCCCATACGCAGTTGCGAAACTATATGGATTCTGGATTGTGAAGGAATATCGTGAGGCTTACGGAATGTATTGCTGTTCGGGAATCCTTTTCAACCACGAATCTGAACGACGTGGCGAAACATTCGTCACCCGAAAAATCACTCTCGCGGCAGCCCGCATAGCTCAGGGTAAACAGGAGAAACTCTATCTGGGAAACCTCTCGTCGCTGCGCGACTGGGGTTATGCTCCCGATTATGTTGAGTGCATGTGGCTCATTCTTCAGCAACCAAAACCGGACGATTATGTAATTGCAACCGGTGAGCAACATTCTGTGAGAGAGTTTGCCACTCTTGCCTTCAGAAATGTAGGCATCGAGTTACGCTGGGAAGGGAGCGGAGCCGAAGAGAAAGGTATCGACACCAAAACCGGAAAAGTAATCGTTGAGGTGTCTGCCGACTTCTATCGTCCGACCGATGTGGTCAACCTTCTCGGCGACCCCTCAAAGGCCCGCAGGGAATTAGGGTGGAATCCGACAAAGACTTCTTTTGAGGAGCTTGTGGCCCGTATGGTCGATAATGACATGAAGAAGGTTGCAATGGAACGCGCCGGAGAACGGGCCTCGACAAATCTTGAGGAATTCCTTGAAAAAGGTATCGTTAAATAATTCAGCTTCCAAGAAAGCTCATAAGTGGATTTATGGAAAAGAAAGACAAAATTTTCGTTGCCGGCCATCGTGGCATGGTAGGCTCGGCAATCCGTCGGGAACTCCTGCGTCAGGGGTATGATAATATCATTGTCAGAACTCACGATGAACTGGACCTTACCAATCAGGCCGATGTTGAACGCTTCTTTGAGGCGGAAAAACCTGATTATGTCTTTCTTGCAGCTGCCAAGGTTGGCGGAATTGCTGCCAACGCCGAGGCGCCTGCCGATTTTATGTGGATGAACATGATGCTTGAGATGAATGTGATTAATGCAGCTTGGCGACATGGCGTCAAAAAGTTGCAGTTTCTCGGCTCTTCCTGCATCTATCCCCGTCTGGCTCCGCAGCCGATGAAAGAGGATTGTCTTCTGACCTCTTCGCTCGAACCGACCAATGAGGCCTACGCTCTTGCCAAGATTTCCGGGTTGAAGTATTGCGAATACCTCAACCGGCAGTATGGCACCCATTTCATTTCGGTCATGCCGACAAACCTTTACGGACCCAACGACAATTACCATCCGACCCGCAGCCATGTGCTTCCGGCTCTCCTGCGACGCTTCCATGAGGCGAAAAAGAGCGGGGCTGAATCTGTCACCTGCTGGGGCGACGGAACTCCGTTGCGCGAATTTCTTTATGTCGACGACCTGGCTGAGCTTTGTGTCTTCCTGATGAATGTCTACGATGGTAATGAAACGGTCAATGCCGGCTCCGGCAAAGAAATTTCAATCGGGGAGCTGACAAAACTCGTGGCTGAAATTGTCGGATTCGATGGTGAAATTATCTGGGACACTACAAAACCCAACGGCACTCCCAGAAAACTCCTTGATGTGAGCAAAGCAGAAAAAATGGGGTGGAGGGCTAAGACTCCTCTCCGGCAAGGTATAAAGTTGGCTTACGAGGATTTTGTGAAAAACTACGACTGACCTCTCCCCCGCCTTCTCCTTTACTCCCTTGATATTTTGCCCCCTCAATTCTGAACTTTATCCTCTATGGCGCTTCTCTATATCCTTTTGATTGTAGGCTTATCCGGACTGATTTTTCAAAGATCGAAATTAGTCACTATCTTAATTTTCGTCTTCACCTGGACTCTCATGTGGAATACGAAAACGCCTGACTTCTCTGCCTATAAATCAATCTACACGCTAAATGAGTTTCGCGACGGAGGTTACAGTGTTCTCTGCTCTCTGGGAAGATATTTAGGATTATCTTTCTATCAGTTCTACCTCGTTTTGGGAGCGATATCCTACATAATCTACTGCCGGTTTACAATGAAATATGCCGACAGATGCTCGCTTGTGGCGTCTCTTTATCTGCTCTTCATATCCTATTTTGACATTGTGCAGTTCAGAAACTTCGTGGCTTTCTCAATTGTGCTTCTTGCCATTCCGAAGTTATTCTCCGATAAACGTTCTGACATTATAAAGTATTGTGTAACAGTTGTATTGGCTTCGTCTATTCATGTCACTATGCTTTTCTATCTCGTGTTTCCGTTTATGAACAAAGATGTCTTCCGGCTCGAAAACATCAAACAATATCTCCTTCCGCTGTTGCTTCTGATTGTCTGCATGTATTTCGGAGTGTCAATGTTTGAAGAACGTGTGTCGAATATATCCGAAAACTACGACAAGGGAGTTTCGACTGCCACCAAACTGGGCATCGTCATGCTGCTTGCCGGCAACATTGCCTACATCAGCTATTGGACCAAGAAGAAACCCGTGATTCAACTTTCCTATCCGCAGTATGTGCTTAGTGAAAACACAAAACAGCAGGTGCTCTTCTTCAACGTTGCAATGGTGCTTCTATTTCCGATAGCAGTGAAATCTCTGACAATTTTCCGATTGTATAAATATATCGGTCTGATAAATTTTGCATTTGTATCAAACAAATTTGTTGCTCCCGGCAATCTGAGAATTATCCCGCAGACGATTATCATCACACTTTACGGTCTGACATATCTGGGATTGTTCTTCTACATCCATTGGGTGCAATTCATACCGTATGTCATGCTGCCGCTGCTCACCAGAAATCTCTTCTGGACCTTCCTCTGAAAAACAGCCCGAATAAACACGTTATATTCAGACAATAGCCCAACTGTGCAAACGCAACTCCAAAATTATTTATTCCCGGTCGTTAAGGTTATCAGCAAACTGGTCAAGGGAGAAATCGTCTATAATTTCACGGCTTTATCATACTTTTATTATTGACTTGCCAAAGAAAGTCGACAGCATGGCGAGGGTCGAGATGGTAAAATTATGCTCCCCGCTCAACCATCGTGTAATTTCATTTGGACGCTTGCCGAGAGCTTCTGCAAACTGCCTTTTGTTAAGTCCTCTTTCTTGCATAAGGGCGGCAAGTCTATTGGCAATAGCAAACGAGAGTCGGGTTTCCTCGCGTTTCTCAATCGGGATTTCGTTAAAAATCTCCTGTAATGATATATTTATAGTTCTCATACTTCAAAAGTTTTATCAGTCAGTATCTCTTTTTCTGTAATCTGCACGTTGCCAGCACGAACTTCCTGTTTGAGTAGCCGCTCAAACTTCTGCAAGTCAATGACGTAACCTTGAAGTGTATCGTCTTCCTCGTAAGTGCGGCTGCGCTTGACATCACCGTTTCCGAGAATTAGGATTTTATCTGTCAAGCGAAGACAATATAAACGGAGTTTCGATTTCAGAACAGGAAGAGCGACAACAGAGTCGCTCATCTTACCCTCTCTGCGAAAGTATCTCTCCAATGCACCATTAGATAAAATCTGTTCTACAAAACGCATGATAGCTTGAAAATCAGGATTCAATTCGGCATCCTGTCTGAATTTGGATACGAATTTTTCAAATTCGCTCTGTTCGTCAGACAGGAATTGTATTGTGTACATGGTGCAACTTTCGCTGCTGTTTACCAAAAGGAGTTCTACTTCGCTCATAAAGACTTGCGTTTATAATGATAACGCAAAGTTATGAAAAAATTTTACATAAAAGTAAAAATAATGAGATTTTTACGATACGCTCGATACGGAGAGAGCGAAAGTACCGTGGTAGGGCGCGATAGGGGAATTTCTCGCAGGCGAAGGAGAGGGTGTGTTGTAATCAAGGTTTATGACACAGGACTCATTTGGTTGTATTTAATTTTGCAGCCAATTTTATTATTGTTATCTTTGCACATTACAACGAAACGACACACTTGCCCGGACAACATCTCTGCCAAGAGGATTGAGGTCTGAGCAAATGTCTTGTCTATTCAAACGCCGGATTTATGAAAGGTATCGTACTTGCAGGAGGAAGCGGCACACGCCTGTATCCCATCACCAAAGGAGTCAGCAAACAATTGTTGCCGATCTACGATAAACCGATGGTTTATTACCCTATTTCGGTTCTGATGCAGGCTGGCATCAAAGATATTCTGATTATCTCAACCCCTGAGGATATGCCGGGGTTCAAACGTCTTCTCGGCGATGGGTCTGATTATGGTGTGAATTTTCAATTTGCAGTTCAGCCAAGTCCCGACGGACTCGCTCAGGCCTTCATCATCGGTCGCGAGTTTATCGGCGATGACGATGTTTGCCTTGTGCTTGGCGACAACATTTTTCATGGAGCCGGGTTTGTGAATAATCTGCGTTCGGCCACAGATGCCGTAACCCGTGAAAGAAAGGCATGTGTCTTCGGATATTGGGTTGATGACCCTGAACGTTATGGGGTGGCAGAGTTCGACAATAACGGCAATTGCGTCTCTATCGAGGAGAAACCGGCAAATCCAAAATCAAACTACGCTGTCGTCGGACTCTATTTCTACCCCAACGATGTTGTCGACATTGCAGCTCAGATAAAACCGTCTGCCCGCGGTGAACTCGAAATAACAACCGTCAATCAGCATTACCTCGCTGAAGGAAGACTGAAAGTGGAAACTCTCGGAAGAGGGTTCGCTTGGCTCGACACCGGAACTCATGATTCTCTTGCCGAGGCCTCGATATATGTTGAAGTGCTCGAAAAAAGACAAGGCCTGAAAATCGGATGTCTTGAAGGAATTGCTTATCGAAAAGGATGGATTTCCGAAGAGAAAATGCGACAGGTTGCTGAGCCGATGCTGAAAAATCAGTATGGAAAATATCTCCTGAAAGTCATTGACGACGTGAAACGTAACGGTCCGGAATATTATAGCTGCTGATTTTAATCTTACCGACAACCTTACTGACTTCCAAAACCGACTCAACATGAAAGCGATTAAAACAGATATTGACGGAGTGGTGATTCTCGAGCCCCGTGTCTTCGGCGATTCAAGAGGTTACTTCTTTGAATCATTCTCGCAGAAAGTTTTTGATAAACTCGTTCGCCCGATAACGTTTGTGCAGGATAACCAGAGCGCATCGTCCTACGGAGTTGTGCGCGGATTGCACTATCAGACCGGAGCCCATGCCCAGAGCAAATTGGTGAGTGTGGTTGAAGGAACGGTGCTTGACGTGGCGGTTGACATACGCCGCGGCAGCCCGACTTTCGGCAAACATGTGGCTGTGGAACTCTCGGCCGATAATTTCCGTCGTCTGTTCATTCCCCGCGGCTTCGCCCACGGGTTTGCCGTGCTTTCCCCACATGCCGTTTTCCAATATAAATGCGACAACTATTATCATCCTGCTGCTGAAGGTGCCATCGCATGGAATGACCCCGCCCTTGACATCGATTGGAAAATCGACCTCGACAAGGTTATTCTCTCTGATAAGGATAAGGCTCACCCTCTGCTCGAAAATGCTGTAGATTTGTTTGACTATAACGAAAATCTGTATTGATTGCCGGGCCGTCGGCTCAGGGATGCCACCTCTTTTTCTCACTCTCTAATAATTGACAGGATTATGAAAAGAAATATAATGATTACCGGAGGAGCCGGATTTATCGGAAGTCATGTCGTCAGACGGTTTGTAAATAATTATCCTGACTACATGATTGTGTGTGTCGATAAGCTGACCTACGCCGGGTCGCTTGCAAACCTCCGCGATGTCGAGGATAAGCCAAACTACAGATTTGAGAAAGCTGACATCTGCGACCTCGAAAAGATGCGCTCCTTAATGAAGGATTACAACATCGACGGTGTCATTCATCTTGCGGCTGAAAGCCATGTAGACCGCTCGATATCCGACCCTTTCACCTTTGCCCGCACAAATGTAATGGGCACACTCTCTCTGCTTCAGGCTGCTAAGGAGTTTTGGGAGAAGTCTCCTGAAGGATTCGATGGGAAGATGTTCTATCATATCTCAACCGACGAAGTCTATGGTGCGCTCGAACTGACAAACCCTGACGGTGAACCTCCCTATGGCGACTCTTTCTTCACTGAGGAAACCCCTTATAACCCTCATTCCCCCTATTCCGCTTCAAAGGCGTCGAGCGACCATTTCGTCAGAGCATATCACGACACCTACGGGATGCCGACAATTGTTACTAATTGCTCAAACAATTATGGTCCCTATCAGTTTCCTGAAAAACTGATTCCTCTTTTCATCAAGAATATTCGCGAACGCCGTGCCCTTCCCGTCTATGGCAAGGGCGAAAATGTCAGAGACTGGCTTTTTGTTGAAGACCACGCACGCGCGATCGACCTTATCTTCCACAAGGGAAAACCTGCTTCGACCTACAATATCGGGGGCTTTAACGAGTGGAAAAACATCGACCTCATTAAGGTTATAATCAAGGTGGTAGATCGTCTCATAGGGAATCCTGAGGGGAGCAGTCTCGACCTTATCAAATATGTCACCGACCGTAAAGGTCATGACCTCCGGTATGCCATCGACAGCACCAAACTGCGCGATGAACTCGGATGGGAGCCTTCTCTGCAGTTTGAAGAGGGTATAGAAAAAACTGTCAGATGGTATCTCGACAACGAGGAGTGGGTTGCGGAGGTCAGCAATGGTAAACAACTTGAGGGGTTAGGCAAATAATATCCTTTTTGGAATGGCTCAGGTCGATATTCTGCTCGCAACCTACAATGGTGAACGATTCATCACATCGCAGCTTCATTCGCTGCTGATGCAGACCTTCAGTGACATCAGAATCCTTGTGCATGATGACGGGTCGTCTGACGAGACCATGAAAATCATCAGAAATTTCGCTCGCCACGATGCAAGAATCGTTATCATTGATGATTCACGAAAATTCGGGTCGCCTACCGAAAATTTCCTGCATCTTCTCTCGTTTGCCACAGCTTCCTGGATAATGTTTTGCGACCAGGATGACATCTGGTTTGACAACAAAGTGGAATTAATGCTGACCGAAGCCCTTAAAGTTCCACAGGGCACTCCGGCAGTGGTCTATTGCGAGGCTCTTTACTGGCACCCGACAAGGGGTATCGTCGGTAAGGGAGGTGCATATATGGCTCCTCGCTCCCTGCCTGCTCTCTTAGGCCAGAAAGCGGGTGTGCTCGGTTGCTCTTCAATGTTCAACCGGCAGCTTAAGGATATCATGTTGCGCTACAAGGGGAAGATAGCCATGCACGACCATCTTCTTGAGTTGGCTGCCTTCTCTTTTGGAGAAGTAAGATATGTGTCGGTTCCTCTGATTCTTTATCGTCAGCATGACCGCAATGTCACCGGCAACACTGACCTTCTTCTTTCGCCGACAGAGAGAATCAAGAGAAAAATCTATCATTCGCGTCCGGTGATGGATGCAAAACATCTCAACGCGACGTCTGATTTTCTAAACTTCTTTCGCGATGAGTTGTCAGCTGACCAAATAGAGTTGCTGGAAAGTTATCTCAAAATGAGCCGGCACAATAAGATCCGTAACATTCTGACAGCTTTACGCCTTGGACTTGCAAGAGATAATTCCAAATTGAAATTCATACTCAAACTCATCATTTCTCCTTATCTCGACAGGGAAAACCGCAATAATCTTAATCATTGACCATGAGAATTCTTCACATCATATCGCGTCTTGAAACCGGAGGTGCTCAAAAACTCCTCTCGGAGCTGCTCCCTGCGCTTTCTGATTGTGGAATGAAGACCGATGTGCTGGTTTTCTCACGCCTTGATAATCACATCGAAAAGGCTCTTGCCGAGGCCGGAATAAATATTATCAGCCTTGATATAGCCAATCTGCGTTCTCCCGCCCTTATTCCTAAGTTGAGAAAATATATCGCACGCTACGATTTGGCTCATGTTCATCTCTTCCCGGCTCTCTATGAATGTGCCCTGGCTGCCTGCGGGCTTAAGACACCGCTTGTTTATACGGAACATTCAACCTCAAACCGAAGGAGGGATAAGAAATATATGCGTCCCGCGGAAAAAATGGTCTATAGTGCTTACCGGAAGATTGTGGCAATCAGTCCGCAGACAGAAAAAGCACTTGCTGACTGGATAGGTCCGTCGCTTGGCCGACGCATAATAACAATAGAAAATGGAATCAATCTTGAAAAGATTCGCGATGCCGGGTCGGCTTCATTTCCTGATGGGAAGCCGACAATACTGATGGTGTCTCGTTTCAATGAAAGTAAAGATCAGAAAACCCTCATCCGCGCCCTCCCGCTAATCAACGATAAGTCGATTAGAGTGGCTTTCGCAGGTGACGGTCCGAATCTGGAGGAGTGTCGCCGTGAAGCTGTGAGAAGAAGTGTGGCTGACAGAGTCTCTTTTCTCGGCAACCGCACTGATGTGCCACAACTCATCAATGGAGCCTTGCTCGGTGTGCAATCATCAAATTGGGAGGGGTTCGGATTGACTGCAGTTGAATTAATGGCAGCCGGAAAGCCGGTGGTCGCATCTGATGTCGACGGACTGAAACAGGTTGTCGACGGGTATGGATTGCTCTTTAAAGCAGGAAAACATGAAGACCTTGCCCGACAAATCAACCGCTTGCTTTCAAATGAGAAACTCTTTGCCGAGGTGGCTGAAAAATGCTACCGACGTGCGGATATGTTCTCAATCGACAAAATGGCTGAGCGATACGCTCTTCTCTATTCTGAAATCCTTGAAAAACAACCTGACCGATCATGAAAGATATCTGCCTTATCGACCCGTTTTTCTGTCCTCTCGACGAAACAGAAGAGGAATTGAGAATGGCTGACAAGGCCTTCAATGACCTGATTACAGCCTATTATAACAGTCCTCATCGCAGAAAAATCGAAATAATCACCCGTGCCTACAACCTTGCGAAGAAGGTGCACAAAGGGCGTCGACGCCTTAATGGCGAACTCTTTATCATGCACCCTCTGGCTGTGGCCCGTATCGTAATTTCCGAACTCGGTCTCGGCTCAACATCAATCTGTGCCGCTCTGCTTCATGAAGTCTTGCGTGAAAGCGACCTTACCGGTAGCGATCTTGAGCGTATGTTCAATCCGGGTGTGGCGAGGATTGTCGAAGGTGTGCACAAGATTTCAGGTGGCATCTTCGGCGATAAGGCGTCGGTCGAAGCGGAAAATTTCAAACGTCTTCTCCTCTCAATGGCTACCGATTTCAGAGTGGTGCTGGTCAAGATGGCTGACAGACTTGACAATATGCGCACCCTTGATGCTCTCAGAAAGGAGAAACAGAATAAAATCTCGCGGGAGACTCTCTACCTTTATGCTCCGTTGGCTGAACGTCTCGGACTTTTCTCGCTCAAACGGGAATTTGAGGATATTGCTTTCAGCCGCGAATACCCCGACGACTACCGCTTCATTCAAGATAAGCTTAAAATCAGCCGTAAGGATGTCGACAGTGTTACATCCCGATTCATGGAGCCGATAATAACCGAGCTTGATAAAGCCGGGTTCAAATATGTCGTGAAGTCAAGAATCAAAAGCCCTTATTCCATCTTCAATAAGATGAAGAAAAAGAATATCCCTTTTGAAGAAATCTACGATATATATGCCGTGCGCATCATCTTCGAAAATGAGAATGAGGAAGAGGAAGTGGACCGATGTCGTGAAATTCACAAAATCATTGCGTCAATTTATCCGGTTCATGCCGACAGACTCAGAGACTGGACCGAACATCCCAAGGCAACAGGTTATCGCGCTCTTCACACCACAGTGCTCGGCCCGGATGAGAAATGGGTTGAGGCGCAGATCCGGTCGAAGAAAATGGACGACATTGCCGAACTCGGTTATGCCGCTCATTGGAAGTATAAGGCTCCCGATGAAAAAAATGATTCTCCCGCTCTTGACTCGCTTATGAACACGGTGAAGGATATTCTCGAACACCCTGAACCGGATGCCCTCGACTTCCTTGAAACAATTCGCCTCAACCTTCTGGCCTCAGAAATATTTGTGCTGACGCCTGCCGATGATATTATGCGACTTCCGGCCGGCTCAACTGTGCTCGACCTGGCTTTCGCTATCCATTCTGAGCTCGGCATCCATTGCATTGCCGGAAAAATCGACCATCGGCTCGTGCCTCTTTCCTATAATCTAAACAGCGGTGACAGAGTGGAGATTATAACCTCTAAATCTCAAAAACCTCGCCCTGAGTGGATTAATTTCTGTCGCACTGCTAAAGCCCGTAATAAGCTGCGTAAGGCTCTCTTATAACTCCTCTTTTTTCCACAAGATTTTACCCGAAACAATATATGAGAACTTCTGTAAAAGACGCTTTTTCAAGAAAAGATTTTCCTAAAATACTGATTGCTCTCGCGTGCATACTGCTCATCATGCTCGTGATTCCGAGGGCTGACCACCAGTCATATTCGTTTGAAGAGAATCAACCATGGAAGTATCAGCTTCTGACGGCTGAGTTCGACATGCCAATCATGCGCGATTCGGCATCTGTACGCTCCATGAGAGACAGCATCGACGCTCGTTTCATCCCGTTTGTGAAACGCAACGATAAAATTGCCGAGGCTAACATCTCCAGATTTTCCAAAAGCCTGCCGCAGGAAGTTCCTCATTCCGACAAGTCTCTGCTGACGTCGCTTCTGTCGGAAGTCTATGAGAGAGGAGTCGTCGATCAGGTGATGGCGCGCAGATTGAAAAACCGCAAGAATCCAACCCTGCGCGAAATGTCTTCGTCTGAAGAAAATAATACTGCCAGATCTATCGACGCTTCAAAAATGCTTTCCGAAGCGGATGCCTTCCGATTGATTGACACTCTGTTTGTGGCCGGTTCGACAACTCATTCGCGCCTGTCGGCAGAAGAGATTCATTCGCTGACAAGCTGCATCGTGCCTAACATCATTGTCGATTCTATTGCCGATAATAAATATCGGAATCAGGAATATCTCGGTGTCAATGCCGCAATCGGTGTCATAAAGAAGGGGCAACGCATAGTTGATAGAGGCGAGATAATCACCCCGCAAATCTATACGAATCTGAACACTTATCAGGAAATGCTTCAGACCTATCAGGATTCCGACCATAACGTAGTCTACATGATTCTCGCACAGGCCTCCTACGTCGCAATCCTCATTTCAATCATGATGCTCTTCCTGAGACTTTATCGTCCTAACGTCTACAACGACACGCGTAGTGTGACTTTCGTAATGGTGTTTATCACTCTCTTTGTGATGTTTGCTATATGGATGTTTGAGCTGTTTACAAATGGAATTTACATAGTGCCGTTCGCTACGGTGCCTATCATGATTCTTGTGTTCTTCGACTCAAGAACGGCCATTTTCTCTCTCCTCATAACGGTGATTATGACGGCGATTGTCGCAACCTTCACAATGCACTTCATCTTCACAGAGCTTGTGGTGGGAATCCTTGCAACCTACAGTCTGCGTCAGCTCAGCCGTCGCTCTCAATTGCTGCGAACGGCTGCCATAACCTTCATCACTTATCTGATTTGCCATATCACCCTGAATGTTATGGAAACCGGTGAGCTACAAAATGTCATCTCTCTGCGCATGGTGAGCATCTACCTCATCAACTCTGTCATTCTTTCGTTTGCCTATGTGCTTATCTGGATTGTCGAAAAGATTTTCGGCTTCACTTCAATCGTCACTCTTGTCGAACTCAGCGACATCAATAACCCGCTGCTCCGACGTCTGGCAGAGGTGGCTCCGGGCACGTTCCAACACAGCATGCAGGTCTCTACTCTAGCAGCGGAGGCTGCCCGCGCTATCGGAGCAAATACTCAGCTGGTGCGAACCGGCGCCCTCTACCACGACATAGGAAAGATGGAGAGTCCCGTCTTCTTCACAGAAAATCAGCATGGTGTGAACCCTCACGATGGTTTAAGTCCGGAAACGAGCGCACGCAAGATCATATCTCATGTCACAAACGGAATTGAAATTGCTCAGCGCGAGAATCTCCCGGCCGTCATACGCAATTTCATCTCTCAGCATCATGGACGTGGGATTGCCAAATATTTCTATCTGACTGCCAAAAATGAGAATCCGGATAAAGAAATTTCCAAGGAACCATTCACTTATCCCGGTCCAAACCCCCGCTCTAAAGAGACAACGATTCTGATGATGGCTGACTGCGTGGAGGCGGCATCCCGTTCGCTGAAAGATTACTCCAAGGAGTCGATCGACACTCTGGTCAACAAAATCATAGATTCGCAGGTTGCCGATGGTCTTTACAGTGAATCGCCCATCTCTTTCCGCGACATAGAAACCGTAAAAGAGACATTCAAAAACCGTTTAGCAACCATTTATCATTCGCGCATAGCTTATCCTGATGCTAAAAAGTAGGTCGGAAATTGAATATTTTTGCCCTGTTTTGCGTTTATATGATATAGAATATTATTAACACGGATTGCTCATGGTTTTCATCATCATATTATCAGCGGTTTTATGGCTTGCATCCTTCTGGATGCTTTTCAAGCGCGAAATGGCAGCCCCTGCGGTCTCATTTCTTGCCTTGTTTATTCTTAGTCTTGCCAAGGATTCTGCCACATCGCGTGCGCTCCTCCCGATAAATTCGACAATTCTGACCGCCTGGCTCTGCATGACACTTGTGGTGGTGACTGCCTCGTGGTTGCAACCTGATGCTGTCAAGGCTCAGCATAGAGGTGTCGGATACATGACAATCGGTGCTTTCGCCGGGATGGCTGTGGGTCTGCTCGCTTTCTCTGTCTCCGTCAATATGTCAATGCTTTACGCTTCGATGATGGTTGGCGTGTGTGTCGGAATCTTTCTGGGCTACCTCCTCTTCACCCGAACCCCCGACGGCAATGAGCTCGCGAAAGGCTCCAACAGATTTTTCCGCTACCTCCTTGCAAAAGGGTTTCCGATTGCAATTACCGTAATGATTCCGGGTGTGGTGTGTGTAATATCGCTCGCTATATTCAACAACATCGTTGCATATTGATTAATTCACTATGAAAAAAGTCCTGAAACTAAATACTCTTCTGCTTCCACTCTTCCTCCTCATAATGACTGTGCCGGTTATCTCTGCCGCAACACAAAACTCGTCGGCGGCTAAGAACAAACGAAAAATCGTTGTCGAAAAACCTGACCTTGAACACATCAGGAAGCAAACTCTCGACCCTTCCGGCAAGTTTTATTTCCCTAAGCTGATGGCAAAATATCAGCGTAATGACACAACGATGACCCCGGAGGAGTATCGTTATTTCTATCTTGGCTATATGTTTCAGGAAGATTATGACCCTTACCGCCAGTCGCAATATTCAAAAGTGACCGATTCGCTCCGACTGAAAACAACCCACACAAAAGCTGAAATAGACACCATAACGAAATATGCCGACCTCGCGCTTAAGGATAACCCTTTCGACCTTCGTCAGATGTCTTTTCTGGTGCATGTCCTCAAGGAGAAACGAAAAGATATGCGCGCCAAGATTTGGGAGTATCGCCTTGAACATCTTCTGGGAGCTATCAAATCAACCGGTACGGGCGAAGATATGGAAAACGCATGGTATGTCATTTATCCCATGCACGAATATGACATTATCCAGGTGCTCGGATATGAGGCTGTCGACGCTGATTTCATAGAGCCCGGATTCGACTATCTTACCGTGCAACCCGATGCAGAGACAGCCAAACGATTGCGTGGAAAAACATCTCCGGGATTTTATTTTAACGTCGGCACGATTCAGGAACAGTATTTGCTGAAACATGATGGTGAAGATGATGAAGACGATGATGATGTCAATGAAACTGATGAGACAATCGTGGAAATGTAATAATCACATCTGAATTTAAATTATAATTAAACACTATATAAACAAAAAATGAACGAAACAATCAGCAATGGCAAATTCGTTGCCTTCTCCTATAAAGTAACTGATAATGACTCCGGTCGCGTATTGTTTGAAGCTTCTGAAAATGCACCCGATGCAATGGTCTACGGTGTTTCGCAGGAAGTGATTCCGGGGCTTGTCGAGACTCTCAAAGGCCTTAAAGCCGGCGATAAATTTAGTGTGACACTCCCTCCGGAAGTAGCTTTTGGCCACAGATCAGAGGATAATGTGATTGAAGTGCCGGTCGAAGCCTTCATGCGCGACGGTCAGATTGCCGAAGAAGTCGTAGTCAACGCTACTCTCCCGATGATGACTGCCGAGGGTTATACTGTGACAGGAACGGTCAAGGAAATTGGCGATAAAGCTGTTGTGATGGATTTTAACCATCCTTTTGCCGGTCTTACCGTCAATTTTGAAGGTCAGGTGCAGGAGGTTCGCCCGGCGACTGAGGAAGAACTCAACCCCAAACATGGCGGTTGCTGCGGCGGCTGCGGTGGTGGCGGTTGCCACGACGGCGGATGTGGCGACGGCAACTGTGGCGACGGCGGATGCGGATGCCACTGATAACCCATCCTGATCAATTACAACTCTTACACCCATTCAGTCAGCAGAATGACGAATGGGTGTTTTTTTACAAATAACTTACAAAAAAAGAATCGTACTGCTCCGATAAGAGCATACGATTCTTTTCTTGTTTGGAAATATATCTTGTCTGATTACAGAATAATCAATAGTTTTCAGGACGAAGCTCGAAATATGCCTGAGGATGCTTGCAGACAGGGCAGATTTCAGGAGCCTTCTTTCCAACGTGGATATGACCACATTCGCGACACATCCACATGCGGTCACCTTCACGAGAGAAGACAAGACCATCTTCGATATTCTTCAGAAGAGTGCGATAACGCTCCATGTGAGTACGTTCGATTTCGCCAACCATCTCAAAAGTCTTGGCAATCGCAGTGAACCCTTCTTCCTTAGCGATAGCGGCAAATTCCTTATACATATCTGTGTATTCGTATTCTTCACCGGCAGCCGCATCTTTCAGGTTTTCGGGTGTTGAAGGAACATCGCCATCATGCAGAAGCTTAAACCACAGTTTAGCATGTGTGTGTTCATTGTGAGCTGTTTCCTCAAAAAGAGCTCCAATCTGCTGAAAACCATCCTTCTTCGCCTTCTTAGCGTAGAAGCTATATTTAACACAAGCCTGAGATTCTCCGGCAAAAGCCATCTTCAGACATTCTTCTGTCTTGGATCCCTTAAGTTCTTTCATAGTAAAAATAAGTTTATAGTGATTCCTATGTCACTATAACAGCATGACATAACATCCGGTTTAATCAACTCAAAAAAATTCATCACTTTTTAGGCCACAACTCAAAATTTTTTCACCTCAATTCCTGACCTCCCTATCAATCATCATGTATTACCTAACTCACCGTCGTTCCAACTGACTTCCTGCGCGTTAAAGTCATAATATGACAGATTTTTGTAAATTCTTCCTATAAGAACGAAAAATTCATTTATCTCGCTCGAATCATCGCAAGACAATGAAATAATTCTTTACCAACCGGATTCAACCGTTAAGCTTGAAGTCCGTCTGGAGAATGAGACTGTATGGCTGACCCAGCAGCAGATGACAGAATTATTCCAAACTTCTAAACAGAATATCATCCTTCACATCAGCAATATCTTTAAAGAAGGTGAACTCGATAGTAATTCAGTAGTCAAGGATTACTTGACTACTGACTCTGATGGTAAGAAATATAAGACCAAATATTATAACCTTGATTTCATTATCTCCGTTGGCTATAGGTTCCGCCAATGGGCTAATAGGATGATTAAAGACTATCTAATGAAGGGTTATGCCGTTTCTCAACGCTTTGAGCGATTGGTGTATCGAATGGCAAATAATGAAGAATACCACCAAACGGCGTAATGAAATGGACGTGGCATAATGATTACAAGGTTATGAAGCCTTATATCGACATTGCCGATAGCGTCAAACTTAATTCTATGAGCTGTTTTGTTTGACTCTCTGGCATTTATCGCGATAATCTCAAATATATTCGTTAATTTTGCAATATGAACGAGAATACTCCTATACCACTTACGCCATCATCGCAAGACAATGAAATAATTCTTTACCAGCCTGATTCAACCGTTAAGCTTGAAGTCCGTCTGGAGAATGAGACAGTATGGCTGACCCAACAGCAAATTGCCGATCTATTCGGCACTAAACGTCCGGCCATTACAAAGCATCTCGCAAATATCTATAAATCAGGTGAATTAGAGGAGAATAACACATGTTCCATTTTGGAACATATGGGAAACGATGGCACTCAACGCTACACCACAAAGTATTATAACCTTGACGCTATATTATCAGTGGGATATAGGGTAAACAGCAGAAATGCAACCTTATTTCGCCAATGGGCTAATAAGGTCTTGAAGGAATATCTATTGCGAGGTTACATTATCAATCAACGACTGATGCACATGGAAAGCCGGATTGATCATAGACTTTCGGAACATGATAACCAAATAAAAGAACTGAGCAACCGAATGGATTTCTTTGTTAGGACATCACTACCCCCTAAAGAGGGAATCATCTATGACGGACAGATATTTGACGCGTATAATCTAATGTGCGATCTCATCCGCAGTGCCAAGAACCGTATCATTGTGGTTGACAATTATATTGACGACTCAGTGTTTGTTCAACTTGATAAAAGAGCACCCGAAGTATCCGCAACAATCTTCACACCATCAATCAGCAGGACATTACGCCAGGATTTAGAACGTCACAATGCTCAATATGCTCCAATTGAAATAAAAACGTTCCGTCGGGCACACGACCGCTTCCTAATCATAGATGATACAGTCTACCATGTGGGGGCATCATTCAAAGATCTTGGTAAGAAACTTACAGCTTTCTCCAAAATGGAGATAATGACAGCTGACGAATTTATAGCTTATCTGGAGTCGTAAAGACAAGATTAAGATAATTTCAAGTAATATATAGAATAGTAGTCAGTATATTGCTTGACAACCTCTGATACCACTCAAAAAAAAATGGGTGGTATTTTCATTTATCACTAATAGTCAGTAAGCATACTAATAGTCAGTAAGCATACGGGAAAGAATGTATACCTATCAATAAACAGTCGGCCGCCATTAAAAACCGGTCGATTTGTGTTAAAAATAGGTTTTCCCGTGTCCAAATTCGTGGACATATATTGCCGAAAATAAGAAAACCTGCTGAAATTCAGCGGGTTCATCATTTGAAACTGCGGAGAGAGGGATTCAACCCCCGCAAAGCTATTGTGAGTGACCATCAACGGTTTTCAATTAAAAAACTACACCCATGAAAATAACAAAGCCCGCTGAAATTCAGCGAGCTTGCCATTTGAAACTGCGGAGAGAGAGGGATTCGAACCCCCGGAGGTGTGACCCTCAACGGTTTTCAAGACCGCCGCAATCGACCACTCTGCCATCTCTCCTTGAATATTTCATTCAACAATCGGCTTCCCGATTGCGAGTGCAAAGTTACAAACTATTTTTTTTCTATGCAAATTATTCGGAATATTTTTTTAACTTTTTTACACTGATTTTTATAACAGTCTCATTTTGAACCCCGAAACGCTACTACTATTGTTGTGGCAAGCACGATAAGCACTCCTCCGATAATCTCGCGTGTGTTGATGGTCTGTCCGAGAAAAGTCACACTTAACACCACTGCCGCCACCGGTTCAAGTGCTCCGAAAATTGCCGTAGGGGTCGAGCCGATGAGCTGTATGGCAATAGTGGTGCAGCCAAGTGAGATTACTGTGGGGATTATTGCCAATGCTATCACACCGCCCCAACCTGTTACTCCCTGGGGCACTGTCAGTTCAAATCCAAACGGAATCAGAAGGATATAAAAGAGTGTCCCGAAACAGAGCACATAAAACAATAATCCCGGTGCCGACATGGAGCGCAGACTCCCGGAAACGTTCACCATTATAATATATATGGCATACGTCGCGGCTGATACCATAACAAGCAAGACTCCGATCGGACTCAAGATCTCTCCCGGTGCAGGTTTCATGAGCAACCATAGGCCGCCGGTCATAATCATAAGACATACAACAACCGATAGGCGCAGCTTCTCATGAAAGAGCATTATCATAAGCACGGCCACCATTATCGGATAGACGAAAAGCAACGTCGAGGCAACCCCTGAGTTCATGTAGTTATAACTCTCAAAAAGAGTGAGAGATGAGACTGCCATGAGTAATCCAAGAACGACCGTAGAAAAAAATTCCGTCCTGCGCAGAGCGAAAGAAACTCCCTTAATCTTCATGATTAACGCAATCATCGGTATTCCGAGCAGATAACGGAAAAGAAGCACGGAGTTTGGATTCATGCCCTGCTCATAAAGTGGAATCGCAAACGCAGGATTTGTGCCGTAGGCAGCCGCTGCCACTGCAGCAAGCAGATACCCCTTCAAATTCTCTTTTGATGTCATTCTGAACGTAAATAGTGAGATAAGATTTCAGACGGTGTTACGGGAGTTGAATCAGGCATGATGCCGGTCATCCCGGCAAGCGTACCGATTATTTGAGAAGGCGTCTGTGTAGTTCGTAATTCTTCAAGGCTCATTGCTCCGTCTCTTTTTGAGAGTCTTTGTCCGGCAGCATTACGCAGCAAAGGGAAATGAGCATACTGCGGTGGTTGCGCTCCCAGCAGACGCATAAGGTATATTTGCTGAGCCGCTGAGAGAAGAAGATCCTCACCCCTCACAACCTCGGTTATTCCCATTGCCACATCATCAGCCACTACTGCCAGCTGATAAGCCCACTCGCCATCACGCCTGCGCAATACGAAGTCTCCACATTCCTTGGCGAGATTGAAACTCTGTGGCCCACATATCACGTCGTCGAAACATATATCAAGATCGGGAGCATATATTCTCGCCGCACCTCTCCCGAAATCATCGGGAAGTGTCAGCGGTGGTAAGCCCTCACATAACCGATTCCAATTATCAGCCACCGATTTCGGACGGCATCGTCCGCTATATAACACTCTTCCGTCGTCGGCATGCGGAGCGGAGGCTGCACGCAATTCAGCTCGCGTACACCCACAGTCATACACCAGTCCTTTTGAGCGAAGCGATTCAAGCACCTCCTCGTAATACTCCGTGCGAAGACTCTGCCTGAACGGGCCGCAACTGCCTGATTCATCATAGCCACCCTCATCCCAATCAAGACCGAGCCAATGCAGATCGTCTTCGATAAGCCTGGCATATTGCTCGCGAGACCTCTGCGAATCAATATCTTCTATACGGAGAATCCATTTCCCGCCCTTTATCTTAACCGATAGCCATGACACAAGGGCCGCACAGACATTCCCAAGATGCATCCTCCCGGTCGGCGACGGAGCAAACCTCCCCCTTGCCTGATGATTAACGTCGGTCCGGAGGAAGTATTTTGCGAGCATCTGCCGTGTCAACTTTCAATACAATAATCTTTGCCTCACCACGCCACGGGAGCGTGCCATGATAACTCTTATACTCCACGCGCGCCGGCAACCCGGCTTTCTGAAGTCGCTTCAAATCGGCTGCCACGTGATCATCGGCTGCCGTAAAGACAAAATCGCTCGTGTAGGTGCGTGTGGTGTCGTGCAACTCCTTATACGGCAACAAAACGCCTTCATAGGTCTTGAAAAGTGTGCCGCGTTTCTCAATATTCTCGACATACCCATATTGCACCGCCTCCTGAACGTAGGGCGAGAGATAACGGAAATAGAATGTGATCAGGATGACAAGGGCCAACACTCCGACAACACCCCAGAGCGTAACCATATTTCTCATACGCTTTCCGGGCGCATGAACAACCTGAAGATGCTCCCATTCAGACTCTCTCTCCCAATACAACGGGTCGTCGGGAGTCAATTCCGGTTCTTTCTTCTTCTTCTCTTTTTCCTCAGGCTCCGGAAGGTCGGGACCATCAAAAAAATCATTATCTTCCTTATCTTTTTCTTCAGGATCGTTAAACAGCATATTCTGAAATATCTGAAAATTATATAACTATTTTAAGAGACGGATAATGCGCGATTCCGCTTCTTATCGTCAATAAATATATAGATCATGGTGAAAACACCAAGAAGAATGAGCATGACTGTCTGACCGGACCATTGGAGCATCGAGAAGGCAGTGCCCTGCGCCTCGGTTACACCATAAAGCGAAAGACCGAACATTATGGCAAGATTCCAGGGTCCCAACCCTCCGTTTGAGGGGATTGCCATACCGATCGAACTAAGAACAAATGCAACCAGACATGGCACCAAACCATACCCTAACGAACTTTCGGCACACAATCGGGCTGTAAAATCAAACGCAAAGAAGGCCACATAGAGCTGTATGAAGTAACAGCCCCAGATACATAGGGAATAAAACAGAAACAAACCTCTGCCCTTCATCTTCGACACCGCCCAAAAACCTTTCCACAAATCGCTGCCGAACCCTTTCAAACGTCTGACCGGTCCGGTGGAGCCATAATGTCTCAATATCATTATGACTGCAATAACAGTCAGAATCAAAGCACCCCAGAAAACGGGCGAATAAAGAAGAGAAAGCATATCCCTTCCAATGGGATAACGGTCCATAAACGATATTATCGCCGAATTTGCCACCACAAGGGTCAGCAAAAGCAGAAATAAAACCGTAAGTGAATCCATCAACCTGTCGGCCACCATCGAACCCAATACAGTCGAAAATGAAATCCGACCCCTGCGGGATATATAGGTGCATCGCCAGAACTCTCCGAGACGAGGCAACACAAGATTCATGGCGTAACATCCGAAAATCGAACAGCACAATGCCATAAACGGAACAGTCGCCCCCAACGACCGCAATTGCAATCGCCACCTTAACGCTCTGACAATATGAGAAAAAACACTCAGAATCATCGCTGCAAGAATCCACCAATAGTCGACTCCCTGAGAAATAATTGCCATCATCTCCCCGAAATTGACCTTATGGAACATATACCCCACAAGAAGCACCGTCAGAAAGACCGGCACGAGGTAACGCACCACAATATCTATTATTTTCTTGAGCTTATGAGTCCTGACTGTCATAATTATCACTTGATTAGTGCAAATTTACTAATTTTTTTCGGTACTTTTGCACTATGACTTCCAAATACCTCTACAACTTCACCCTTCTCCTCCTCTCTCTGCTATCTATAGGAACAGGCGAAATACATTCTGCACCGCGCCTCGAAGGCGACATCTTATATATTGACGCCCTGACTGACTCAATAGCACCCTTTGAGTTTGCCGACAATCAGATTCTGAGAACAATCATATTTGAACCTCGCCAGTCTGCAAACTTTAAAATAGGTGAATATGCGTTTATGGGGTGCGGGAATCTTAGGGAAGTCATCTTACCCGACTTTGTGAGCGAACTCGGAGAGGGATGCTTCAGAGAATGTCAGAATCTGCGTCTTCTTGCAATTCCTGAAAGTGTTAAATCAACGCCACGTTACATGGCGGCATGGTGCGATTCGCTGACCGAGATTCGATTACCGAAATTTCTCGAAAAAATCGGTGCTCATTCATTTGCCTATTGCGAGTCGCTAAAAGAGATAACCCTGCCTCAGTCAAAACTGGCAACAATCGAAAACAACGCCTTCAGCCGCTGTGTCTCCCTTACGGAAATAATTATTCCGGAGTCGGTCACAACTTTGGAATCCTACGCTTTCTCTGATTGCACATCACTTCGCCGGGCAACACTACCTCCCAACGATGCCATGCTCGGAGAATTGATTTTTTCCGGGTGCTCATCACTGACAGAAATTCGGGAACTGTCGGCTATTCCTCCTGCTTTTGATTGCAACAGCACCCTTTTTGAGCCCGACGATACCGGCGCCTACGAGCGATGCCGTCTTCTGACACAACACGGATGCACCGCTCTATATCGCGACGCATCCGGATGGAGACTATTCAAAAATATTGAAGGTACAAACTGAAATATTGAAAAGATAAACTGATTCAGGGGCGCACTGTCATAAGGAGTATGAATGTTCCCTCTGAATCGGAACTTCCGCTTCCTTTCTCGTCGATTAACTTCATCCTCAATTGCGAACCGTCATAAATGCCTGCCACATTAAACAGCACATCGTTCATCGCGTCATTATCAACAATCAGGTTATTCTGAAGCTCAGCTCCTATGTCTGAAAGTTCCTGAAGTAATGAGCCGCAGAATTGTGCCTGAGCATTAAGAATCTCATCTCTGCTGACACTATTATAAGGAAAAGTGAAAAGATAACCATAATCGGTCAGCTGCTCTCCCTTGAAGACAGCCATCGCACTCACCTTTGGCTCCATACCATAATAATTCACCTTATATCCGCTTTCAGAGTTCATCCAGACACCTGACTCTTCCTCCGAGGGAGAAACATGCAGTCTGCGCTCAGCATCATCAATTGTTGCGGCACGGTCGGAGCATGCTGGCACTATACCATAAACTTTTGTCACAAGATCGTGGGCTGTAGCCATCACAGCAACCGGAGCCAACAATCCTGATGAGGCTGCCGAAGTCATCTCAGAAGTAAAAATGGGACTGCCAACTGCAACCGACGGGGCCAAAAAAGTGTTTTGAGCCGACGAAAAATTGGAAGCGCACGCCAAACCGAGCGTGAAAATTATGAAAAAAATGCGTTGAAGTGTGTTTTTCATTTCAGATAAAGGTGAAGAATTAATATGATGATATAACTGAAAACAGCTAAAAATGGTTCGGAGCCACAAAAAAATATCATCTCGAATAAGATTTCAGAAGAAAATTTGGGTTGAAAAACATGAACAAAACTGAAAAAAACAGAATCGCCACTCAAAAAAATCGGGCAAAATAGAGAGGTTTTCACAATGCGCCACCAAAAAAAATGAAAAAAAATTGAAAAATTTTTCAATCCATAAATAATTATTATACAATCTCTTACAACATCTAATCAAATTAAACCGAAAAAATTTTCAAAAAAAATTGCAGAAAAATTTGGTGGGAATGAAAAAAGGTTGTAACTTTGCATCGCAATCGGGAAACAACGAGACACCCGACAGAGAGCCGGAGGGCTCACTGAAATGCAAAAATGGTGCGGTAGTTCAGCCTGGTTAGAATACATGCCTGTCACGCATGGGGTCGCGGGTTCAAGTCCCGTCCGCACCGCTGAGGAGAGAGGAAAGAGCAGCATGGTAAACTTCGGTTTCCTGCTGCTCTTTTTCCGTTTTCTCATCTCCCCCACCACCTCTCACCTATAACCTCCCCTCCCCTCCCTCTGACCTCATAACTCTGACCTCTGACCTATAACCTAAATCCTCCCTTCCTTCTTCATTCGTATTTATAATACAATCTTATCTACTTGAACAATGAAGTTTGCCTTAACTACGAAATATGTTGCCGTCATCAATGGTCCCAATCTGAATCTGATCGGTAAAAGAGAACCTGAGATATATGGCCATGACACTCTCGATTCAATACTTGACGATGTCCAAAAGGTTTGTGTTGCCAACGGAGTGAATCTGATAAGATTTCAGTCAAATCATGAAGGCGACCTCATCGACAGGGTGCAGGAATATGGTTTTGACCCCGATTGCTGCGGCATAATCATCAATCCAGGCGCATTGGCTCATTACTCCTACGCTCTTGCCGACGCTTTGAGGGCAGTGCCGGTGCGTGTCATTGAGGTGCATATCTCCAACATCCATTCACGCGAATCATTCCGACACACTTCTGTCACCGCTTCCGCCGTCTCGGCGATGCTATGCGGATTCGGAGGGAAAGGTTATCGGATGGCCGCTGAAAATCTGCTGAACAAATGACAATTGAAGAATACATCGAACTGCACTCCTCTCCCGAACCGGAAACCCTACGCAACCTGATTAGAGAATCTCATCTGCGTCTGGTGCATGGGCGGATGTGTTCGGGGCATATCCAGGGCCGGCTCCTGAAGATGCTGACAACAATGATACGTCCCCTCGTAGCCGTCGAATTAGGCACCTTCACAGGGTATTCCGCTTTATGTATTGCCGAAGGACTGCCTGAAGGAGGGAAACTGATAACAATCGAACATCAGGATGAACTTGAAGACTTCCTTAAACGCTCGTTCAACTCATCTCCCTTTGCCGATGTTATCGACCTCCGCATTGGTGATGCCCTCGACATTTGCCGCAGCATGGAATCAGCTTCCGCCGACATGATGTTTATGGATGCCGACAAACGTCAGTATCCCGAATACTTTCAGGAAGCCTTACGCATCGTCAGACCCGGAGGGTTTATCATTGCCGACAACACTCTTTGGGACGGCCACGTCGTGGAACCTTCTCACGCCGACGACCCTCAAACAGCCGGCATACTGAGATTCAACCGGATGGTTGCTGAAAGCGATCGTTGTGAAGAGGTGATGATTCCGCTGCGCGACGGTCTCACACTGATTCGAATCCTGCCTGTCTGAAACAACAAAGGGGGTCACAGCGTTTTTATTAAAAAATAATTGGAAAAACACACATAAACTATGGAATCAAAAAGATTATTAAAAATAGGAAGAGTAATCCAGAAAGAATTAAGCGAGATTTTCCGCCGTCAGGCATCCGGACTTCGCGGAGTGCTCGTCAGCGTGAGCAACGTCAGAGTTGCACCCGACCTGAGTCTCGCAAGAGTATATCTCAGCATCTTCCCTTCGGAGAAGAGTGGTGAAATCCTTGAGAACATCAAGAAACAGTCGAAGACAGTCAGATACGAACTGGCACAGAAACTTCGCGACGTGCTTCGCAAATGTCCTGACCTTCAGTTCTATCTCGACGACTCGCTCGACTATATCGAAAACATCGACCGTCTGCTTGCTCCGAAAGACACCCCGGACGCTTCCGAATGAAAACAAAAGTAGCTCCTCTGCTTGCCCTGCGCTATCTGACAGGGAAGAAGAGCCACAGCGCAGTCAACACGATTGCGATTGTGGCAATATGCGGCGTGGCAATTGCCACTGCCGCTCTTATTTGTGTCCTGTCGGTATTCAACGGCTTTCGCGACGTCCTTACCGAACGTCTTGACCGCCTTTCGCCCGACCTTATTGTAATCCCGAAAGAAGGGAAGACTTTTTCCGCAAGCGACTCCCTGACCTCTTCCATAAACCGATTTAAGAATGTGAAGATAGCCATGGAGGCGCTTGAAGACCAGGCTCTGGTGATTGTCAACAGTCAGGAACTCCCGGTCAGAGTCTTAGGAATCAATCCGGTCGACTATCGGAAACTGACTGCCATCGACTCCCTGCTTCTTGACGGCTCCAAACCATTGAGCGCGACAACCGCCGATGAGTCGGCAAACAGCCCGGCTCTCCTGTCGATAGGGGTCGCTTCACGCACAAACCTCTTTCGAACCGACGAGAAACTGCTGATTTTCGCACCCAAACGAATCGGTCGGTTTAATCCTGCCAATCCTGCCGCCGGATTCATCACAGACTCGCTGACAGTTTCAGGTGTCTTTCAATCAGACCAGGCTGCCTTCGACAACGATGTCATAATCACCGAAATAGAAACCGTGCGCAACCTCCTGATGCGCGATGACGACGAGGCATCCGCCATTATGATTGCCCTGCAACCGGGAAGCGACATCCCTGCCGCAAAACAACAGATAAGCCGGTTTGTAGGCAACGATTTCAAAGTGCTTGACCGCGCTGAGCAACAATCCGACAACTTCCGGATGATTCAGATTGAAAAATGGATGACTTATCTGCTTCTGTTCTTCATCGTAATCGTGGCCTCATTCAACATTATCTCCGCACTATGTGTGCTTGTAATCGAAAAAGAGGGAGCCATGCGCACGATGAGAGCTCTCGGAATGAGTCGCAGCCGAATCGGAAAAATATTCGCCTGGGAAAGTATCTTCGTCACTCTTGCAGGAGGCATTTCAGGAATCCTGCTTGGCACATTGCTCGTGATTCTTCAGGAACGTTTCGGTTTTATCAAGCTGAATGCTCCATCCGACACCCTGATTATAACCGCCTATCCGGTCAGACTCATAATCAGCGACATCTTTGTGAGCCTGCTCCCAATCATTCTGACAGGATTAGCGACAGCAGGAATAAGTTACAAATTTGCAAAAAGCCGTTCTTAAAAAACATTGAATCTGACATAACGCAATTTTTTCAGCTCCCAACCCATATTTTTTGGGTATAAAGATTGAACTATTGTCGGTTTTAATTGTCTTAAGAATGTTATGGTGCTGAAATCAACTGAAAAATTTGTGTGATTTCACTACATTTGTTAATTTTGCAAAAACCTAAATTTTCTACCATGCTTGATAAAGTAGACAACTTAGACAAAAAGATTCTGAACATCATCATGAACAATGCTCGCACTCCGTCAAAGGATATAGCAATTGTTTGTGGAGTATCGCGTGCTGCAATTCATCAGCGTATCCAGCGCCTTATAGACATGGGAGTCATCGTTGGCTCCGGTTATCAGGTTAACCACAAGAAGCTTGGTTATAACACATGCACTTACGTCGGAGTAAAACTTGAAAAAGGCTCCCTTTACCGTGATGTAGTGGTCGACCTCGAAAAAATTCCCGAAGTGGTTGAATGTCATTTCACAACCGGTCCCTACTCGTTGTTAATCAAGCTTTACGCTCGTGACAACCAGCACCTTATGGAACTACTCAACAATCACATCCAGCACATTCAGGGTGTGACAGAAACTGAAACTCTCATTTCGCTTGAAAAATCATTCAGCCGCGAAATTAAACTGGAAGTTGATCCTAACAGACGCCGATAAAGAGTTTCAATTCAACTGATTTTATTTGCGGACTGTTGCTCCTTGCATCGGTCCGCAAATGCTATTTTACTCACCTCTCCTCCAGAAACAGAATTTACATTTCTGAAAATCATTACAGTCGACTACCCCGTTGACTAACCAGACAACATCAGAGTTATGAAACAGAAAGGTCTTATCTACACAGTCTTAGCGGCACTGCTGCTCGCGGTTGTGTCGTTCATATTCTTCTTCCCCGACGACATTGAGGGCAACGTGTTGAGACAACACGACATCATGCAAGGAATCGCCAATGGAGAGGAAGCACGTTCATTCCATGAGCAGACCGGAGAGACAACCCGCTGGACCGACGCGCTCTTCGGTGGAATGCCGACATTTCAGATTGCACCAACCTATACCGCAAACACTATGCTCGGCTGGATTCAGAAAGTCTACACCCTCTTTCTCCCCTCCCCTGCCAACCTTCTGTTTGCTATGATGTTGGGATTCTTCATCCTTTGCCTCTGCATGAAAATGCGCTGGAAACTGGCATTATTCGCTTCTGTGGCATGGGGCTTTTCAACCTATTTCATTATTATTATCGGAGCCGGACACATCTGGAAATTCCTTGCTCTCAGCTATATTCCGCCGACAATCGGTGGTCTTGTGCTCCTTTATCGAGGTAAATATCTCCCCGGTGCAGCCCTGACAGCACTCTTCGGAGCGTTGCAACTGCAGAGCAACCACCCTCAGATGACATATTACTTCCTGTTTGTCATCTTCTTCCTCGTCATCGCATGGCTGTGGATTGCTATTAAAGAGAAAAACATCAGACAATGGGTGGCTGCAACCTCCATCGCTATCCTCGCCGGATGTGCAGCTGTCGGAGCAAACTCAGCAAGCCTCTACAACTCCCTTCAATACTCTAAAGAGACAGTCAGAGGACGAAGCACCGAGCTGACCGCAAAAAGCAACGGAAACCCCGCTGCTCAAGGAATGGACCGCGACGCAATCACCGCTTGGAGCTACGGTCTTGACGAAACATTCACCCTGCTCATACCCAACGTCAAAGGGGGCGCCTCAATCAAACCTGTGGCAGGCGAGAATAAACCCCTCTCACTCGCACAGACACCCAAAGCGCAGGAATTAAACCTCTCCCCCGAAGAGATGGCGGCACTCGATGCCTACTTCCTCCAATACTTCGGCGACCAGCCCATGACCAACGGCCCGGTCTATGTCGGATCGTTTGTTCTGCTACTTGCCATTTTAGCTATGTTCACCGTCAACGGCAGAATCGAAACCCCTGTAAAATGGGCTCTCTTCGCTTCCTCCGTCCTCTCGGTCATGCTTGCCTGGGGCCACAATTTCCCCTCGCTGACCAACTTCTTTATCGACAACTTCCCCGGCTACAATAAATTCAGAGCCGTTGCCAGCATCCTTGTCATAATCGAGTTCTGCATCCCCCTTCTGGCGGCTATGGTTGTCAAACAGATGGTGGAAGAAAAAGATTACTTCAAAAACAACCGTTATGTGATCTACACCGTCTTCGGACTCGGCGCGCTCGTCTGCCTTGTCGGATGGCTCGCTCCATCTGTATTCGGCGAACCGATGAGTATTCAAGAACGCGAAATGCTTGCCTCACAAGGTCTTCTCGGTAATCCCGCCTGGGCTACCCTCCTCGATGCCGTTGCTCAGACACGTCTTTCGCTTGTTTCCGCCGACTCCCTGCGATCACTGATTTTCATTATTGCCGGCTGCCTGCTCACATTCTTTCAGGCTAAAGGCTCATTCCCAAAAGACTGGATGTTTATCGGCTCACTGACAGTGCTTGTCCTTATCGACCTCTTCGGAGTCAATAAGCGTTATGTCAGCACAGAATCATTTATTGCCGACAACGGCTCAGAGCAACAATTTGAAATGACCGATGCCGACCGGATGATTCTTAAAGACAAGTCACACTATCGAGTCCTTGACATAGATGGGTTCTCCTCCGCCCGCTCTTCCTATTTCCACAAAACAATCGGAGGGTATCATGCCGCTAAACTAACCCGCTACAACGACCTCCTTGAAAATCAGATTGCCAAAAACAATCCCGGTGTCATCAATATGCTGAACGCAAAATACATCATTTCTCAAGGTCAGGCAATCGAAAATCCCGATGCCAACGGCAACGCCTGGTTTGTAAACCAAGTGCGATTCGTTGATACTCCCGACGCTGAAATGGCTGCGCTCGACACACTCGACACCCGTAACCATGCAGTTGCCGACAGCAAATTCAAACCTTTGCTCGGAAAGACACAAAAGCTTCCCGGCGACACTATCTTCCTGACTTCTTACGCTCCTAACCGACTCACTTATAAATCGTCAGCCAAGGGAGAAAACACCGCTGTCTTCAGTGAAATTTTCTTCCCCTGGGGATGGACAGCCACAATCGACGGAAAGGAAACTCCTATTGCCCGCACCAACTATGTGCTCAGAGCAATCAACGTTCCCGCCGGCAACCATGAGATTGTCTTTACCTTCAACCCCACAAGTCTGAACACAACCAATCGCATCGGAATGGTTTCTGTAATAGTGATTTATATTCTCTGTGCGGCTGCTCTGGTGGCAGTCGTGATAAAATCTAAAAAGAGAAAATAAGCCTGACCAAAAGATGTTATCCGACATCATAATCGACAAAATAGGGCGAATGAGACACCGACGTGGCTTCGGGGTCCATTCGCCTCTTGCTTTCTCTCTCATCAAGCGCGTTCTCTTCCCTGAAAAACGATATGCCTTTTATGCCGACCATCTGTTGGATAACAGCAATCAGCGACGACTGATAAGGCTGATCGAATTTCTCCACCCCGCGAAGATTACGGTCGCTCCCGACGACATAGAATCCTTGAAGGTTGTCGAGGTGTGCGGAAACATCCCGAAAGAAACCGGACTCACCCTTGTCATCGATACTCTTCCTAACAAACCATTCACTCAACTTCAACAACTGGTCTCCGACGGGTCAACCGCATTGTATTGCCGTCAGCTATCCAACCATGAATTGAACGAACTGACAGATTCTCTCAAAGAAGGATTGGTGATAACGGCAAAAAACTTCACAATTGCAGTCCCGCGGAAAGGGATGCCCGTTCAGCTTTACACGGTGTGATCCGCACCCGTCAAAACCTTATAATCGGTTTCATTGTTTCATTAAATGAAGAAACATGTTCCGAAACGAACTTTCGGCACATCCCGCTAAACTATATCAATCCATCTATTCTCAAAAATGAACCGTTCCATTATTGATTTCACTCCACTTCTGCGCCCTCTTTTCGAGAAGCGTGCAAAAGCCACACGCCTGTGGCAGGGGCGGCAGGAGGAAGTTCAGAAGGAGGTGCTGGTTTATCTTCTGAGAAAAGCCCGTAACACTTTAGTCGGCACACGCAACGATTTCTCAAAAATCGCAGAGTCGTCATCCCCCTACGAAGCTTACAGAAACACTGTCGTAACAACAGAGTTCGAGCAGATTCGCCCGGACGTGATGCGCATGATTAACGGAGAGAAAGATATTCTTTGGCCGGGGAAATGCCGCAATTTCGCCCAGTCAAGCGGCACTTCAGGCGGTAAATCCAAATATATTCCGATAACCGATGCTTCGCTGAGGAAGAACCACTATCAAGGTTCGTTCGACACCGTAGCTCATTACATCTTCTCAAACCCCGAAAGCCGCATGTTTTCAGGGAAAGGATTCATTCTCGGCGGAAGCTTCGCCAATGAACTCAACATCGACAACAAGAACGTGCGCGTGGGGGATTTAAGTGCCACCCTCATAAACAAGATTCCGGCTCTCGGCGGTATGTTCCGTATCCCCGACAAACACACGGCTCTTCTATCCGATTGGGAAATAAAACTTCCGGAACTGACACGAAAAGCTTCCAAAAGCTACGTTACCAATATTTCGGGTGTACCCTCATGGTTTCTGACCGTTCTGAAAAAAATATGTTCCGACAACAACACTGATCTCATCACCGACATCTGGCCCGGACTGGAGGTCTTCTTCCACGGAGGAATCTCCTTCGACCCTTATCGTGAGGAATACAAACGTCTGACCGGCGGAAAATGTAATTTTCGTGAAACCTACAATGCGAGCGAAGGATTCTTCGCTGTGCAGAATGAGCCTGACGACACCTCGATGCTCCTCATTCTCGACGCCGGAGTGTTCTACGAGTTCATTCCTCTGTCGGGGAATGAACCTGTGGCTGCATGGGAGGTCAAAAAGGGGGAAACCTACGAAATGATTATAACCTCCTGCAACGGGTTGTGGAGATACCATCTGGGCGACACAGTCAGAATAGAATCTGTCGACCCTCTTAAAATACGCATTGCCGGCCGAACAAAAAGCTTCATTAACGCTTTCGGAGAGGAATTGATGGAAGACAACGCAGAACATGGCATAGCCGCTGCCTGCAAGGCCACCGGAGCCATCATACGCAACTATACCGCTGCTCCTCTCTTCGCCGATAAACTCCACAAAGCTCACCATCAATGGCTCATCGAATGGGAGAAAGTTCCCGAAAACCCCTCCCTCTTCGTGGAGCAACTCGACAAAGCCCTCGCTGAGGTTAATTCAGACTACGAAGCCAAACGCGCCCACTCCATCTTCCTCGAAATGCCCGAAATAATTGATGCTCCCCGCGGCTTGTTCGACCATTGGCTTGCAAAAGCCGGCAATCATAAATTAGGTGGACAGCGAAAAATCCCCCGCCTCTCCAACAACCGGCATCTGATGGAGACTCTCTTAAAAATGGCTCGCGAACTCTAAACGGATTAAGGATATGCTGATAGAGACTCTGATTGCCTCCGTGCCGATGCTGACTCTCATCCTGCTGATGCTTGTCTTCAAGGTCAAAAGCCATTGGAGCGCTCTCATCACAATGCTTCTTGCGGCTGTGATCGCCTGTTTCTTTCTCCCTCTTACAAGTGCGCCAACCCCAAACATTCCATCATTAAACTACCCGTTGGTCGGCTCTTCCCTGGCTGAAGGGATAACAAAAGCCATATTCCCGATTCTGGGTGTAATAGTTATGGCCCTATTCAGCTATAACATCCTGCTCGCCTCCGGAGAGATCGAAACCATCAAATCTCACCTCTCAACAATCTGCTCACACCGCTCGCTGCTCGTACTCCTAATCACCTGGGGGTTCGGCGGACTACTCGAAGGGATAGCCGGATTCGGCACCGCCGTGGCAATTCCGGCAGCTATTCTTGTCGGATTAGGATTCAACCCGATTTTCTCAGCTTCCGTCTCGCTGATAGCCAACACCGTCTTCACCGATTTCGGTGCCGTCGGCATCACTCTCTACACCCTTGTGGCAGAATTTACCGGCTCCACTCCCTCCACATCCGTCTTAACTGACTTCTCACGACTGGTAATCTACCAGTTCATGCCACTTTTCTTCATTATACCCTTTGTAATTCTGACATTTACCGACAAACAGTTTCTCCTCCGCAACATCTGGATAACCATCATTATCGCACTGACAGGAATCGCTGTGCAACTTGTCTGCGTAGCTCTTTTTGGTTATCAGACACCCTCGATTGTCGCCTCGATTGTCAGCATGGCAGTCATCGTCATAATCTCCCGACATCTTGAGCCTGCAAAGACAAAAAATGAAAAACACTTCTCCACGCGCTCTCTTCTCAAGGCCTGGAGTGTCTATATTCTCATCATCTCACTTATTCTCCTTTCAGGAGGTATGATTCCTGACGTCGAAAAATTTCTCCATACTTGCCTTGTCACCGAACTCCATTTCCCCTCGACCGGAGCTACCTTCCGCCTGGCATGGCTCGGCAATTCAACCCTCTGGATATTTATCGGAAGCGTGGCGGGCGCCTTTATACAGGGGCTCGACTGGAAGAGAATACTGACCGTCCTCAGCAACACCCTCTACAGCCTGCGTTATTCAGCTCTGACAATCATATCGCTCATCTGCATGGCAAACATTATGGGACATTCAGGAATGACAGCATCTCTGGCCAAAGGAATCGTAGCACTAACCGGACCTGCATACCCATCATTCGCTCCTGTGGTCGGGGCAATCGGAACATTCATAACCGGCAGCAACACTTCCTCACAGATTCTTTTCGGAAAGCTTCAGGCTAATGCCGCCGCTGCACTGAATCTTCACAACGACACCGCAATCTGGCTCGCAGCATCTAATATTACGGGAGGATCAGCGGGTAAAATGATCTCTCCTCAAAGCATCGCCATCGCAACTGCCGCTTGCAAAATCACCGGTGAAGATGACAGACTGATGAGGAAAACCTTACCATATTCTCTCGGCTATCTTCTCATTATCTGTGCAACTATCTTTGCCGGATGCTTGTTAGTTCATTGACAACTAAATCCTCATTCTCCCTTCTCCTAAATTTACCTTCCCCCCAAAAATCGGAATCATGAAAAAAATAGTTATAGTCGGAGCCAGCTCCGGAATCGGTTATGCCGTGGCGGAAGCCTTTGCCTCGCGCGGAGTCAAGGTCGGGGTTGCCGCACGCCGCACAGAGAAACTTGAAAAACTCCACGAGAAATATCCTGAAACCATTGTGGTGGAAAGAATCGACATCTGCTCTCCTCAAGCCGTCGAAGCCCTTAACCGGCTAATCAATCGTCTCGGAGGAATGGACATCTATTTTCATGCCGCAGGGATTGGGTATAAGAACCCTCTTATGAACCCCGAAGAGGAAGTGCGCATCGTCAATACAGATGCCACCGCTTTCGCCAGAATGATATGCGCAGCCTACAATTATTTCGCTGACAATGGCATAGCGGGCCGCATTGCAGCCATCACTTCCGTAGCCGGCACAAAAGGGATTGGAACTATGAGTGCCTACAGCGCATCAAAATGCTTTGACAGCGCATATCTCGAAGCACTCGATCAACTCTCAAGAATGAAAAAACAGAACATATCGTTCACCGACATTCGACCGGGCTGGACCCGCACACCCCTGCTCGAAGACAACAGGAAATATCCTCTGGAGATGAAACTGTCAGAGATTGTGCCTCAAATCATACGCGCAATTGTAAGGAAACGTCGCGTGGCTGTCATCGACTTCAGCTGGAACCTTCTTGTCGGACTCTGGCAACTAATTCCACACTCCGTTTGGGTCAGAATGAAAGTCAACGCTGAATGACAAATAAACATCAGACTCGATAACCCTTATTCCAACTTACAAAATTTTTACAGCCGTTTCGACACTCACATCTGTCGAAACGGCTGTTAGCTTAAACTTAAATCGTATTTGTCATCGAACCGGCACCCTTGATTCGTCGGTTGCCGGAATTACGGTTCGACCTGTGGTTGCTTCCCCGGTCATTAGGATCAAACGGATTTCTCGTCGGGTCAAACTCCTCATCTTCGTCTTCCTCATTCACATCACTGCGTTCACCCTTCCGGCGTTCCGGCTTATTCTTCTTAAGTTTTTCCGGCTTCTGCAAATCAACCGCTGTCTTGAAAATATCCCATTCAAACTGGCGGTCAAAATTCTTCTTCAACGATATTCTACCCGGAAAATAAAAAGTCAGTTCTGGTTGAGTCGCCGACGAATAATCGCCCGTATCATACAATCCGTTGTCATTGTCATCAAGCGTTACACGAGCATAATATGTGCCCGGATCTATCCAGTTGAACACCACCCTTCCGTTTTCAACCTTTCCCGCTCTTACAACACCCTCGCCCTGATTGAGCAGCTCGACAAATGCCGGAATGGAATCCGCATAACCGGAAAGAACAAACGAAAGTTGCGAATAATCACTCTCCTGTTTCGTTGATATATCCCTTGACAGCGGATGCGAACTCAGAGCATATATATCGCTGACGGCAAGAGTGTCGATGTCAAGCTTATAAGTCGTTCCGAACTCCCGCTTGAAACGCATCTCCCAGAGTCGCGGATTCAATGTGTCAGCCCTGACCAAGCTCACCTCTCCGCGATAAGGCGCGAAAATCGTATCAATCTTCTCGCTGAGCCGGAAAGCAGCCGTGTCCAATCGTTCGATAGGCGACGTAAACTCAATTTTTACAGGCGAATATATCTCCGACGAAGATTCTACCTTGATGTCTACAAACGGCGATTCAGCCACAGATGAAGCTGACTCGGCAGCTCCCCCTTTGCCCGACATCTTCTTTTTGATTGATTCAGCAATCTTCTTCTGCCTATCCTTTATCAAGTTGCGCGACACATAGAAATTGAGTGTGTCTACACCGCTCACAAGGTTTGCCATGGAGTCGGGGCGAAGATAACGCACCGCCACACGCAGCGAATCAACGCCAACAAGACGCTTGGGCAACCAATAAGTAAGCGAATCGTTACCTTGAGTCTTTTCAATCACCATCTCTCTTTCCGCACCCGGATGTCCGATAACCGACAATTCGGGAAGCACCGGAGAGTTGTCGTTAAATATGATGGAAAGGCGTGTGGAATCAACGCGTTCATACTTGACAAGATATTGCGTCTTCTTGCCGAGATTGAAACTTCTCAGCAATACGTCGTTTGGAAGGAAGAGCGTGCGCATCCTCGAAACAACAGTATCGACCGTCCCGGTCTTCAAGTTATAAATAGTGTCGTGTGTCTCGACCCGCTCGGCCCGCGGAGTGACAATCCTGTCATAAAAAGCAATCTCCTCCTCAGGATTCGCATATCTGAGGTCATTATCGAGATCCTTAAGCGCATAAACCCTGTAAGAACCTTCTTTGAGACCTCTTAGAATAAACCGACCTCGGTCGTCGGTCTTGGTGACATAACGCAGTCGCTCGGCAATAAATGCCGAATCTGAGACCTCCGATGGGTAAGCACCGACAAGCATCCCCTGTTGCGGCTCAAGGTCACGGGCGCCGAGCACCATTCCGGAAATCCTGAGGGAATCAAGCTCCGGTCCGGTCGAGAAAGAATAAGCGAATCCCTCAAGCTTGTTCCCTTCGTTATTATCTTCAATTGCATTGCTGAAATCAATCGTATACGTCGTTTCAGGAAGAAGCGAATCGACAAAATTAATGTAAACATGCCTTCCCGACGAACTAACCCTTGGAGTCGATGATCCGGAAGGAGATATAATCACCTTTGTGAACGCATCCTTGACATTCACCAGCTCATTGAAGGTGAGCACCACCCTCGAAGGCGACACATCAGTTGCACCGGCAGCCGGCATCGCACCTATCAGAACGGGAGGATCCTCATCTCGCGGCCCTCCGCTCGGATTACCGATAGAGGCACAGGCACAGAGGAGCGACATCACCGCCACAACAAGCGAAACGGGATTTTTCAACACCCTCCAAAACGCATTTAAAGAAATATTCCGCAACATTCTCATTTACGATCGGACTTAAAATCAAATGTAAAATTAACACTTTTTTTCGGTAAATGAGCTATTATATCAGTAATTTGCATTATATTTGCAGGTTGAAAGACGCAGCCGGAAGCGAAAAATCGTTTCCGACGGCGTTAATTGTCATACTAACCTATTGAATTAAAATAAAATACATCAATAAACAACCTAAAGAAATGCAAAACAAAGGATTTATCGGCACCATTGCCGTGCTGCTCGTTCTTATTTGCGGTTTCTATATCTCTTTCTCTTTCGTGACTTCCCACTATGAGAAGAAAGCAGAAGAGTATGCCGCATTAAAAGCCGGGACGACGGATGTGACCAATGATGCTTACAAGCAAAATCTGAAGCAATTCAACGATTCAATCGACAAAGAAAAGGTTTATCTCGGCTACACCTACAACCAGGTTCGCCAGATGGAGATCGGCCTCGGACTTGACCTCAAGGGAGGTATGAACGTTGTGCTTGAAATCTCAGTTCCCGACATCCTCCGCCAGTATGCCGCAGGAGAAGCGCAACTCAAAACCATCAATGCCGCGATTGCTAAAGTTCGCGCCGAAGGTGGCAAAACATCCGACAACGACTTCATCCGCAAAGTTGCCTCTAATTTCCAGCAGGGCACAATGGCTTCTCTCTTCCTTCGTGAGGGTGAGTTCCTCGGTGCTCTCAAGTCAAACGCCACTAACGCGCAGGTGACTGAAGCTCTCGAGAAGCAGGTTGACAGCCAGGTTGACGCCGCATTCAATATCTTCCGCACCCGTATTGACCAGTTCGGTGTTGTCGCTCCCAACATCCAGAAACTTCAGGATAAAAAGGGTCAGGTGCTTCTCGAACTCCCCGGCGTGAAAGAACCGGAACGTGTGACAGAACTCCTCAAATCAAGCGCAAACCTTGAGTTCTTTGAAGTCTACAATTCTAACGAGATTGCCAACGACCTCAGCGGCTTCGCTGCTGCCTACGCTGCTCAGGACACTGTTAATCATCTCAACCTTATCGAGCTCCTCGGCGGTCTCTCTCGCAACGCAAGCCCCGTAATCGGTCTCGTTGCTCCCCACAACCGCGCGCTCGTCGACAGCATCCTTAACTCTGACCTCGCAAAACAGAAACTCCCCTCCGACTTCCATGCCGCTTGGGAAGTAAAGGCTGTCGACATGCCGATGTATGACGCTCAGGGTAAGGAGCTGAAAAAGAAAAACGGTGAAACACGCACAACTCCTTACTGGCAGCTTGTTGCCCTCAAAGGGGAAGCTGCTCTCGAAGGCGACGCTGTCAACAGCGCGACTTCTGAATACGACAACATGCGCGGCAACACCGTCAACATGCGCATGAACGACCGCGGCGCTCGCGAATGGGCCACCATCACCCGCAACAACATCGGTCGTCCCATCGCCATCGTGCTCGATGAAAAAGTCTACTCTTTCCCCAACGTCAACAACGAAATCACCGGTGGAAGCTCTGAAATCACCGGCAACTTCACTCCCGAAGAAGCTAACGACCTTGCTAACGTGCTTAAGTCAGGCAAGATGTCGGCAAAAGTTGAAGTGGTTTCCAACAACGTTATCGGTCCGAGCCTTGGTGCGGAAGCAATCCAGCAGGGATTCCTCTCATTCGTTGTGGCAATCATCCTGCTGATGATTTTCATGATCATTATCTATGGCGTGATTCCGGGTCTTGTGGCTAATATCGGCCTTATCCTTAACCTCTTCTTCACTCTCGGCATCCTGGCTTCACTCCAGGCAGTGCTGACACTTTCAGGTATCGCAGGTATCGTGCTCGCCCTCGGTATGGCTGTCGACGCTAACGTGCTTATCTTCGAACGTACAAAAGAAGAACTCCGCGCCGGCAAGAAACTCCGTCAGGCAATCACTGAAGGTTACAACAACGCCTTCTCTGCAATCTTCGACTCTAACCTTACTTCGGTCATCACCGGCATTATTCTCCTTATCTTCGGTTCAGGTCCTATCAAAGGCTTCGCAACAACCCTTATCATCGGTCTTGTCTGCTCATTCTTCACTGCAGTCTTCCTGACTCGCATCGCCTTTGAAATCATCACAGCCAACGGTCGTTGCGCTAACATGACCTTCGACACCGGCATCAGCCGCAACCTGTTCAACAACACCAATATCAACTTCCTCAGCAAATCAAAAGTTGCCGCTGTCGTCTGGATTGCTCTGATCGTTGTCTCAATCGCATCGCTTGCTATCCGCGGCATGAACCAGGGCATCGACTTCTCAGGTGGTCGCAACTATGTTGTGCAGTTTGAGAAAGAAGTTGACCCGACCGTAATCCAGGGTCGTCTGCTCGAATCTCTCCAGAACGCAGCAAACGACAAAACAGTCAGTGTGGGTGTCATCACAATCGACGACCTCAGCAAAGTCCGCATCTCAACCAACTATAAGATTGATGAGGAATCTGAAGGAATCGAAAATGAAATCGCCGACCTTCTCTATGCCAACCTTAAACCGGAACTAACCGGCAAGGACGGAAAAGTGATGGATAAGAACGCGTTTGCAGTTGCCGATGAAAGCCACGGCATCATCTCAATCCAGAAGGTAGGACCCTCAGTGGCCGACGACATGCGTCGCGACGCTGTCTGGGCTGTCACCATTGCAGTTGTCTGCATGTTCCTTTACATCCTTCTCCGATTCCGCAACATAGCCTTCTCTGTCGGTGCGGTATGCGCGGTTGCCCTCACAGCATTCCTTATCATCGGATTCTACTCCGTTTGCTGGGGCTTCCTTCCCTTCTCAATGGAAATTGACCAGTCATTTATCGCAGCGATCCTGACAATCATCGGTTATCAGATCAACGATACCGTGGTTGTGTTCGACCGTGTGCGTGAGATGATGAAACTCAATCCGAAAGAAAACCGCTTCGAGACATTCAACCGCTCTCTGAACACCACTCTGGGACGTACGATCATGACATCGTTCTCAACCCTTCTGGTGCTTCTCTGCATCTTCTTCCTTGGTGGCGACACAATCCGTTCGTTCACATTCGCGATGATCTTCGGTGTCATTGTCGGTACATTCTGCTCACTCTTCTGTGCTGCTCCCATCGCTTACAACATCATTAAGCGCAACACAAAGAAAAATGAAGAAGGCACTCAGACAAAACTTGAAGGAAACCGTCGCTTCAAATGATAAATACACAATTCAGCTGCATCTGCGCTGAATAATCCCCTAAAAAGAGACTTCCGGATTCGTTCATCCGGAAGTCTCTTTTTTCATAATCCCTCACCGGGCTATCCCCGACACACACCCTGTAGATTCAAAACGCAGATTCAAAATCGCTCACAAAGTCTTATTTCAGTGTCAGGTTAAGCCGTTTTCGGTTTAAAATTGTTATCTTTGTGGATTGTTGTCTACTCCGGGTCTTGTGCCGAAGCTGCCAACGTCGTAAAAAAACTTATACATAAGTAAGTTCTTTTATCAATTATTACTTGCTTTAAGAACTTATATTTTCTCACAAAATATGGCAAACAAATTAGTCGAGATGGTCAGCCGCCAGGCTGCCCGCTATGGAAAACGCGAAGCCTACAGATTCTGTTGGCACAATAAAGGAGAATGGCTTCCGACATCATGGAATGAATTCTCCGATCAGATAACAACAGCAGGAAATGCTCTGGCAGCCCTCGGTCTTCTTGAAAAAGATAACATTGCGATATGCAGCCATAACACTCCGCAGATTCTCATAACAGAGTTCGGTGCCTTCCGTAACCGTCTCGCCGTTATCCCGTTATATGCCACTTCCTCTCAGAATCAATTTGATTTCATCGTCACCGACGGAGAAGCGAAAGTTCTGTTTGTCGGCGACATGGAGCAATATCTTCTTGCTTATAACTATGCAAAACAGAACCCCGGCAAAATCCTGAAAATTGTAATCTTCCGCCAGGAGGATGTCGAAAAGTTTGCCGACGACAATCTCAGCATGTCCTGGCAAGAGTTTATGAAGCTCGGAGAAGATGCTCCGGAAGAGATCGGAAAGGAGGTCGAGGAACGCATCTCAAGAGGATTGCCTGAAGATATGGCAACCCTTATATATACGTCAGGCACTACCGGCAACTCGAAGGGTGTCGCCATCACCCATGCAAATTACAATGCCACAATCGAGATGCACCATAAGATTCTGAAGATGGTCGACGACAAGGACCTTTCAATGTCGTTTCTCCCCATGTCTCATATCTTTGAAAAAGCATGGAGCTTTTTCTGCCTGAGCCGTGGTCTTAAAATAGCCATAAACTATGACCCGCGCGAAATTCAACGCACCATCCGCGAGGTTAAACCCAACATCATGTGCTGTGTGCCTCGCTTCTGGGAGAAAGTCTATGCAGGAGTTATCGAACAGATTGCCAAGATGTCGCCCATGCAGCGCATGGCTGTCAAGCGCGCGCTGAGGGTTGGCAAAAAACGCAATCTTGACTATCTGCGTAAAGGACTGAAAGTGCCTTATCTGCTTGAAAAGGAATATCAGTTCTGGGACAAACGGGTCTTCTCTATCCTAAAACGTGCCATAGGTATTCCTGACCCCAACATCTTCCCGACAGCGGGGGCTGCCCTCTCCAACCGCATCTGCGCTTTCCTGCGCTCAGTGGGCATTGATGTGACAATCGGCTACGGTCTGAGCGAGACAACAGCCACCGTAAGCTGTTTCTCTCCCGTCGGATATGAAATAGGAACGGTCGGCAAACCGCTGCCCCACGTCAAGGTGAAGATTGGCGACGATAATGAGATTCTTGTGAAAGGGCCTTCGGTCACTCCGGGCTACTATAAGAATCCGGAAGCTAACGCTCAGGCGTTCACCTCCGACGGATGGTTCCGCACCGGCGATGCGGGCTATCTGACCGAAACCGGAGCATTAGTGCTGACTGAGCGCATCAAGGACCTTTTCAAGACTTCCAACGGAAAATATATCGCTCCTCAGTTGCTCGAAAGCCGTCTGGCAGAAAACAAATTTATCGACGAAGTGGCCGTCATCGGCGACCGCCGCAAGTTTGTAACCGCTCTCGTTGTGCCAAACATGGAGCAACTCGATGCCTGGGCGAATAAGAAAGGGCTTAACACTAACTCCACCGATGAGTTGCTGAAAAATGAAACTGTCATTGATTTTATCATGTCGCAGATAAACGAGGTGCAGACAGACCTGGCGGAATATGAAAAAATCAAACGCATAACACTCCTTCCTCAGCATTTCTCGCTCGAAAAAGGGGAGGTGACCAACACAATGAAAGTGCGTCGTGCAGTCGTGGCTAAAAACTATTCAAAACAGATTGAAGCCATGTATGCCGGAACAGCAAAAAGAGAACCCGTCACCAAAAAAAATTGAGTAACAGAGATATGACAGAAAAAGACTCCCTTTTGGAAAGACATGTAATCGGAATTGAAGCAACTCTTCGAGATGCGATTGCCGCCATCAACAGATTGTCGGGCCACGAGTCGATGACACTTTTTGCAACCGATAGCGATGCGAGAGTGTGCGGCACGATAACCGACGGCGACATACGTCGTGCCCTTTTGCAGGGAGTCGGGCTTGATGATTCTCTTCAAAAAGCCATGCACCGTCAATTTCTGGCAGCGGATGGGAAGGAGATGCAATATGAAGTCTTTGCTGAGGCACGTCGCAAAAAAATCGACCTTCTGCCGGTGCTGGAAGATGGGAAGCTATGCGGGATGATCGACATGAGAGTGCAGCATGCCGTGCTTCCGATCGACGCTGTGCTTATGGCAGGCGGACGTGGCGAAAGGCTGCGCCCTCTCACACTGAATTGTCCGAAGCCTCTGCTTGAAGTCGGTGGAAAACCGGTGATCGATTATAATGTCGACGAACTGTTGGCAAATGGTGTCAGCAATATCTTTGTGACAGTCAATTATCTTCACGAGCAGATTGAAGAGCATTTCGCCGACACCCGTTTTCAGGGGAAAGTGAAGTGTGTCCTCGAACCGAAACGCCTCGGCACCATTGGCTCGATGTCGCTTATCGAAGGTTTCACCCATGACCACGTGTTACTGATGAACTCCGATTTGCTGACCACTCTGAACTATGAGAAATTATTTCTGGCTCACATCGAGAGCGGCGCTGACCTGACGATTGCCACAATCCCCTACACCGTTTCGATTCCGTTTGCAATAATCAAATCCGAGGGTGAACGTGTGACGGGACTGAGCGAGAAACCAACCTACAACTATTTTGCAAATGCAGGCGTTTATCTAATGAAGCGCGAAGTGGTCGGAAAGATTCCCAAGGGGGAATATCTCGATGCACCGGATCTCATTGAGTCGCTGATTGCCGAGGGGAGACATGTCTCATCATTCCCGATTGAAGGGATTTGGCTTGACATCGGTTCGCCCGACGATTTCAGATATGCCAACGAGCTAATGACGTCGATGGGAAGAACGCTAAACAGATAATATCAGAGAATTATGGCAGATTCAAACTTTATAGATTACGTTAAAATTCTGTGTCGAAGCGGTAAGGGAGGTGCCGGAAGCCGTCATTTCCACCGTGCCAAATATGTGCCGAAAGGTGGTCCTGACGGAGGCGACGGAGGTCGTGGCGGCCACATAATCCTCAAAGGAAACCGCAATATGTGGACTCTTCTTCACCTTCGCTATCAACGCCATATTTTTGCCACCGACGGACAATCCGGCGGTGCCGGTCGCTCATTCGGAAAAGATGGAGAAGACCGTATTATCGAAGTGCCGGTCGGCACAACGGTGTTTGACGCTGAAACAGGCGAATTTCTATGTGAAGTCACCCGCGACGGCGAAGAGGTGAAACTTCTCCGTGGTGGTAAAGGAGGACTCGGAAACTGGCATTTCGCCACTTCCACCAACCGCGCTCCGCGCTATGCTCAACCCGGACAACCGGCAATCGAAAAAGCGGTCGTGCTGGAATTGAAGCTCCTTGGTGATGTCGGTCTCGTAGGGTTTCCCAACGCCGGAAAATCCACCCTTCTCTCGGCTGTCTCGGCTGCAAAACCAAAGATTGCCGATTATCCGTTCACAACCATGGAACCATCGCTCGGAATCGTCAGCTATCGTGAAGGAAAATCCTTCGTCATGGCAGACATCCCCGGCATTATAGAAGGTGCTTCCGAGGGGAAAGGGCTCGGACTCAGATTCCTCCGCCACATCGAACGTAATGCCGTACTCCTGTTTATGATTCCGGCTGACTCCGACGACATCAAACGCGACTATGAGATTCTTTCAAACGAGCTGAGGGAATTCAATCCTGAACTAATGGATAAATGCCGCGTACTGGCGGTCACTAAATCCGATATGCTCGACGACGAACTGCGCGAGGCAATCGCTGCCGAACTCCCCGAAGGAGTGCCGGCTGTCTTCATCTCATCCGTCACCGGACAAGGTCTGACAGAACTTAAAGACCTCCTCTGGCGGGAAATAAACTCTGAAGAAAATAAGGCTGCGACAGTCGGTATCACTCATCGCCCGCTCGACCGTCGTCACCGCGAAGAGGAGGAAGACAATTTCATCTTCGAGCAGGATGAACTCGACGATGAGGATTGGATGCCGGAGACAGATGAGGAATGGAATGATGAGTTCTGGGACGAAGAATCATCGGTCAACGGATGAAAACACCTCTGCAGATAGACCTCCGCTCAATCATCAGGAAAAGACTACCTGAGGGTAAGGGTGAGCGTATCCCCGGTTTCATCTTTACGGTTCTCGAACGATTGATATGCCAGAAGGAGCTGAACGAGATGCTACGTTTCGGATTTCCTAAAGAGGGACACCAATTCGCACGCGCCATTCTTCAGCATCTCGACATAAAGCTTAAGGTTGAAGGACTGGAGAACATCACTCCGGGACGTCATGTATTCGTCTCCAACCATCCGCTTGGTGGTCTTGACGGAATTGCTCTTATCGCACTTCTCGGCGAACGCTACGGCGACGACGGAATCCGATTCCTCGTCAACGACATGCTGATGAATGTCGACCCCTTGAAAAAAGTGTTTCTTCCCGTCAACAAATTCGGGGCACAAGGGAGGGGGGTGGCGCGCGCCATCGACGAGAGTTATGCCTCCGACCGTCAAGTCATGATCTTCCCGGCAGGCCTTGTCTCTCGCCTTGGAGAGAAAGGGGTGATTGCCGATTTGGATTGGCAGAAAACTTTCGTCACAAAGTCAGTGGAGCATGGTCGTGACATCATCCCCATACGGTTTGTCGCTCACAACAGACCTAGCTTCTACCGAATTGCAAAATGGCGTAAAAAACTTAATGTGAAAGTCAACCTCGAACAGATTTTGCTCCCCTCGGAAGTCTGCCACACCCGCAATGTCACCTTCCGGATAATCATCGGCAAACCAATCTCTCCTGAGAAACTTCTTGCCGAAGGTCTCTCTTCAAAAGAATCTGCCCGAAAAATCCGGAGTGAAGTCTATCGGCTTCTTCCTCCGGAGAAAATATGAACATACAGAACATTTTCTAAGAAATAATTATGAATAATCCTACTATTCCGGTTTTACTGCTGACCGGTTATCTCGGAAGCGGCAAGACAACGCTCTTAAATAGAATCCTTTCTAACAACAAGGGGATACGTTATGCTGTCATCGTCAATGACATCGGCGAGATAAATATAGATGCCGACCTCATTCGAGAAGGAGGAATAGTAGGTCAGACAGAGGGTGGCGACGACCTTGTAGCTCTGCAAAACGGATGTATCTGCTGCACACTTCAGGCAGACCTGATGCGTCAGCTCGCCGACCTTGCCAACTCCCGCAAATTCGACTATATCGTAATCGAAGCAAGCGGTATTTGCGAGCCCGAACCTATCGCACGCACCATTGACTCATTTCGTGCAATCATCGGCTCCGACAACAAGAGTGTAATTCCTGTGCTCGATTGCATTGTGACTGTTGTCGATGCCTTGAGAATGAAAACGGAATTTGAATGTGGCGACGCCCTCGATAAAAAAACAATCGGTGAGGAAGATATCGAAAACCTTATTATTCAACAGATTGAATTCTGCAACGTCATCCTCATCAACAAAGCCGCAGAAGTCAGCGAAAAAGATCTTGCTGAAATCAGACACATAATTCGCGAATTGCAGCCCATTGCAAAGATAATAGAGTGTAACTACGCTGATGTCGATGTGGCGCGACTCACCGACAGCCATCTCTTTGATTTTGAATCAGTAGCTACCTCCGCAACATGGGTTCGCGAAATTGAGCGACCCGCCGATGAATTTGAACATGATCACCACCATCATGACCATCAAGATCATCATGACCATCAAGATCATCATGACCATCAAGACCAATCAAGCTCAATCAAGCCAAATCAAGATCATCATCACCACCATCACCATCATCACGGCGAAGGCGAAGCGGAAGAATACGGCATCTCAACCTTTGTCTACCTGCGTCGCAAACCCTTTAACTTCGAGAAGTTTGACCGCTTCGTAAATCTTCACTGGCCGAAAGAAGTGATACGCACCAAGGGAGTGTTATATTTCAGCCAAAACTGCGACATGTCACTCCTTTTTGAACAGGCAGGCGTGCAGAAAAACTTGCGCGAGGCCGGCCTATGGTATGCCACAGCCCCTGAAGACGAACTCGAACAGCTGAAACTTGTCGAGCCCGGACTGATGCGCGACTGGGATGCAGAGTATGGCGACCGAATGATTAAACTCGTGTTTATCGGCCGCAACATGAATGTTGACGAAATAACCCGTCAGCTCGACGATTGTCTGGAAAAGAAATAATCAGAAGCCCTCACCGCATTAACAAATATTGGGACCGGGGTCTTAACATTGAGGAAACAGAGTCTTTACTGCTATGTCTGACGTCAGAAACAGTCATAGTCGGCTCGTTGTGGCAAAGTTTTTAAATTCTTTTTATTAACTTTGCAAATTGAATACCTTTTTCCAAAGCGTATCATGGAAGAGATTATAGATAAGATTGACAGACAGCTGATTCTGAAGGAATTGACTCCTGACAAACTGTTGAGACATTCCAATAAAGCAGGCAACATGATTTACGTTGTCAACGCTTTCAATGCCCCAAACACGATGAGGGAAATCGGCAGATTGCGCGAGACAGCCTTTCGTGAAGCCGGCGGAGGCACCGGCTTGAGTTGTGACATTGACATGTTCGACACCATGAATCCTCCTTGCAATCAGCTTATTGTATGGGATCCGCAAGCTCAGGAAATAATTGGTGGCTACAGATATATTCTGGGGAAAGATATCCTCATCGAAGAGGGTGTCCCTCGCATCGCAACCTCCCACATGTTTCACTTCTCCGATAAATTCATAAAGGAGTATCTGCCGAAAACCATCGAACTGGGTCGCTCGTTTGTCTCCTGCGACTACCAATCATCGAAGGCGGGCAATAAAGCAATCTATTCTCTTGATAACCTTTGGGACGGACTGGGAGCATTGACAGTGAATCACCCTGAGATTGAATACCTTTTCGGGAAAGTGACGATGTATCCTCACTTCGGTCATGAAGGTCGTGACCTCATCCTGGGCTTCCTGAGCAAATTCTTCCCTGACAACGACAATCTCGTCACACCCATTAATTCTCTCTCGACCGGCGCGATGTCGCCTGAGGTGCAAAATCTCTTCAATGCCCCGACATTTAAGGAAAATTACAAGATTCTTAACCATAAGATTCGTGAAAAAGGAAGGAATATTCCTCCCCTTGTAAATGCCTATATGGGTCTGTCTCCCACGATGCGTGTCTTCGGAACGGCAATCAACACCGAGTTCGGAGACGTCGAGGAAACCGGTATTTTTATTAAAATTTCCGATATTTTCGAGGAGAAGAAACGTCGCCATATCGGCTCGTTCATCAACTCCGCTTCAGAGAAATAAATTTCTTCGCGATGAAAAAAGTATTAGTAACAGGAGCTGACGGTTTCATCGGTTCGCACCTTGTCGAGGCACTCCTTGCCGAGGGGTGTGAAGTCAGAGCGCTGGCTCAATACAATTCCTTTAACTTCTTAGGTTATCTTGAAGGAATTTCCAACACTCGTCTGGAAGTGGTTCAGGGGGATGTGCGCGACCCAGATTTCTGCCGTACGATCTGTCGTGACCGCGACACGGTGTTTCATCTGGCCGCTCTGATTGCAATCCCTTACAGCTATGTGGCTCCCGATTCTTACATCGACACAAACGTAAAAGGCACTCTTAATATCTGTCAGGCTTGTCGCGACAATAATGTGGAGCGTCTTTTGGTCACCTCAACCTCCGAAGTCTACGGAACGGCTCTCTATGTGCCGATTGATGAGAAACACCCCAAGCAACCGCAATCTCCATACTCGGCATCGAAAATCGGTGCCGATGCCATTGCAATGAGTTTTTACAATGCCTTCGGATTGCCTGTAACCATTGTCCGACCGTTCAACACTTACGGACCGCGACAGTCTGCCCGCGCAATCATTCCGACAATCATAACCCAGATTGCCGCCGGCATACGGGAAATTAAAGTGGGTGACCTCTCACCGACACGCGATTTCAATTTCGTGGAAGACACATGCGCCGGCTTCATCGCTATAGCACGCTGCCACGACACTGTCGGCAGAGAAGTAAACATCGCAACCGGAACGGAAATATCCATGGCGGACACCCTGAAAATGATTGCCGAACTAATGAATGCCGACGTTAAATGGGTCACTGACCCGCAACGTCTCCGTCCTGCCAAGAGTGAAGTGTTCCGTCTTTGCGGTGATAATTCCCTGATTACTTCCCTCACCGGCTGGAGACCGAAAAACTCCCTCCGCGACGGACTCTCGAAGACCATCGAATGGTTCTGTCGTCCGGAAAACCTATCCCGTTATAAACCTCACACTTATAATAGATGAGCAACAAGAAACTCACCGTCCTTATGCTCGGCGGAGCACGTCGTGTCTCCATGGCTGAGCTGCTGAAAAGAAGCGGCGAACGAATCGGCGCTGATGTCAATATCATTTCTTACGAATTGCTGGAACAAGTGCCCATCGCACTGGCTGCTAAAGTTATCGTGGGACTGAGATGGTCTGACCCCAAAGTGGTCGATGACATCTGTCGGGTGGCTCGCGAAAATGAGGTTAACATTATCCTCCCGTTTGTCGATGGAGCCATCGAGGTGGCATCTAAATGCCGTGAATCTCTCCCTGACGTCTTTATTCCCGTCAGCGATTACGAAATATCAAAGGCAATGTTCGACAAAGTGGAGGCCGCCAAACTCTTTAAAGAGGCCGGAATCCCTATTCCTAAAACATACTCTGTGCTGAACGCCGATATTCCCGCAATCGCCAAACCTCGCCACGGCTCGGCTTCAAGAGGCATTAAAGTCTTCTATAACATGGACGAACTGATGCACCTTGAAAACCTCCGTGACTATATCGTGCAGGAATACATCGAAAACCGCGACGAATACACCGTTGACTGCTATGTCTCGCAGAAGGGGGAAATAATGACCGTCGTGCCGCGTTGCCGCCTTGAAGTCATGGGCGGTGAAGTGACCCGCACCATTACCTGCCACAACACCACACTTGAAAAAATGAGCTGCGACGTCATCAATGCTTTCAAACTCCGCGGACCGGTCACTCTTCAGTTTATCCACGACCTCGACTCCGACCGCTATCTCCTGATGGAGGTCAATCCTCGTCTCGGTGGCGGTGTGGTCTGCTCAATTTATGCCGGCGCTCCAATCACAGACTACATCCTTGAGGAATCTCTCGGTGTCCCTCTGCAGAAATGCACCGACTGGGCATATAACACACTCATGGCGCGTTATCAGAAAGAGGCTATCTTCTACGAATCATGAAAAAATGTATAATTATTGCCGAAGCGGGCGTCAATCATAACGGCGACCTCCAAACCGCTCTCCGGATGGTTCATGCGGCTGCCGATGCCGGTGCTGATTACGTTAAGTTTCAGACCGCTGTCCCGGAGCTCGTCATCTCTTCCATCGCACCGCAGGCAGCCTATCAGAAAGAGAACACAGGCATCGAAGAGTCTCAACTCGACATGTGCCGTCGCATACACCTTCCGCTGGAGGATTATGCAATCCTGAAAGCGGAATGTGAGAAGTGCGGTATCGGTTTTATGTCAACTCCGTTTGACCTTGTCTCGATTGACTATCTGGCTCAGTTAGGTCAGGATTATTTCAAGATTCCCTCCGGCGAAATAACCAACCTCCCTTACCTGCGCAAAATAGCTTCCAAGGGTATTCCGGTGATTCTAAGCACCGGAATGTCGACCATGTCGGAAATTGAAGATGCAGTCGCTATCCTGACCGGTAAACACCGCCGCTTCTCATCTGAAGCGCGGATTACACGCTCTGACATAACGGTGCTTCATTGCAACACTCAATATCCGACACCCTTTGCCGACGTCAATCTCGCTGCTATGCGCACGATTCATGAGAAGCTCGGAGTGCCTACGGGATATTCAGACCACACCGTCGGAATCGAAGTGACCCTTGCCGCTGTCGCAATGGGAGCGGTCATGGTCGAGAAACACTTCACCCTCTCCCGTCTTATGGACGGCCCTGACCATCCCGCCTCGCTCGAACCCTACGAACTCAAAGAGATGGTGAGAGAGATTCGTAACATTGAAGCTTCGATCGGACAACCGCTGAAAAGAGTCTCCAACTCGGAACGTCCCAACATTACGGTTGCCAGAAAAAGCATCGTGGCGGCCCGCGACATTAAGGAAGGGGAGATTTTCACTGAGGAGAATCTGACTGTCAAACGACCGGGCAACGGCATTTCTCCCATGCTTTGGGATGATGTGATCGGAAGAAGGGCTAAGCAGGATTTCCTTTATGATTCGTTAATCGAGATTTAAACATGAAAAGAATAGCCATCGCAACCACAACCCGTGCCGACTGGGGGCTACTTCTCCCTCTGGCCTCCTCTCTGCGCTCTGCCGGCGTAGAGACCATTGTGATGGCTTCAAACATGCACCTGATGGAGCAGTTCGGGATGACCGTCAACGAGATAATAGCCGACGGTTTCACCCCCGAAGTCAAGATTCCGGTCAGTGGAACGCCGGCTGAGATTGCCGCTCAGACAATCGAAGGGTTTGCCAAGGCTTTTCAAACTGTCAGACCTGACGCTGTGGTTCTGCTCGGCGACAGATTCGAGATTGCCGCCGTCGCTCTCGCTGCGTCAATCACCGGCATCCCTATCATTCATATTGCCGGCGGAACAATCTCGGAAGGCGCAATCGACGATTCCCTGCGACATGCCGTCACCAAACTTGCTTCTCTGCATCTTGCTGAAACTGAATTGTCTGCCGCGCGCATCATTCAGATGGGGGAACAACCTGATTCTGTCTTCGTTTGCGGAGCAACCGGGGTCTACAACATCCTCAATATCCCTCTGCTCAGCCGCGAGGAGCTTGAACAGTCGCTCAACTTCAAACTCCCGAAAAGAGTTGTCACAGGTACTCTTCATGCTGCCACTCGCGACACCCTCTCCCCTCTCTCGCAGATGAAAGCTTTCTGCTCCGCTCTCGACCGTCTTTTCAAATCAACTCCCGACACCGGTGCAATTCTAACCTATCCCAACAACGATGTCGACCCTCAACCTCAGATTGAGGTCATGCTGGCACTGAAAGAGAACCATCCGGACAGAGTCTTCATCACCCCATCGTTAGGACTGAGACGATACCTCTCGGCGGCTGCTCTCAGCAGTGCCGTTGTCGGCAACAGTTCGAGCGGTATTGTTGAGATACCTTCGCTCAAAGTGCCGGTGCTCAACATCGGTTGCCGCCAACAGGGACGCGAGTGCTCTGAGGCGGTGATTCATTGCGGCTCGTCAGAAGATGAAATTTTTTCCGGACTTACCGAAGCTTTGTCTGAAAACGCCCGTAAACGTGCCGGGGCTTTGCCAAACCCCTATTACCGTCCCGACACCACGGAGGTAATGACAAACGCGATCCTTAACTATAATTTCAGACCTTTCCCCTCAAAAAAATTCCATTCACTATGAAAACTCTCTATCTCATAACAGCCAGAGGAGGAAGCAAAGGGATTCCCGGCAAAAACATTAAACCGCTTGCCGGAAAACCTCTTATTGAGCACACCATCAGTTGTGCGCTCCGCGCAGGTGCCTCTCCCGATGACATCTGCGTGTCAACCGACTCGGAGGAGATTGCCGCCGTCGCCCGCAACCTCGGCCTGAAAATCCCCTTCATCCGCCCCTCTGAACTTGCCACTGATTCCGCAGGCTCTTATCCGGTGATGATTCATGCCCTCGATTTCTTTCTCAACCGGGATGTGGAATATGACAGGATTATACTCCTCCAACCCACATCTCCTTTCCGCCTGCCGGAAGATATAATCAACGCAGCCTCTCTCTGGACTCCCGAAACAGACATGGTGGTCTCAGTCACCGAAGCGGCTGCCAACCCCTACTACGATGCCTTCGAGACTGATGACGACGGATTCCTGCACATCTCGAAGGGTGACGGCTCTTTCACCCGACGGCAGGATGCCCCCAAGGTGTGGCAATATAACGGAGCTGTCTACGTCATCTCCACCTCCTCTCTGAGAAAAGGACCTTTCAATACGTTCAAAAAGATTGTGCCCTACTGCATGCCGCGCGAGCGTTCGGTTGACCTTGACACCCCGGCAGACTGGATGTTGGCTGAGTTTATCTTTGCCAATCAACTCAACAATCTGAAATAATAATAAAAGACCGATTCTATGACTAACAAGCAGCAAGTAAAAACCAATTCTTCCGACACTTCAAGCCGTCTGCGCGAACTCGCAAACGCTCCCGTCGGAAAATTGCTCGTCAAATACAGCCTTCCGGCTGTTGTCGGCACCGTCGTGATGGCTCTCTATAACATCATCGACTCAATCGTTATCGGTCACGCCATCGACGACCCTAATGTCGTTGCCGGAATCGCTGTCACCTTCCCGGTGATGAACCTCGCAACCGCACTCGGTATGCTCATCGGTGCCGGTGCAGCCACACGAATCAGTATCGTCCTGGGACAGAATGATAAACGTATGGCTGAGATAATTCTCGGAAACTGCGTGCAGCTGACTCTTATCATCGGATTGATGTATATAACTGCCTTTGCAATATTCCTTGAGCCTATCCTCAAAATGTTCGGGGCCTCACCAAAGACCATCCCATACGCTAAGGAATTCCTCACATGGCTCCTTCCGGGAATGGTGCTTATCAACCTTACATTCTCCTATAATAACGTAATGCGTGCCTCAGGTTATCCCGGCAAAGCGATGTACACCAACTTCATCGGTGCCGGCCTGAATGTGATTCTCGCACCTCTCTTCCTCTTCGGCTTCAAATGGGGGATACGGGGCGCTGCAATCGCCACCGACATCTCGATGCTCGTCACTTCCTTCTTTGTCATGGGCCACTTCCTCAACAAGAAGTCAACCCTTCATTTCAAGCGAGGCACTTTCAAACTGAATTTCAAGGTCATAACATCGGTGCTTTACATCGGTATGGCTCCATTCCTCATAAATGTGGCGGGAGCCTGCATCAATGCCGTCATCAATAATTCTCTGCTTAAATATGGTGGCGACAATGCCATTGCCGCTGTCGTTGTCTTCAACCGTTTTGTGACGATTTTCGTGTTTATCGTGATCGGCATCTGCCAAGGTATGCAACCGATTTTGGGCTACAATTACGGCGCGCGAAAATTCGACCGACTGTTCCGCACTCTCTTCCTGGCAGCCGGAACTTCCGTGTGCATAACGACAATCGGAAGTATCGTGGGAGCTATCTCACCACGATTCATAGCCTCGATGTTCATGCAAGATGAAAACCAGATTCTGTGTGCAATCAACTGTCTGAAAATCACAACTGTCGGTTTCTGGATGGTCGGTCTGCAAATTGTCGCGACCAACTTCTTCCAATCTCTCGGCATGGCAACAAAAGCTGTCTTCCTATCGCTGACACGTCAGGTTATCTTCATGATTCCGCTGCTGTTTATCCTCCCCCCTCACTTCGGTCTGAATGGTGTCTGGAGCGCATTCCCAATCAGTGACTTCACCTCGACGGTGCTCGCTGTCTGCATGCTTATTTGGCAGATTCGCCACATCAGAAGGTTGGCTGAAAGAGAAAAGAAAGATGATTTGCGCACCGAAACCATCAATGAGAATTATAAGTAAACCATTCTCCTCATCCCGAAAAATCCGACTCTTATGAAAATTACCATACCGTCACCAGAGACCCTTCCCCAGGCTGCCGCACAGTTTGTCGAGGCCATGAAAGGTCGCACTCTGTTCTCCTTCAATGCTCCGATGGGTGCAGGAAAGACAACCTTTATTGCCGCCGTATGTAAGGCACTGAAAATGGAAGATGAGGCTTCATCTCCCACTTTCAGCATCGTCAATGAATATCATGCAGACCCCTCGGGAAAGACTCCTTTCGGAAAAATTTTTCATTTCGATTTCTATCGCATTGAAACTCCCGAAGATGCCCTCGACCTCGGACTTGACGATTATTTTGACAGCGGTGTGCCCTGCTTGATGGAATGGGCGGAGAATATCGGCTCGCTGCTTCCGGAAGAAACGGTTGAAGTGACAATTGATGTAGACCAAAATGGAGTCCGCACCGTCTCTTTTGACGAATGACAACTCCCACACCCCTGTAATTCCCTTTTATTCACGATAAAATGTTCTATATAGATATCGAGGAGACAGACTCCACAAATAAATATCTGGCCGAAATAGCCTCCGACTTTCCGTCGATGACAATGGTATCAGCTGTCTCTCAGACTGCCGGTCGAGGTCAACGCGGCAATGGCTGGGAATCTTTTCCGGGTGAAAACATCACCGCTTCTCTCCTCTTCAGGCCGAAAAACATACGCCCGACAGAACAATTCCTGATCTCACAGTCCACGGCGCTCGCTGTGGTCGACACTCTCAACCATTTTGGAATTAATGCTCAGGTCAAATGGCCTAACGACATCTATATCGGAAATTATAAAATCTGTGGAATCCTGATTGAAAACTCCCTCTCGTCGGCATCTATCATTCACTCAATCATAGGGATTGGATTGAATGTTAATCAGATTGGGTTCTCTCCGGAGATTCCCAACGCCGTTTCCATGATTCATTTTCTGGAAAGAAGAACACCTCTGCTCGAAGTGAAGGGGGTATTGTCAGACATGCTTGTGAAAAATCTGCTTTCCGCCGACACTTCTGATGGTGCCGAAAGAATAAAGTCTGATTACAAGGCAGCTCTATGGCGTGGCGACGGGAAATATCATCCTTTCCGCGACACGAAGACCGACGAACTCTTTGACGCGAAGATTGTCGACATCGAACCGGCAGGCCCGATTATCCTTGAAACCAACAGCGGTGAGCAGCGCCATTATTGGTTTAAGGAAGTGCAATTCTTGCCCGACAAGGATGCCTTAGCTAAAAAGATCAGAAAGTATGGCGGGGGATTTTAATTTGTCAGTGCCCGGAAAATGAATTGAATAATAATTCAGCAGCCCCTTCAGAATCTCCCGTCGGTCGCCTACATTAAACCTGAACCGCGAATGATTGGCAAGTGTCATCCGGTTGAGCAGTGGGATAACACCCGATTGTTGCGGGTCAAGATAATCGGAATGTGTCGGTGGAAAATTGCGGAACACTCCTTCGCGCATGTCGAAGAATCCTCCGACACCGTAACCTGTCATGTCAGGTTCGATTCCAACCAGAGGAAGAAGCGATATCAGAAAAGCAAGATGATAGTTTGAATATTTCCCTTTGCTGAGGTCGAGCAGCTGAAGCGAACGGACAATAAATTCATAAAGATTGCCGTCGGGAGCCGATTCTCTCAACAGAGAGTTCAAAAATTCCGAAAGGAAAATCACTATCGAAATCTTGACAGGGTTGAAATATAAATCACGCCATACGGTGGAATTGCTGAATTTTCCAAGCAACTGAAGGTCACGACTCCCGACAATTCTAACGTCGGCCTCAATTACACTAAGGAGCTGCAACGAAGCGTTGCGCATACGCGACGCTTTCCCATTACCCGTCGGAGAAAGAAACGACATCCGGCCGCGCTCCCGTGTGTAAAGAGTTATGATATTCTTCGTGTCGCTATGACGCACGACGCTCAAAACAATTCCATGTATCTTTTCTTGCATACCGCAAATGTAGTAAAAAACGGATGACTTCGCAAATCACGAGTCATCCGTTATTTCTTATTTCCTACGACAAATATTGTCGCTCTTTACTTTCCGTAATCAGGAGCATCATAATGCTGATAGGGGTGGAAACATGCCGGGCAAACCTTAGGAGGCTCTGTGCCTTCAAAGACATATCCGCACACCTCACAAACCCATTCAACAGGCTGCTCACGTTTCCAGACTGTGCCGTTTTCAATGCGTTCAGCCATCTTTTCAAAACGTGCCTTATGAGTAGCCTCAATCTGCGCGATAGCCTCAAACTGGTCGGCAAGGTCGTTGAAACCTTCCTCACGGGCAATCTTCGCATCGTTCAGATATAGACCTACACCTTCATGAGTCTCTTCCTTAATTGCAATCTTAAGATTCTCAAGCGTATTGCTCAAAACACCCATATCTACTGAGATTGTGCCGGGAGTAATGCCACCCTCAGTCAGATATTTCAGGAAAATCTTAGCATGATGAAGCTCATTGTCGGCTGTTTCCGAAAATATTTTCTTAAACTGATAATACTGTTCCTTTTCTGCCTGCTGAGCATAGAAGGTGTATCGTGTAACTGCTGTTGACTCAGCAATGTAAGCCTCAGCAAGATTTTTCTCTGTTTGTGTTCCTTTAAGATTAAGTGCTTGTGCCATAGTAAAAAATTTATATATAGTTTCTTGAAAAGTCTGTTTCTTTAACCTTCCGCAAAACCGAGGTTTCGGTCTATGAAAGTTTGAATGGAAGAAGAGCATCTGTCGACTTCCATTTTATAAACAACTCCATTATTGACATGGTTCATTATCTATCCTAAAATCTAATTAAAAAATTCAACATATCATCCGACTCCCTCAACAGTCTATATCTATTTATTTATCAGATTGATAAATAATAATTAGAAATTTCGTCAACATAAAAATACAAAACATCCTGCAAAAAAATTTGCAGGAATCAAAAAAAGTTTGTAACTTTGCATCGCTTTTGAGGACAGAACGTCTGCAAAAAGTCGATTCGGGGTGTAGCTCAGTCCGGTTAGAGTGTGCGTCTGGGGGGCGTGAGGTCGCAAGTTCGAATCTTGTCACCCCGACTTCGTTAAAAAATCCGCTTGAAAATTTCAAGCGGATTTTTTTATTTCCCCAAACCTCAACCTCACCGACTCATTAACTTAACTGTATAAACGCGGCGCAGGCCACTTTCTCAAGCAGCCTGCGTCACATGTTTTCCATAATTTTTTTACTAACTAACCTAACATCATGAAACGATTATCTTATCTTGTTTTCATCAGTAAAACATAATCAAACATAATTTGGTTCACTCCCTCTAAAATTTTTATCAAGTAACTTTCGCCACAAAAAACGAATTAGGGAGATTTGTCTGTTAGCTTATTTATTATTAACTTTGCTGCAAAAGGATTTTACAAGATTTATAAATGGGTAAAGTAGTCATTATCGGAGCCGGTGGCGTGGGAACAGTCGTTGCCCATAAATGCGCACAACACCCTGAGGTGTTCTCCGAAATCGTTATCGCTTCAAGAACAAAAGAAAAATGTGACGCTCTGGCAGCAAAAATCGGAGCTAAAAATATTACGACAGATCGCGTTGATGCCGATAATGTCGCTGAAATCTGCGAACTGTTCCGCCGTCATAACCCCGACATCTGTATCAACGTCGCTCTCCCCTATCAGGACCTCACCATAATGGAGGCTTGTCTTGAATGTGGCGTCAATTATCTCGATACTGCCAATTACGAACCCAAAGATGAGGCTCATTTCGAGTATTCCTGGCAGTGGGCTTACCGCGAGCGTTTCGAGAAAGCCGGTCTCACTGCAATCCTCGGATGCGGCTTCGACCCGGGTGTGTCTGCAATCTTCGTGGCTTACGCTGCAAAACATCATTTCTCGGAAATGCAGTATCTCGACATCGTCGACTGCAACGCCGGAAACCACGGTAAAGCTTTCGCAACTAACTTCAACCCTGAAATCAACATCCGCGAAATCACTCAGAAAGGTAAATATTGGGAAGACGGGAAATGGGTTGAGACTGAAAATCTTGAGATTCACCGTCCGCTTAACTATCCCAACATCGGCGAGCGCGAATCTTACCTCCTCTATCATGAGGAGCTCGAATCGCTCGTGCAGAACTTCCCGACAATCCGTCGCGCTCGTTTCTGGATGACTTTCGGTCAGGAATATCTCACCCACCTGCGTGTGATTCAAGACATCGGCATGGCGCGTATCGACCCCGTCATGTATGAAGGTAAAGAAATTATCCCTATCCAGTTCCTGAAGGCTGTACTCCCCGACCCCGGTTCGCTCGGAGAAAACTACACTGGCGAGACATCTATCGGCTGCCGAATCCGCGGTCTTGACAAGGAGGGTAAAGAGTCAACTTACTACATCTACAATAACTGCTCTCACGAGGCTGCCTACAAGGAGACCGGCGCACAGGCTGTCAGCTACACAACCGGTGTGCCCGCAATGGTGGGTGCGATGATGTTCCTCAAAGGAGAATGGGTGATGCCCGGTGTTCACAACGTCGAGGAGTTCAATCCCGATCCCTTCCTTGAAGAACTTGCAAAGGATGGCCTTCCCTGGCATGTAATTGTTGACGAAGACATTGAACTTTAAAATCATCAGTGCGTTCTTCTTTGTAAAAGTGCGTTCTTCTTTGTAAAAACGTTAAGATTTTTCTATACTTATGAACAACAGGATACCGGTCCTGATTGCCGGCGCCGCCATAACTGTCGGCGCCGCTGCAGTTTATTCAGGCAACAACAATCGAATTATCGCTGACCGTCATTCAGTCACAGTAAATTCTCCTGCCGGAGCTGTGCGACTCTCTTCTTTTGGTGAGGGGACCATAAAAGTGTCTCATTCGCCGGCAACCGACATAAAACAGCCGGATGGTGTGGCGGCAATTGATTACTCTGACCAATCGGCATCTGTGTTTGTTTATCCTGACAGCGTCGTCATGTCTGACGAGGGAATAGAAGTCTCTGTCAGCCGCGCAGACGGAAAGGTTGTCTTCAGAGATGACAACCGCAATATCCTCTTGAGCGAGCTCGCTCCCTTCACCTCCGGCTCAGACACCGTAACACTCTCCTTTCTCGCACCTGCGGGTGGTTTCTTCTACGGAGCGGGTGAACGCGGCCATTCACTGACAATCAACAACGATTCGCTGACAATGTATAATCGTCAGAACTATGGCTACACCGAGGGCGACCCGCGCATTTCACAAATGGGAATCTCTGTGCCATACGTTGCCTCCGATGCCGGTTTCGGCTTGCTGTTTGACGACTATGACAACGCTTCTTTGCGCCTGAACGATAACAATATTTCCTACTCCACTCCGAAATCGACCGCTCCCGATTATTTCTTTATCAGCGGCAAAAAAAATCTGGTTTCAACAACCGACCGGTTCACACGCCTGACCGGACGACAGCCTTTGCCTCCCTTCTGGACCCTCGGCTATGTAACCTCTAAATACGGTTATCACAACGCCGGCGAAGCTTTCGGGTGTATCGACTCTCTGAAGAATGACGGTTATCCCGTAGACGGCATGGTGCTTGACCTCTATTGGTATGGGAAAGAAACAGATATGGGGCGCCTTGATTGGAACAAGGAGCAATGGGGCGATTCTCATCAATTCCTCGACAGCATGAAAAACCGGGGGGTGAATATCGTGCTCATCACTCAACCCTATATCAACAAGATAGGTGCTATCGACAATTACAATATGCTCGCTCAGCGCGGTCTGCTGGTAAAAGATGCCGACGGAAATGTTCATGACGTAACAACATGGGTTGGTGACGCCGGCATGTTCGATGTCAGCAATCAGGCCACCCGTCGATGGCTCTGGAATCGCCTCGACTCCCTTACACAAGAGGGTGTGGCCGGATGGTGGGGCGACCTGGGCGAACCGGAAGTACACCCCCTCACGATGGTTCACTCCAACGGACTGACTGCCTCTCAATACCACAACCGATATGGCAACGATTGGTCAAAACTTATCTACGACGGACTGCGTGAAAATTACCCCGACATGCGCCCGATGCTCATGATGCGCGGTGGCACAACCGGATTGCAGAAATATGGCGTCTTCCCCTGGACAACCGATGTATCTCGCTCCTGGGGCGGCTTCCAACCTCAAATCAAGCTTATGCTTTCTTCCGGTCTCTCCGGCTTAGGCTACATGGGGTCTGACGTGGGAGGTTTTGCTGTCGACCCTGAAAATCCGACAGACGAGGAGCTGTATATCCGCTGGCTTCAGATGGGCACATTCTCTCCTATGCTCCGCACCCACGCCCAGCTGAAACCTGAGCCTTATCATTACCCCGCCGCTGAGGAGATTTCAAAACGTTTCATCAGGATGCGTTATGAATGGCTCCCCTATAACTATACGCTGGCTTTCGAAAATGCCACCACCGGCGCACCTCTTGCCCGACCCCTTAACTTCTATGGTGACAATCCGGGCGAGAAATATGCCTCTATAACCGATGAATACCTTTGGGGACGCGATGTACTCGTCGCGCCGGTTATGACTCAGGGTGCTGTCAATAGAAAAGTCACTTTCCCTGCCGGAACATGGGTTAACTGGTATAGACCCTTCGAGAAATTCAAAGGGGGAGAAACTGCCGTCGTGGCCGCTCCTCTCGACCGGCTCCCTCTCTTCGTGCGTGAAGGAAGCTTTATCCCGCAATACCCTTACCCAATCGAAAACGTCACCCAATATAATCCCTCTTTAATTACCGTCAGATATTTCCCGGCAAAAGAAAAATCTTCTTTCACATTGTTTGACGACGACCGCATGTCGCCTTCATCAATTGAAGAGAAGGCTTATCTGCTGACAACCTTCTCAGGACAGGAAGCCGAAAATGAAATTAAGATTTCTGTCACTACCTCCGGCAACGGCTACGAGGGAATGTCGGATGTGAGACGCCTTATTGTGGAAATTCCGATGAAGAAAGCTCCCGCGAAAGTGACGACAAGCATGTCTCAGGAGATGCCTCAGGCAATATCGGTGCGTGCAATCCGTCAGTATGGCTGGACTTATAATGCCGAGACTGAAATGCTGTCGGTGGTAACTCCGCTTGCCCTGAGTCCTCTCGAAATTTCCGTGAAAAGATAATCATTCATCATAATCATAATCATAATCTTACTTACCACCATGCGAGGGAAAAGTCATTCACACCTGCTCATCTGGATTTCTGCAATCATCTGTTGCGTCCTCGCCGTGGGGATAACTATACGATGCAATGCCCAACGAAACTCTCTTCCGGAAGGGTTTAAGCCTTTCGCGATTCCTTCCGCACCGGAAAGTCGCGCAACGCCTTATCTGAATCCTACTCCGGGAGAGCTCCCTCTGATGGGAATCGGCTCTTGCAACGGTGTAACATACTATTCCGAACAACTCTTGAACGACTATCATGAGTGCGGCCTTAACATTGCCGAAAACATCCTGAAATTCAACAAAGAAGACGTCATAAACCATCGAGGCGAAATTTTCTCTTCCCTTAAAAATGCTGAAAAAACCGGGATGAAGCTCATGATTAGGGTGCTGAATGAGAGATTCATTTTTTCGCCAAAACCGGATTTGTTATCTTTAGATAATGATTGGATTCAGAAAATCTCCGCTGAAGCTCCGCTGATTAATCCGCAAAACAAACGGTGGACCAAGCCTAATGGACTTTACGATGCCTGGGAGACTGTAATACGGAATATATTCTCCGACACTTGCGACTATCGCCCTGCAATCGCCGGATGGATGATTGACGACGAACCAACTCTTTCCATGTTCTGGTACACAGCCGAATGTAAAGCCCGTATGCAGCGTGTGCTTGCTGAATGTGGTGCACCCGACGATCTGATATTCATAAATCTCTATAAGGACGATTTCACTAAGAAAAATGCCGGCGATAACCTTTCCGGAAATATGAACTCTCTTCCCGACGGCTTCCTTAAAGGGTATCGTAAATTAAAGGATTACAACGATTTCATCAATCGTTACATCCGGATTGTCAACCCCTCCTTACTCTCTTTTGATGCCTATCCCACCGACGAAAGATTCTCCGGCTTGAGAAATAACACAATCGACTTTTACAATTCCCTCGAAACAATTTCGTCAAAAAGATTAACGATGGGACTCCCCTTCTGGAGCACCGTCCTTACATGCGGCATAATGAACGGGAAAAAAGTTGTGAGCCTGCCGACAATCGGAGATATTCGCTTCCAGGCATACGCTGCTATCGGGGCGGGAGCTCAGGGGTTATCCTTCTGGCGCATCGGACAAACGCCTCGTAAAACATCATACGGAACACTTCTCTACCCGGACTCACCGATAGCACTTGACGGAAGTCGCACGCCTGCCTTCGAAATGGTGAAGGAAGTATGCCACGAAATAAAAAAATATCAACATATCTTCCTGAATGCCGAACTCAAAGACCTTAAATACACCAAACTGCCACCTCACACCCGTCTGGCTACGAAAAAGAAAGTTGGCATTAATCCGGCGATGATTCGCAACAAGAATATCGGGTTGATAAAGAAAATAGAAAAGCAAGGAGCGGGTCTGCTCGTCGGCACATTCATCTATGAATCCACCCCCTACACAGTGATTGTGAACATGGACATCTATTCGTCGCAGCAATGCGACATGCAATTTAAGTGCCCGGTGCAAGACGTAACAGACAACCTGCACACATATCCCTCATCTGAGCCTACAGTTTCGCTCACCCTCCGCCCCGGCGACTGGCGCATCTTCCGCTCCCAACCGACACAACCCCGTCAGACCAACTCACCCCGCTGATTCCCCACCCATATTAATTGATTAGTCTGAGAAGTGGGAGATGATCTTTTCGGCTACGGTGTTGGCGGCGTTTGACGTCCCTAACCGTCGACGCATGTTCTTGTAACCGCCAAGCTGCCACGCCCGCTGAGGGGAATTCTCAAGAATGGATGTCAGCTCACAGCGTATTCGCTCAGGTGTGCACTGATGCAACAGTAATTCAGGCACAATTCCGTTGCCGACAATCAGGTTTGGAAGTGCTACATATTTCACCTTCAACAGTCGCTTCATGATATTGTAGGTCAGCCGACTCCCGTTGCTTCGATAACAAACAATCTGCGGGGTTCCTATCAAGGCGGTCTCAAGAGTTGCCGTGCCGGAGGTCACAAGCGCTGCGCGAGAATACTTCAGAAGTGTGTGGGTGCTTCCGAACACAAGAGGCAAGCCTTGATCCTGCGCAATCTGACGATAAAACTTCTCGCTCACCGAGGGGGCTGCCGCAACAACATACTGATACTCCGGATAACGCCGTGCCGCCTCAATCATTACAGGCAGATTCGACCGTATCTCACTGATTCGCGAACCGGGCAAGAGGGCAATTATCGGTCGCTCGTCAGAGATCCCCTGACGCTCAACGAAATGCTTCTTCGGCGGAAGATGTCCAAGCGCATAATCAATTTCCGCCACTGACGGATTTCCCACATACTCAACCTCAAATCCGCGCTCTCTATAAAACGGGGTTTCAAAGGGAAGAATCGTATAGAGATGATTGACATATCGGCGTATCGAACGAACCCTGTATTCCTTCCATGCCCACACCTTCGGAGATATATAGTAGTCAACCCGTATCCCCATCTTCGATGCGATGCGGGCAAGTCGCATGTTGAAACCCGGATAGTCTACAAGCAACAGGACATCAGGCCGAAATTCCTTGAGTATCGAAACGGCATGACGCAGATGACGCATGATTTTGGGCAAACGTCGAATCACCGCACTGAACCCCATGACATTCAGCTCGGAATAATGAACATCGGGATTCTTTCGCGCCACACGCGCCATCAAATCCCCTCCGAAAAAACGAAACTCCGCCTCTTTATCAAGTTCTCGCAATCGCTGAATCACCTGCGAAGCGTGTAAATCGCCGGATGCCTCTCCGGCAACTATCATATATTTCATAAACTTATTTTAATAATATTACGCTGGTTTTAGCGTTTTTCGTATATGATAGACATGACCCGTAAGCTTTATTCACTCTTTTTTTTGCCGCTGGCTCTTTTGGCGGCATCTGTTTTCACTTCCTGCATCTCCGATGAGTTCACCACCTCTCCATCGGCAACTCTTTCTTTTTCAACCGATACGGTGACTTTCGACACCGTCTTCACCGACCTCGGCACTCCCACTGCCCGACTGAAAGTGTTCAACCGCTCGAAAAAGGGTGTTTCCATTTCCTCTATAAAATTCAAAAACCCGGAATCGATTTTTTCGCTGAATGTCGACGGTGTGTCAGGAAAGGAATTTTCCGATGTTGAAATCAGAGGGGGCGACTCTATCTTTGTCTTCATCGAATGTTTCATCGACCCGACTGAAAGCAACCAACCGTTTCTGGTTGAAGACAAACTGGAGTTCATGACCAACACCGTCAGACAGGAAGTGCAAGTGGAAGCCTACGGTCAGAATGTCACACGCCTTAAAGCTCTCACTCTGGATGCCGACATGACTCTCGACGATACCAGACCGATTGTCGTGTTTGACTCCCTTGTCGTGCCGCAGGGGAAGACTCTCACCATCAATCCCGGCACAAAACTTCTCTTTCATGACAAAGCCGAATTGATTATACGCGGAAAACTGTCGGCAATCGGCGCACCGGGAAAAATGATTGATATGAGAGGTGACCGCATTGACAATGTTCTTCCGGATGTGGGCTACGACATCCTTGCCGGACAATGGAAGGGGATTCGCATTGCGCCGGAATCTTTCGGCAACAGAATGGAATATGTCGACATGCGCTCGACATCCGACGGGCTTCAGCTCGATTCATGTGCCGACCTGTCGCAGACGAAACTGACCCTTGTCAACTCCTGGCTGCACAATTCGCAATCGTCGGTGCTGACCTCCGGACATGCCCGCGTGGATGCTTTTGGTGTCTGCTTCTCGGAAGCAGCGAATGCAGTGGTCAACCTCACGGGAGGCGTGCATAATTTCGTGCAATGCACCATTTCAAACTATTATCTCTTCGCCGCCATTACCCAACCTCTGCTCACTCTTAACCACGTCACTCAAGATGACCTTGCGCTCAATCCCGACAACCCGCTGATGTCGCTCAACCTCTCCAACAGTATCGTTTACGGGCTCGGAACCGACCTTAACATCGGAAATCTGAATGACACCGACGTGTGGCTGCGAAACGTTCTCCTGAAAAGCAATGGCGACAACGACGACCATTTCATCGACTGCATCTGGGGGGAAGACCCTCTCTTCAAAACCATTCGCTCAGACTATTATTTCAACTATCGTCTTGAGAACGATTCCCCCGCAATCGGCAAAGGGAACCCGGCTCTGCTCACTCCGGAATGTATGACCGACATGGACGGCATAAACCGCCTTGACAACGGCAATCCGACCCTCGGCGCATACGCCATGCCTCCCGAACAATAATCAATTGTTAAAATAAAATAAATTTACTAATTTTGCAGGCAGAAAACTCTCTCCGATTGTTATATCTTCAGGTAATTAAATTAAATAAACCCAATCATAAAACTATAAAAACATGGCAGAACTCGATCTGTCCCGTTATGGGATTAAGGATGTGAAGAAAATCATTCACAACCCCAGCTACGAAGAACTCTACAAAGATGAGACTAACCCCGCTCTCGAAGGATACGAAAAAGGTATCCAGACTGATCTCGGAGCAGTGGATGTGATGACCGGCATATACACCGGACGTTCTCCCAAAGACAAATATCTTGTAAAAGACGAAGTAACTGAAAACACCGTTTGGTGGACTTCTGAAGAATATGCTAACGACAACAAACCCATCACTACCAAAGTATGGGACGAACTGAAAGACAAAGCCGTTAAGGAACTTTCAGACAAGACTCTTTATGTTGTCGATTGCTACTGCGGTGCTAACCCCAGCACCCGCCTTTGCGTGCGCTTCATCATGGAAGTGGCTTGGCAGGCTCATTTCGTGACTAACATGTTTATCCGCCCGACTGCTGAAGAACTCAAGACTTTCGAACCTGACTTCGTTGTCTTTAACGCTTCTAAAGCTAAGGTTGAAAACTTTAAGGAACTCGGCCTGAACTCTGAAACAGTTGTTGCCTTCAACATCAAGGAGCGCGAACAGGTTATCCTTAACACATGGTATGGCGGCGAAATGAAGAAAGGTATGTTCTCAATGATGAACTACTTCAACCCTCTTCGTGGAATCGCTTCTATGCACTGCTCAGCCAACACTAACATGGATGAGACTTCAACCGCTATCTTCTTCGGTCTCTCAGGCACAGGCAAAACAACCCTTTCAACCGACCCGAAACGTAAACTTATCGGTGATGACGAACACGGTTGGGACGACGATGGTGTGTTCAACTATGAAGGTGGCTGCTACGCTAAGGTTATCAACCTCTCTAAGGAAAACGAGCCCGATATCTATGGTGCGATCAAACGCGATGCGCTGCTTGAAAACGTAACCGTAGTCGACGGCAAACCCGATTTCGCTGATAAGAGTGTGACTGAAAACACCCGCGTTTCTTATCCCATCTATCACATCGAAAACATCGTTAAACCCGTCAGCAAGGGTCCCGACGCTAAGCAGGTTATCTTCCTTTCTGCCGACGCTTTCGGTGTGCTTCCTCCCGTTGCAATCCTTAATGACGAGCAGGCTAAATATTACTTCCTGAGCGGCTTCACCGCTAAACTCGCCGGCACTGAACGTGGAATCACTGAGCCCACCCCGACCTTCTCTGCTTGCTTCGGCCAGGCGTTCCTTTCTCTCCACCCGACACAGTATGCTGAAGAACTCGTGAAGAAGATGCAGAAGAGCGGTGCGAAGGCTTATCTGGTCAACACCGGCTGGAACGGAACAGGAAAACGTATCTCTATTCCTGACACCCGTGGCATCATCGACGACATCCTTAACGGTGACATCGAAAAAGCTCCCACAAAGGTGCTCCCCTACTTCGACTTCGTTATCCCCACTGAGCTCCCCGGTGTGAACTCTGAAATCCTTGACCCCCGCGACACTTACGCTGACCCCAAGGAATGGGATGAAAAGGCTAAGAAACTTGCTGAAATGTTTATCCAGAACTTCAAGAAGTTTGAAAACAACCCCGCTGGTAAAGCACTCGTTGCAGCAGGTCCCCACATCTGATTAATCTTTGACAAACCTTCAGCAGATGGTGTGTCAATATAGAATCTTTATAAGAGGATGAGTCAAAATTTATTTCTGACTCATCCTCTTTCACATTTCAATCATCACCCGTTGCCCCTCACTTACCTGTTTTCATCATGAATCAACCGGATAAATTCTCTTGGAAGGCTCGTGCTCGCAGCTTCCGATATGCCTTTCAAGGAATCAGAACTCTTTTCCTGACCGAACATAATGCGCGAATCCACGCGCTCGCCACAATTCTTGTCATCATCGCAGGATTCCTTTTCAAAATCTCACCCGAGGAATGGATGGTCGTTATCATTTGCATCGGAACTGTCCTTATGGCTGAATCATTTAACTCAGCCATAGAAGCCCTTGCCGATAAAATTTCACCTGACAAAGACCCCCTGATCGGTAAAGCCAAAGACTTGGCCGCAGGTGCTGTCCTGCTTTTTGTGATTGCCGCCGTGGCCGCCGGTCTCATAATCTTTATCCCGAAAATTATAGGCTGAAAAGCGACCTTAATGAGGAGTTGCCAACAAATTTTTAAGATTTTTTAGCACTCCCGAAAGGTAAAAAACATCCCTCATACACTCCAATCAAGAAAAATATTTATTAACTTTGCGGTCTAACACATAAAAACATATCTATTTATGAAAAAACTTTTACTTCTTTCAGCTCTTGCTGTGGCTGCTTGCAGCGCAAACGCAGAGGGTTTCGGTGATTACTTCAAAATGACTTATAACGGTGAGGAACTCACTGAAGGTATGGAAATCGTAGTTACTCACCACGATGGTTACGCTTACGACTGCATTATCCCCATCGAAAATCTTCAGGGTAAAAAAGCTACTCTCTTCGGCGCAATGGAATACACCGGTCAGCCCTCTTATGAGATGATTCAGGCCAACAGAGCTGAATGGGGCTTCCCCATGTTCTGCGGTGATACTTGCTGGGGAATGACTGCTGTAAACGCAGGTCAGGGCAACTATGAAATTCCCGCTGAATCTAACCCCCTGAAAACTTGGCAGATTCACCTCAACTGCGACACTCCCCTCTCAAATATTTCAAAGTATAACCTCTTCTTCGCTCCCCTCGACGACAATGGCGAACGCATCGACGGAGCTGAAATGAATGTTACACTCATCTTCGGTGATGGCAACAACGCTGTCGGTGAAATCAACGTGGCTGATGAAGCTCCCGTTTATTACAACCTTCAGGGTCAGAAAGTAGATAACCCCGAAAACGGCATCTACCTCGTTAAACGTGCAGGTAAAGTCACTAAAGAAGTTATCCGCTAATATCCCTGCGGTCTTCATTTAAGAAAACCCACAAATCTCATAACGAAGAGGGTGTGTCAAAATGAAAATTTATGACACACCCTCTACGATTTTTACTCCCCCTCTAACCTCTGACCTCATAACTCTGACCTATGACCTATGAAATCCTCCACAGCCGTTTCAATCGTTGTCCATAAAACACCTCCGGAGCAATTACAGAAAGCTCTCAAATGTGTGTTGCGTTCCCCCGAAGTCGAATCGGTGTTTGTTGTCGACAACAGTCCCGACAATTCCCTGGAAAAATTAATGGTGACTGCCGACCGCATTTACTACATCCACGTCGACAACAACGGCTTCGGTGCCGGTCATAACATTGCCATACGTCAAACCCTCAACCGACACATCCCCTATCATCTGGTGATGAATGCCGACGTGGCCTGGGAGGGAGACATCATCTCTCCGATTGTCAGATTCATGAACGAACACCAGCAAGTCGGCCTGCTCTCCCCTAAGGTCAGATACCCCGACGGAGTGCTTCAATATGCCTGCCGCATGCTCCCCACCCCTCTCGACCTGTTTGCCAAAAGATTCCTCCCAAAAAAGCTCACTGAAAAGAGGATGAATCGTTATTTGCTTGCCGGAATCGACCACGACAAACCGTTTAATGTGCCATACCTGCTCGGCTCATTCCTCTTCTTCCGCTCTGACGCTCTCAGAAGTGAAGGCCTTTTCGACGAGCGTTTCTTCATGTATCCGGAAGATATTGATATCTCACGACGTATTCATCGCCATTGGGCCACTCTTTTCTGGCCGGAGGTGGAGATTACCCATCATCATGCCGCCGCTTCAAGAAAAAACCGGAGAATGTTTCGTATACATTTTTTCAACATGATACGTTATTTTAATAAATGGGGATGGTTTTTCGATAAAGAACGTCGTCTTTTCAACCGGCAATTGCTCTCATCAGCTCCCCGGACCGAAAATCCTCCTCCCGGCAGAGGATAACCATAATCCATCCCCCCTGAGAGCCGGATTTATTAACCCTTATTAAAATCTGAAATATGGAGCATATCATAACAATCGTGGGGTATCTGGCTGCAATCTGTATGATTTGCGGCTATCTCCCTCAGGCAATCTACACTATCCGCACGCGTGACACTGACGGCATCGCACTCCCGACATTCACAATGATGGGGCTGGGCGCAATCTTTTTCATAATCCAGGGCCTCCTTCTCGAAAACTGGCCGCTGGTAATCACTAATGTCATCACCGCAGCCTGCTCGGCAATTGTGTTTACCATAAAAATTAAAAACGACTACTTCTCAAAAAAGAAGTCATGAAAAAACACTCTCTCGCTGATCTTGTCGCTAACACCTCCGCAGGGTTGCTGAGCATCTGCAAATGCCTTCTTAAATCACGGCGTCCGTCACTTCCCAAAGGTGATGGGAAAGACCGCCCGATGATTATCCTTGCCAACGGACCCTCTCTGAGAGAAACCCTCGACAAACGGCTCGATGATTTGCGCAAGTTTGACACTCTGACGGTGAATTTCGCTCCTAACACTCCTGATTTCACCAACATAAAGCCAAATTATCACCTCCTGGCAGACCCCCATTTCTTTGAGGGTCGGGAAAAGGATCCGAATGTGGGCAGATTGTGGGATAACCTCGGCAAAGTCGATTGGAAAATGACTTTGCTTGTGCCTGTGGGGCGAGGCGGCTCTCTCCCTCCACTCCCAGGTTGTGTCAGTGTCAAGACGTTTAACATGACTCCGGCTGAAGGCTCGGATTCCATTATCTTCCCGCTCTTCGACCTGGGGGTGGCAACACCTCGCCCGCGCAATGTGCTCATCCCCTCGCTTATGGCGGCAATCAGACTCGGCTACACCACAATCTACATTGCCGGGGCTGACCATACGGTNAGCAAAACACTGAGCGTCGACGATCAAAACCGCGTTGTCAGCATCCAACCTCATTTCTATGCCGACAGCAAGAAGGAACTTGACCGCGTGGCAACCGAATATGCCGGCTATCATCTTCACGACATCCTCAATTCTCTCACAATAGCTTTCAGAAGCTATCATGTTGTCCGCGCGTATGCCGACAGCCGCCATGTCAGAATCATCAATGCCACNCCCGGCTCGATGATTGACGCCTTTGAAAGAGGACAGTTCTAAGCCTNCNGATGCTAAGCCTCGGCATCTGAAATATTTTTATTAACTTTGCAGCTTAATCAAAGAATTTTTTTACTCACACATGGAAAAGAAATTCAAACGCACACTTATAACCTCCGCTCTCCCTTACGCTAACGGTCCGGTTCATATCGGACATCTCGCAGGAGTTTATGTTCCTGCCGACATCTACGCCCGTTACCTCCGTCTCAAAGGGGAGGAAGTGATGTTTGTCGGTGGTTCCGACGAACATGGTGTCCCCATCACCATCAAGGCGAAAAAAGAAGGTGTCACCCCTCAGGATATTGTCGACCGCTATCATAACATCATCAAAAAATCTTTCGAACAGCTCGGAATCTCTTTTGATGTCTATGGTCGCACCACCTCCGAAACACATCGTAAGACAGCTTCCGATTTCTTCCGCCGTCTCTACGATAAGGGGGAATTTATCGAGCANACNTCGATGCAGCTCTACGATGAAGAAGCCGATCAGTTCCTTGCCGACCGTTATGTNACCGGCACATGCCCCCACTGCGGCAATGAACATGCCTACGGCGACCAATGCGAGGCTTGCGGCACCTCTCTCAATGCCACCGACCTNATAAATCCTAAATCGGCAATCACCGGCAACACTCCGGTGCTGAAGGAAACTTCNCACTGGTTCCTCCCTCTCGACAAGTGGGAGCCGCGCCTGCGCCAGTGGATTCTCGAAGACCATAAGGAATGGAAGACAAACGTCTACGGTCAGTGCAAGTCATGGCTCGACATGGGATTGCAACCGCGTGCCGTTTCCCGNGACCTCGACTGGGGTATCCCCGTGCCCGTTGAAGGTGCCGANGGCAAAGTGCTATACGTCTGGTTTGACGCACCCATCGGCTACATCTCAAACACTATCGACGCCGTGGGCGATGACTACGAAAAATGGTGGAAAAACGANGAAAGCCGTATGGTTTGNTTCATCGGTAAGGATAATATCGTGTTCCACTGCATTGTCTTCCCCGCAATGCTCATGGCAGACGGCTCATACATCCTCCCCGANAATGTGCCGGCAAACGAGTTCCTGAATCTCGAAGACGACAANATCTCAACTTCAAGAAACTGGGCTGTNTGGTTGCATGAATATCTTGAAGAATTGCCCGGCAANCAGGATGTGCTNCGCTATGTCCTCACTGCCAACGCTCCCGAAACCAAAGACAATAACTTCACCTGGAAAGATTTCCAGACACGCAATAATTCAGAGCTTGTAGCCATTCTCGGCAACTTCGTAAACCGTGCGATGGTGCTCCTCCACAAGTATTTCGACGGAAAAGTTCCCGCTGCCGGCGAATTGCTCGANATTGACCGCGAGATGATGGCTCAGACTCGTGAGTCNATTGAAAAACTGAGTGCCGACATCGAAACCTTCAAGTTCCGCGATGCTCTTAAAGAAGCAATGAATGTGGCACGTATCGGCAACAAATATCTTGCCGACTGCGAGCCTTGGAAAGTCTATAAGGAAGACCCCGCACGCGTGGCAACCATCCTTAACCTTTCAATGCAGCTCTGCGCCAACATCAGTGTTATCTTTGAACCCTTCACACCGTTCATGGCGGCTCGTCTCGCCGAATGGNTCGGNATCAAGGAGCTTCGCTGGGATATGACCGGTAAGTTTGACCTCCTCAAGGANGGTGATGCTGTCGAAAAACCATCGCTCCTGTTTGAAAAGATCGAAGACAGCGTGGTGGANGCTCAGATTAAGAAACTCGAAGACGCACGCCAGAAAAACCTCCTTGAGGCATGGCAGCCCAAACCCGTCAAGGAAAATGTCGATTTCCCGACCTACGAGAAACTCGACATACGCGTGGGAAAAGTTCTCGAATGTGAGAAGGTGCCGAANGCCGACAAGCTTCTTAAATTCCGCATNGACGACGGNGCACAGGGTCGCACAATCGTNAGCGGCATTGCGAAGCATTATAAGCCCGAAGACCTCGTCGGNAAGGAAGTATGTTTCATTGCCAACTTCGAGCCCCGTAAGCTGCGTGGAATCGTCTCAGANGGGATGATTCTAAGTGCGGAGGATGCCGACGGCAGACTAATCGTAATCGGTCCGCAAGGAGAAGTTCGCCCCGGAAGCACCGTAGGTTGATAACGACATTCAGTCTCACAGTCGGATAGTAATCCGGCTGTGAGAAAAAGCTTAATCCGGCTGTGAGAAAAAGAGTTGCAAAATATAATTTTTTTTATTAACTTTGCAGCCGAATAAATGGGGTCCGGTAGCTCAGCTGGATAGAGCAACAGCCTTCTAAGCTGTGGGTCTTGGGTTCGAATCCCAACCGGATCACAAAAGCATCTCTTAACGAGATGCTTTTTTTGTGCCCACCCGTCTAAGAAGANCCGCTTTGCTCCCTCCAAGAAGAGCNAAGCTTTTTGTTTAAGCTGCGAGCTTCAGCGAAGCAGTNNTGCGAGCTTCAGCGAAGCAGTTTTGCGNGCTTCAGCNAAGCAGTTTTGCGAGCTTCAGCGAAGCAGTCGTGTCGAGAGTTCTTTTGCGAAGGCATTCATCTGCATGCAATGGGCGCGGGAAAGAGCCGTCCCGACAGGATAGCCAAGAGATAGGATTAATAACCTCCCCTCCGAACATAGGGCAAATTCGCGAGCCGAAGGCTTGAAACGTTCCGGGAAAGCTTCATGAGTAATTAGAATGATTCGCATTTCCTGAGATTCGGCTTCCTCCCTTACCGCTTTTTCTGCCGGCGAGATAAAAGGTGAGACAAGAACGCCTCCATTTAAACCGACATGTCGCCACCTTTCCAAATTCTCCTTTTTGATTTCCTCACTATCTGCCCGATGAATCACCACCTGCTCCTTAAACGGACTCGATAGCAATTGAAAATTCCCATAGGCAGACACCTCTTCTCCGCAAACCCTTATATTATTTACTCGAGTGAAATAGTTCCGACAAGCATATCTTACCGCCAAACGATATGGATTGTCACGCAAGTATTCATAGATCACATTCAGGTTTCTTGAAGAAGTTATAATTTGATCATTAAACCCCTTTTCAAACACTTTTTCAAGATTAGCCCTTTTATTGACCATAACCTTAAAGGCCGCCAATTTTCTCCCAACAATTTCATCAAGTTCTGCTTCGACGGAAAGAAGAATATGGAGATGATCCGGCATCAACGCATATTGAAAAACTTTTAACGCAGGATGAATGGATGAGATCTCCTTTAGACAGGTCTTAATGATTCCTCCAAGAGGAGAAGCTTCAAGGTATGATCTGCCATAAGAACCTTTAGGGAGACGCCAATCACCGGCAATCCGGCCGAAAGGACTCACCTCTTTCCGCTTTTTGAGAGTAATAAGATAAATTTGACGGTGCTTATAGTCATGCCAACGCGCACGACAATTTCCACTCCAAGTCTTACCCATATTCTTAAATTCAGAAGCCTACCTATCTGCTTGCCTTTTTTGCTTTCGCTGAGACTTGCCTTTCTGCTTGCCAATCTGCTTGCGCTAAAGCTTAGCTCTTAAACAAAAATTTAATTTCACTCTTCTTCCCCTTTCCCGCTCCTTCCTGCCGCATTGCGCCAGCCTGCCGCATTGCGCCAGCCTGCGGCTGCGGCTGCTGCTTCCGCTTCGGCTCCCTGCTGAATCGGCTGCGACTGCTCCCTGCTGCTTTCGCTGCCCCAGCTGCTTTGCGACTGCTGCCTGCTGCCTGCACTTTAATTGATGCTCCTAAAAGGCAAGCTTTTTGTTTAAGCTGCGAGCTTCAGCGAAGCAGTGAAGGGGATTAATAGGTTTGGCCGTAGGTGTCGCGGTCTCAGCTCCTACGGTCTTCTCTGCAGAAGAAATGAATGGTGAGACAAGGACGTCATCATTGGTGTTGGTGTGCGACTATTCAATCTCTTTCTCATGAGAATTATTTTTTAAGTAGTCTCTGGCTTTGGCAGAAGAAATGACGCTGCGACCGAGCTTGGTTTCAAGTTCGTTTCGGGCGGCTTTTGCAACGTTGCCTCCACTTTTTGCAACGTTGACATGGTGATCCATTGAAGTTGGATTCTGTTGCTTGGAAATCTCCGTGGTGGATGCTTCTGCAAGCATATTGAGCGCAAGTTCGATATTAGTCATATTATCACGGAGAGACTCTTTGTGAAGACCTTTTAAATCTTTATATTCTCGTGTCTTCATTCCGCTCCATTGCTTTGTAATAATATCCGTCAGCATCCCATATTTCTCATTTGGAACTTTTCCACGTTTCCATTCATCGGTGAGCTGTTTTCTTATATCAATTCCGCGTATACGGCTATTTATCCATTCCTCGGAATATCCGAGTCGACGATAGTCGGCCACGGCCTGGTCTATAGATAATTCCGGATCCTGGAGTTGGTCAATTCGGGTTGCAGCTACGTCAGCCATCCACTGCTTGAAAGGCTCGGCCTTAGGTGAAGGAATAGACTGAATAATACGGAAAAGTTGCTCACTGGTGGCTACATCCGTCAGGCGCATCTTGCCGTCAACAGCAGGCATTTTCAACTGTACGATATTTTCGTACACTTCGCTTCCCTCCTTTTTAAGTTTTCTTTTTAAATCACTCAGGTATCTGCGAGGGTTGTCGCTCTCACTCAGTACTTGTACAACATCCACGACTGAGAAATACCATTCTTCGGTTTCGCTATCCCAGACGGTGCGGACTTTCTTTTCATTAAAGATTTTTACTTGATTCTTTTTAGTCATAATTGTATTTCCTTAGTAAAGAGCGTAAAATGTATTCCTTTCCGAAGTGGATTAATAGGTTTGGCCGTAGGTGTCGCGGTCGAGGGAGCGGTAGCCGATGGCTTCGTTGAGATGTCGGGGCAGTATCGGGGCGTGGATGCACTCTTCTATCGGCAGACGGGAGGAGTAGTCGAGGTCGGCTATGGTGCGCGCTACGCGCAAGATGCGGTCGAAGGCGCGTGCCGACATGCTCAGCTTCTCAAGCCTTTCCTTCAGCTTTCTCATCCCTTCTTCATCAGGCCATGCGTGTTTATGGATGAGTCTGGAGTTCATCTGGGCATTGCAGTGTATGCCGGATTCGTCGCGGTATCGTTCCTGCTGAATCCGACGCGCGTTCATGACCCGTTGGCGGATGGCCACTGACGATTCCCCCGGCTCGCATGAGGTCAGTTCATCAAATTCGACAGGTTGAATCTCAACCTGAATGTCTATGCGGTCCATCAGCGGACCGGAAATGCGGTTCATATATTTTGTCACTGCTCCGGGCATACAGGTGCATTGACGGGTGGGATGACCGTAATATCCGCATGGACAGGGGTTCATCGAGGCCACAAGCATGAATGAAGAGGGGTAGTCGACGGTATATTTTGCTCTTGATACCGTTATGACACGATCTTCAATCGGCTGGCGCAACACCTCCAGCACAGTTCTGGGAAATTCCGGAAATTCATCGAGAAAAAGCACTCCGTTGTGGGCAAGAGAAATTTCGCCGGGCATCGGAGAAGTGCCACCTCCGACAAGCGCTACAGGCGAGACAGTGTGGTGAGGCGTTCGGAAGGGGCGTGTAGTCATAAGCATCGACCCCCGTTTAAGTTTCCCCGCCACAGAATGGATTTTCGTTGTTTCGAGAGCCTCAGCCATGTCGAGCGGCGGCAGAATTGACGGAATTCTCTTTGCCATCATTGATTTGCCGGCACCGGGAGGGCCTGTCATGATCAGGTTATGCCCACCTGCACATGCCACCTCTATCGCACGCTTGACCGTCTCCTGACCTTTCACCTCAGCGAAATCGAAGTCAAATACGGTCGATCCGGCGTTGAAGAGGGCACGAGTATCGATTCTAACGGGATTTATAGTAGAGGTGCCGAGTATTATCTCAAGAGCCTCTGTGAGCGTAGAGACTCCATAGACATCAAGGTTATTGACCACTGCCGCCTCTGTCACATTAGCCTCCGGGACAATCAGCTTCCGAAGACCCATCTTGCGAGCGAGAATCGCCATTGGCAACGCACCTTTGACCGGGAGAACATCACCGGACAAAGATAATTCGCCGGTCACCATAACCGAAGCTGTCTCCGTGCGGCTCCACTCCTCATTGCCGGCAAGGAGGATACCCAAGGCCGTCGGCAAATCGAACGACGCACCTTCCTTCTTCACATCGGCGGGAGCAAGGTTAACGAGAGTCTTGAAATGGGGGAAGCGAAGGCCACACTCGGCAAAAGCAGCCGTTATACGCTGATAAGATTCCTTGACAGCGGCATCCGGAAGTCCGACAATACTGAATCCTGCACCTTTAGAAAGCACTGTTTCCACCACAACGGGAAACGCATCGATGCCGGCAATTGCGGCGGTCATTATCTTTGTTAACATTCGGAATCGTTACTTGCGTATTAATTTTCGGAAATTATCGGTTGCAGCGGCAATGTCAAGACCGGAGTATCTGACTTTTCCACCCGGAGCGAGCACCACGAATGTCGGAGTGGATGCCACTCCGAGTTGCAGAGCAAGCTTTGAGGCCTCACCCTGAGGGATCCACCCCCTGACGGTTTTGAGCAACGAATCGCGTGTGCAGGAACCGGTCCAGGTCAGAGAGTCGGCATCGAGAGATATGTCGACGATATTGCGGGATGCGGAATCAGGAAATTCATGGCTCAGCCGGCGCAATTCAGCCACAGACTCATGGCGTGTGTTGTCTTGCGAATGCCAGAAAAGGATTATGGTGGGGTTTAGAGACGTATTGACCGTATCAACTCCGTTCTGGAGGGAATGAAGACGAAACGGCTTGACAACTCCGGAAGGGAGGTTAAGAGAATTATCGTCGGAGAGCTTAAACGGCGACGAAGAAGTAAGCTCTGCTGATGCCACAAGGCGCAAGACCTTATCACTGCGCGACTTTGCCGGCAGATTGTTCCAAAGGCGTTCAAACTCCGACGGGGCGACGCGACGGTCAAACATGGTGAGGAGGAGAAGCGGCGACAAGCGGTTGTCGGGATTTCTCTCTACATAATCCTTTACGCATCTGTTGATTGTCTCCGGATTTCCCTTTTCCAATCGCGAAATATTATCCAGTCGCCATGCCGTCCAGTCTTCCGAGACAGAATTGCCGCTGATTTTCCATGCAAGAGGATTGTTGCCTGAACCTGAGATTGTTATTTTATCCCCTTTCTCGGCATAGAACACTGCACTTGGACGTTTCGTCGAGCTGTCGAGGATATAGACCAATGTCGGGTTGACGGCAGGCGCTGTGTAGGAGAATTTTCCATGTTCCACAGGAGCCATTGTCTCCATCCAGAATCCCTGTTTGGAATCGGAAGCATAGAAGAGCATACGATAATTGCCGTCGACATTGCTGTCAAGAGCAAAGTCGACGACAAATTGTTTCTTGGTGCAACCTGTCAGGAAGACCAGCAAAGAGACAATCGCCAGTGTCAGCTTGCCGTTCATTCCGCGGGTTGATTGTCGGTTTCGTTTTTGAATGTCACGAACTTACGGGTTCTTTTCACGACCTTGATGTTACCTTTTGCATCACGATCGTTCTGTGTAGTCGGATGATTCTCGACGTAATCGACAAGGATTTCATAACGTTTTGTCTCGAGAGCAGAGACATTGATCGTGCCATCATTGGCAATGGGGAGCTGAATGATAGAACTTTCGCCATTGTCGAGATCGGTTATTCTTGAATTGACAACGAAAGCCGTCACATCCTTCAGTGAAGCACCGTCAAGATTCAGCTTGACAATGCCGCTTTCCTCCTCCTCAGTGGTCGACGAGAAAGTGATGTTAGGCAACGACGAAAGATCAACCTCATTTCTAAGCACCTTGCCGGAAGTGCCAATCAATTCAAAAATCCCCTTTTTGTGGTAAGGCTCAATCGACACGAAATAATTGTAGCCGTTGTTGACATTGGTATATCCTTCCTCATCGTCGACAGAAGAATAAATCATTGTCATCTTGTTGCAAAGTAGAGTTGCGCCTTTTCCAAGGCGCGTTCTCGGACCATCCTCATTGCCGAGTCTAAGATTGGCGTAGGCAGTCTGAGCCCCGCTATTGATATAGATCTCATACTGCTGATAGAGACCTGTCGGAGTGTCATCATCATTCTTGCTGCAGGAAGAGAGCATGCAGGCAGATGCGGCAACCGTAAGAGCGATATATTTAAATAATTTCATTTCTGTTTTTGAATTTACTCACTGACCTCGATGAGATAATAATTCTTCTTGCCACGCTGAGCGAGGATATACTTCCCATTGAGAAGGAACGAAGAATCGATATTGAGCGCAGGGTCAGAGATTTTGTTTTTGTTAAGGCTCACACCGCCACCCTGAATCATCTTCCGGGCCTCACCTTTCGAGGGGAAAACGGCTGTTTTGGCAGCGAGCAATTCGAGTACGGGGATACCCTCTTCCAGCTCCTTACGAGCTACTTCAAAATGAGGCACACCCTCGAAAATGTCGAGAAGAGTCTTTTCATCGAGACGCATAAGGATGTCGGCAGTGTTGTTTCCGAAAAGGATTCGGCTTGCTTCGACAGCATCCTCAAACTCTTTTCTGCCATGCACCATTACTGTCACCTCCTCGGCAAGACGTTTTTGCATCGGACGCTGACCGGGGTCTTCAGCATGCTGTTTTACGAGCTGCTCAATCTCATCCTTGGTGAGAGAAGTAAAAATCTTAAGATACTTCTCAGCGTCGGAGTCAGAGACATTGAGCCAGAACTGATAGAACTTATAGGGGCTGGTGTAGCGGGCGTCGAGCCAAATATTTCCGCTCTCTGTCTTGCCGAACTTGCCGCCATCCGCCTTAGTGATAAGAGGACATGTCAGACCGTAGGCCTCACCTCCGAGTTTACGTCTGATAAGCTCAGTGCCGGTTGTGATGTTGCCCCATTGGTCTGAACCACCGAGTTGCAGACGGCAATTTTTTGTCTCATAGAGATGAAGGAAATCATATCCCTGAAGGAGCTGATAAGTGAACTCTGTGAAGCTGAGACCATCGCGAGCCTCACCATTGAGACGTTTCTGGACAGACTCTTTCGCCATCATGTAGTTTACGGTGATGTGCTTTCCGATTTCGCGAGCGAAATCGAGGAAAGAGAAATTCCTCATCCAATCGTAATTATTCACCAACTCAGCCCGGTTGGGAGCATCAGATTCAAAATCGAGGAATTTGCCTAACTGTTTCTTAATAGCCTCCTGATTATGACGCAAAGTCTCTTCATCAAGCAGATTACGCTCTGCGCTTTTTCCGGAGGGGTCGCCAATCATGCCGGTAGCGCCACCGACAAGCGCAATTGGTTTGTGTCCGCAATTCTGGAAATGACGCAGAATCATCACACCGCAAAGATGCCCGATGTGCAGGCTGTCGGCGGTAGGGTCAATTCCGAGATATGCGGTTGTCATTCCTTTAGCAAGTTCTTCTTCAGTGCCGGGCATAACGGTATGAATCATACCTCTCCAGGTCAGTTCCTCAATGAAGTTCATTTTCTTTTATGATGTTAAAAGTGTTATTATAAATTCGTTAGTGTTGTCAGAGAGTCTGTAAGGACTCAGAAGAGTCAACGTGTATAGACAATGCGGGTGATAACCTTTCCGACATCGCCGAGAGTCTTTCGGGAGATATTGTCGAGATTATCGGCTGCAGTGTGCCAGGTGGGAGCAAACGACTGCTGGTCTACACGATAGTCGATTATGTCGACAGCCGGGATTCCGTTTTCAATCAGTTTCACATGGTCGTCGGTGACGGCTGATCCCATAATATTCGGGAACCTCTCACCCACCCCTTCGTCGGCGGCGGCAGCCCTGACACGGGCAGCGAGACCAGGAGCAGCCTGTTCGGAGAAATATTCCTTACAGAACACCGCATCCTTATCGCCCACCATATCGAGCAATATCGCCTCGTCGGGGAAATAACCCTCGACAGGGGGATTCTCAGCGAAATACTTTGCGCCCAAGGCCCAGCTGTCATCATTACCCTCAGCCCCCCAGTCTTCAGCATCGACAAAGAGAATATCGACACCTGATTGAGGAGCCTTCTCCCCCATCAGCCGAGCGAGTTCCAGCAACACTCCGACACCGCTTGCGCCATCGTTGGCACCATCGACAGGGCGAGAGTGGTTTCCCTCGTCAGGGTCATTATCTGCCCAGGGACGGCAATCCCAGTGAGCCAGCAGGAGCAGTCTGTTCTCTGCCTTCGGATTAAACTGTGCGAAGATATTTTTCATCGGGAGCGAAGTGCCGTCGAACGCCTTGAGAGTGGCTGTCTGTTCCGTCACCTTCGCACCGGCTGCACGAAGGCGAGCGGCAAGCCATTCGCCACACTGACGGTGAGCATCCGTGCCGGGCACACGCGGCCCGAATGAAACCTGACGGGCCACATTTGCGTAGGCACTGTCGGCATTGAAGACAACCGGAACCTCCGCCGGAGATTCTGCCACGGCTTCATTGCCCGAAACTGCCTTCTGCGAACATGAAGCCAACGAAAGGATTAGTCCTAATATGACTGCGTTGATCATCTTGCACATAGCGTGGTTAATTATCATTTTCTTTGACATAGCCGCTGTCAAACTCATTCATGAATTGCTTCATCATTTTTTCTTCGTGGTCGAGAGTGAGGTAATGATACCTTTCGATTGAAGCATTGACGGCCGTTATAAATCCGGCGGCACCGAAACGGAACTTCTCCTTGAGGAAATATTCGTTAAGGAAACGTGTGAACGGTTGCCAAAGGACCTTGATGAGAGGGGCGCGACGGGGCATCTTTCTGATGTGTGCCCTTCTGGCAGCCTCATCAATCTGAGTCGGAAGATTGACAGGAATACTGATTAATGCGAGATCATCCCTATCGAAAGGTATTCTCCAGATATCGCCGTTGATGTGAGGTTCGTCAAACTGCGGATTGTCCCATCTCATGTAATCGCGATGGAAGAAACGGAGCTGAAAGTCAGGATATTTCCTTCTGTTCCACTTGTGCATGACGAAATTCTTGCGCGGAATACGGACTGCTCGCCAGTTGCCCGGCTCCTTGATGAACTCATGCAGATAGTCTGCCAACCCTTCCGGTATCAGGTCGAGAGGAGTCAGACGCAGCAGCCATTCGCTTTTTGCAAGATGGAGCGCAGCCTTTACCATCTCCGCCCTGCCGGCTGATTCCGGAATAATCGTAACGCTACATCCGTGACGCCTTGCAATCTCGCGGGTATTATCGGTCGATTCGAGGTCACAGATAAGAATCTCGTCGAATCCTTTCAGACGACTTAGCACTCTGTCAAGATGACGCGCACTGTTCTTAGTGCCGATTACAGCTGTTATTCCCATATCGGATGTGTAAGCTAAAAATCAAAACACAAATTTAACATTTCATCTCTTCTTTTCCAAATCTGCGACTTGTTTTCCTAAAAATTTCCCATCATTCAACCGACACACCTTTCGGATTGTTATTCCTGTAGATTCCACTTACAACAATGAACGACTCACTTAAAACAACAGCAGATGGTGTGCCTCCCCGCCGGAATACCGGTCGGAAAGTGGCTAAATGGATCGGAGTTATACTCGGATCCGTGGTCGGCTTGTGTGCGCTTGTCCTGACCATAGCCACACTCTACCTGACTCCTGCCCGACTGACAGAGCTTATCAACCGGCGTGCTTCTGAATTTCTTAATGCCGAGGTGGTTTCACATAACGCTCGTTTCACATTATGGAGCACATTCCCCCGCCTGTGCATCCGCATCGATTCTATCAGAATCACTTCCCGATCACTCGACAATCTCCCGGCATCTGTCAGGCAGACTCTCCCTGCAAATTACAGAGACCTTGCCTATTGTGGTGAAATTAAAGGTGGAATCAACCTGATGAGCCTTCTCGGGGGGTCGATAAAGCTGCATGATGTCAGCACAGAGAAGTTCTCGCTCAACCTTGTGAGTGTCAACGACACGACAGCCAACTATTTCGTGCTTCCACCCGAAGGACTGTCGGTTGAGCGCATCCCTAAGATTTCAGCCAATTCAGTCAGGATGCTCAATCCCGGCAAGATTACCTTTTTCAGTGCCGCCTCCGGACTTGACGGTGAGCTGTCTCTTAAAGACTTAAAGATAAAAGAGCTTGAACGGAGCAATAACTACGATGTGACAGTCGAAGGGTTCGTGTCGGCTGTCTACCGGAACATCCGGTTGCTCAACACTTTCCCCTTCAAACTTTACGGCGGAGTCGCACTGAAATTCAATCCCTTCTCACTCCGCCTTTCCGATTATAAGATTGCCCTCGGCAACCTGCGTTCCTCCGCCGGACTCAATCTGACGGCAGGTGATAACCCAAACATGGATTACTTCGATTTCCGCACGGAATCGTTTAATCTCGTGAAGCTGCTCGGCTACCTCCCTGAAAAACTGATCGGCGACATAAGCTCAATCAATCTGAGCCCGATGGTTAAATTGTCGGCCCGTCTGGTGAAACCCTATAAATTATCATCATCGGCACTCCCGACAATTGAACTTAAATGTACGGCTTCCCAGGAGGCTATCACCTACTCCCTCGGAGAGGGTCAGTCGATACCCATTTCAAACTCGCATCTTGAGGCCGTCTTCTATTTTGACGGCGATAATCCCGACAAATCGACACTCAGTGTGCCACAATTGGATGTTCAGGTCGATGGAATGAAATGCTCGCTTGCAGCTGTTGTGACCGGCATTATGGATAGACCCGACGTTAAAACATCTCTCAACGTCTCAGCTCCACTCAGCAAGATTGCCGGATATGTGCCACAGTTCAGCCGGTTTGACGTCTCAGGTGATGTCGACACGGATATTTCGGTCAACTTCTCACTCCCCTCTCTGACAGAGTTCCGGCCTGACAGCGTTGCAATTGCCGGCGACGTAAGACTTAAGAATCTCTCGCTTGCCAACAGCAACATGAAATTCCGCATGAACGACATGAATCTCTCCTTCACTCTTGCCGGCAAAGACAAGATAGACAAACCGTTCAGGTCGAAACCACAGTTTGCCGACAGAGCCTCGCTCGCCGCATTGCCCCACACGCCTGAGGTTCTGACAGTCAACCTGCCCGACACGGTCAGAAAACTATTGTCGCAAATTGACTATTCCTTTGATATCGCTTCCGGACCGGCCGTCCTGACATTGCGCCATTACCCTGAAGCGTTGCGCTTCGGCGATATCGACTTGTCGCTGACAAACGATAAACTCGACCTGAGAGACTTCAGTTTCAAGTCAGGCCCGTCGTCTCTTGCAATGAAAGGTTCGGTTTCAGGTCTGTATAATTTCCTGACAGCCGAAGCCGGCAATGTGGCTCCCGTCAATCTCTTGATGGACATCAATATCGGCAAATTGAATATTAACGCACTCGCCAAGGCATACGAAGACGCTGTTGTGGCGGCCACAGGTCATGCACCTGCATCGGCCGAAAGCATCCATGCCGTCGCATCCGATTCTGTGGCGATGCTTATTCCCCGCAACATCAACGCCCGGATCCGCGCAACAGCCGCCGAGACCATCTGGACAAACCTCTATTTCAAAGGGTTGACAGCCGATATCCTTGTCAGGAATGGAGATGCCTTCATAAATGACCTAAATCTCACAACTTCCTTCGCCGGGGCTTCCGGAAAGGTCAGGTATTCTTCCGGCGATATCCAGAATATGAGTCTTATGCTCGACCTCAACCTCTCCGACATCGACATGAAAAGGATGTATGGCAAGTTCCCCACTCTCGTGGCAGCCGTGCCTCAAATCACTAACTTCTCCGGAATTTTCGGCTCGACCGGCAAAATCTCCGCACAGATTTATCCCAACATGGCTTTCGACATGAACTCGCTTGAGGCGGATCTGAAACTGACGGGAAGGAATATGAAACTGAATCAAAACAAGTTTATCCATAGAGTTGTCAGGATGTTAGGCATCCGCAACACCCTTCCGATCGTCATTGATAATCTTGACGTGCACGCATACGTCCACGATAATCTTCTCGAACTCTATCCGTTTATCTTCGGATTCGACAAATATAAGATTCAATTTGAAGGACTGAATAATTTCGCCGGCAAACTGGATTACCATGTGGCAGTGTTGAAATCACCACTCCCGCTGCGCTTCGGCATTAACATAACAGGAGATTATTCGCATCCTCATCTCGGCTTCGGACGCGCGGAATGGAACAACCGCAAATCGTCGGAAATATCATCAGAAATATCCAAAACACTTTCATTTAACCTTGTAAACCAGCTGAAGAAGTACGGCACGATGTTCATTCACAAAGCAGCCGTATCACAGTCTTCATCAAAATCGAATAAATGATAACAACCGCATTAATTGATATGGATGGAGTGCTTTACGACTCCATGAAGAAACACACCCTCGCGTGGCATCGGATGATGTCGGAAGAGGGAATACCATGTTCGCGTGACGAATTTTTCTTATATGAAGGGATGACGGGAGCGGCCACTATCGACCTTCTTTTCCGACGTGAACTTGGCAGAGGGTCGACACCCGAAGAGAACACGCGGCTTTATGCCCGGAAAACCGAGCTTTTTCAGCAGATGACACCGGTCGAGGTGATGCAGGGCGCGCAGAGAATGATACAAATCCTTAAGGATAACAACGTGAAGTGTGTGCTTGTGACAGGGTCGGCGCAAAACTCGCTGATTCAACGTCTCGACACCGATTATCCTGATGTCTTCACCCCCGACATGCGGGTGACGGCTCTTGATGTCAAACGTGGGAAACCCGACCCGGAGCCATATCTGTTGGCTTTGGAAAAGTCAGGAGCGAAACCGGAAGAAACGATCGTAATTGAAAATGCACCTCTCGGAGTGAGAGCCGGTGTGGCTGCCGGACTCCGCACGATTGCCGTTACGACCGGGCCTGTGCCGCGTGAAAATTTTGATGCGGAACACCCCTGGAAGATCTATCCGTCAATGCTTTCATTTGCATCTGATGTTCAACATTTACTCGACGATGATAAATGAGCCGGAGGATTGATTTAAAAGAACTCAGACGGTTTATTGCCGAGCGTGGTGATAACGACGTTTTTCTCCTATCAGACGGCGGAGCTGCTCCCTGCGTGCTTCCGGTTCTGTTTGAGTCTGCCCCCGAATTAAGTGGAGTCAGACAGATTATCGTTGCGCCGGGAGATGATTACAAGTCATTGGAAACGGCAAGCGAAATATGGAAGCAGCTCATTGAAGGAGGAGCCACACGAAAATCGTTATTGATTAATATCGGGGGAGGAATGATTACCGACCTCGGAGGGTTTGCCGCCGCCCTTTTCAAGAGGGGGATGAGGTGTGTCAACATTCCGACCACACTTCTCGCAATGGCCGACGCATCGACCGGAGGGAAGACAGGAGTCAACTTTGTCGGACTGAAAAATGAGATCGGAGTATTCTCCGAGCCGGAATGTGTCGTTATCGAGCCGCGCTTTCTTAAGACACTCCCTTACTCAGAATACCTGAGCGGCTACGCAGAGATGATTAAGACCGGGCTGATTGGAGATAAAACGCTTTACAACGCTCTTCTTGATGCCGATAATGTTGCCGGCTACAGAGGTGAGCTTGATTCGCTCATAATGCGCTGCATCGCTTTTAAGGAGGAAGTGACATCGCTCGACCCTCACGAAAAAGGACTGAGGAAGATTCTGAATTACGGACACACTGCCGGACATGCGTTCGAGAGCCTGCAGATGAAACGCAACTCACCCGTGGCTCATGGCATAGCTGTTGCGTGGGGATTGGTTACGGAGACCATCCTGAGTCATCTCCTCGCCGGTTTTGACTCCATGAATCTTTATCCATTGGCATCATTCATCAAAGAGCATTACCCCTCTTTCCCCTTCCGCTGCAAAGATTATGAGGAGCTGATTGCTCTGATGCAACACGACAAGAAGAATCGTCACACATCAGAAATCAATTTCACCTTACTTCGCCAGATTGGAGAGCCTGAGACGGATTGCATCGTGTCAGCCGACGAGATACGTTCCGCACTCGACATCACCCTCGACCTGCTTGTTTAGGTAAGATATGAGCCTGAGGGTGGTGGCAAAATACGTTAGGATCATAAAAATAGGGAGCATCTCGAGATGCTCCCTATTTTTATGATATTCACTTTCGTGATCGGATTATTACTCCTTGCATTTTGCAGCGATAAACTGGCGGTTCATGCGACCGATGTTGTAAAGCTTGATGTTCTTGGGACATTCAGCTGAACAAGCACCGGTGTTTGTGCAGTTACCGAAACCGAGTTCATCCATCTTAGCGACCATAGCGCGCACACGACGGTCTTTTTCAACCTCACCCTGGGGGAGGAGTGCAAACTGGCTGACCTTAGCGGAAACGAAGAGCATAGCAGAGCCATTCTTACAAGCAGCCACACAAGCGCCGCAACCGATGCAGGTTGCAGAGTCCATAGCCTCATCAGCCTTTTCCTTAGAGATAGGAATGTTGTTGGCATCCTGAGCGCCACCGCAATTGAATGACACATAGCCACCTGCCTGCTGGATCTTGTCGAAAGCGTTACGGTCGACCATAAGGTCTTTGATCACGGGGAACGCAGCAGAACGCCAGGGTTCGACAGTAATTGTTTCACCCTCAGCGAAACGGCGCATGTAAAGCTGACAAGTAGTTGCGCCGGTTGCCGGACCGTGCGGATGACCATTGATGTAGAGTGAGCACATACCGCAGATACCTTCGCGGCAGTCGTGGTCAAAAACGATTGGTTCCTGACCTTCCTCAACGAGGCGTTCGTTAAGGATATCAAGTGTCTCAAGGAATGAGGTGTCGGGAGTGGTCTCAACGTCTGAGTAAGTCACAAACTCACCTTTGGCCTTGGCATTTGCCTGACGCCACACCTTGAGGTTGACTCTCATTATATTTTCTTCCATTGTGATGCTTTAGTTAAGATGGGTTTATGACTTATAGTTACGTGTCTGAACCTTGATAGCCTCATATTTGAGGGGCTCGATAATCATTTCGGGACGCTTGTCGTCGCTGCCGGCGTAATCCCAGCATGCAACATAGAAGTAGTTTTCGTCGTCACGTTTTGCTTCACCTTCTTCTGTCTGATATTCAGTACGGAAGTGGCCACCGCAGCTTTCGTTACGGCTGAGAGCATCGAGAGCGACAAGCTGACCCATAGTGATGAAGTCGTTGAGACGGAATGCCTTGTCGAGTTCGACATTCATGCCGTCCTGAGAACCGGGAACAAAGAGGTTGGTCTCAAACTCCTTGCGCAGTTCTTTAAACTTCTCGAGAGCTGTTTCAAGACCCTCTTTGTTACGCGCCATGCCGACATACTCCCACATGATGTGACCAAGCTCCTTGTGGAGAGAGTCAACCGAACGTTTACCCTTGATTGACATCAGGTGGTTGAGTTTTTCCTGACAAGCCTTTTCAGCAGCGTCAAACTCAGGAGTGTCAGTCTTGAAGTGAGGCACGGTGATCTGGTCGCTCAGATAGTTCTGGATTGTGTAGGGAAGCACGAAATAACCGTCGGCAAGACCCTGCATGAGGGCAGAAGCACCAAGACGGTTAGCACCGTGGTCAGAGAAGTTACATTCGCCGATTGCGAACAGACCCTTGACAGAAGTCTGAAGTTCGTAGTCAACCCAGATACCACCCATTGTGTAGTGGATTGCGGGGAAGATCATCATCGGGTTGTAATAGTTCACACCATCTTTTGTGCAAGCGAGTTCGCCGGGATTAACGTCGGTGATTTCCTCATACATGTCGAAGAGGTTGCCGTAGCGCTGGCGCACGACATCAAGACCAAGACGGTTGATAGCCTCAGAGAAGTCAAGGAAGACAGCAAGGCCGGTGTTGTTGACACCGAAGCCATGGTCGCAACGTTCCTTAGCAGCACGGGATGCAACGTCACGGGGCACGAGGTTACCGAAAGCGGGGTAACGGCGTTCCAGATAGTAATCGCGTTCCTCTTCGGGGATGTCTGAACCCTTGATCTGACCCTTCTGAAGTTTCTTTGCGTCTTCAATATTTTTGGGCACCCAGATACGACCGTCGTTACGGAGAGACTCTGACATAAGAGTCAGTTTTGACTGCTTGTCGCCGTGAACGGGGATACAGGTCGGGTGAATCTGAACGAATGCGGGGTTAGCGAAATATGCGCCTTTACGGTAGCAAGCCATAGCAGCAGAACAGTTGCAACCCATTGCATTTGTTGAAAGGAAGTAAGCGTTGCCATAACCACCGGTTGCGATAACCACAGCGTGAGCAGCGAAGCGTTCAAGCTTACCGGTCACAAGGTTCTTGGCGATGATACCGCGAGCGCGTTCCACACCGTCTTTATCCTTGATAAGGACAACGTCGTGCATTTCATAGCGGTTGTAGCTCTTCACCTTGCCGAGCTGAATCTGGCGGTTGAGAGAAGAGTAAGCACCGAGAAGGAGCTGCTGGCCGGTCTGACCCTTAGCGTAGAAAGTACGGCTCACCTGAGCGCCACCGAAAGAACGGTTGGCGAGAAGACCGCCGTATTCGCGTGCGAAAGGCACACCCTGCGCAACACACTGGTCGATGATGTTGTTAGCCACCTCAGCAAGACGGTAAACGTTTGCTTCGCGAGCACGATAGTCGCCACCCTTCACAGTGTCGTAGAACAGACGATAGATAGAGTCGCCGTCGTTCTGATAGTTCTTGGCAGCATTGATACCACCCTGTGCAGCAATTGAGTGAGCACGACGGGGTGAGTCCTGGATGCAGAAGTTCAACACATTGAAACCCATCTCAGCAAGAGAAGAAGCAGCAGATGCGCCTGCAAGACCGGTGCCGACAACGATAACGTCGAGCTTACGCTTGTTTGCAGGGTTGACGAGTTTCTGGTGAGCTTTATAGTTGGTCCATTTCTCAGCGATAGGACCTTCGGGGATTTTAGAATCCGCCGGATTCATGATTTTAATGTTGTCTGAGTTCATTTCCTTATCGCTTTGAAGATTACATAACGGGCTGAGTCATCATCATAGGATTAACCTCTGCCTTTTTAGGATCATTCTTTTCAATATATGAGAACATAGCGTCGGCACATTCAAGAGCGCGGAGACGCTTTTCAATCTGCTCAGCGAGCTGCGGATCCTGCTTGAGCTGATCTTTAGCCATGGGCGATTCGAGCTGAGACTTCAGGCTCTGATATTCGCTGCGCAGGCGCATGCTTGCCTGTTCGTAGGGAGTCATTTCAAGGAAGAGTACGATCTCTTTGCCATATTCTTTCTCCATCATGGGAGCAAGCATTTCCTTATACTGTTCGCGGAGTTCGCTGTCAGAAAGGTAGAAGCCGCTGCGAGCCTTCACAGTGAAGACACAAGCCTGAATGATGAAGAGGGCGATTACGATTGAAGTCCACCAGCAAGAGATCTTTTTCAGACGGGGAATCCAGACAGTGCTGTCCCAACCGATTGACTGGAACATTGACCAGAAACCGTGGTTCATGTGAAACCAAAGAGCGATGAAGCCGATGATGTAGACAATCGGAGTCCAGATGCAAGAGAAAGCTTCGCTGATGAAGAGTGTGCCGGCAGCAGGAGGGATAGCACCTTCCACGCCACGGATTTCAGCGAGCTGCATTTTAGCCCAGAACTGGATGAGGTGAACAATCAGGAAAGCGAGGATAACCACACCAAGAACAAACATGTTCTTTGATGACCATTCAACGCCCTGGGGACGACGGTTGATTTCATAACGGACATTACCGCGTGCCTGACGGTTCTGAATTGTCAACATCACTGCGTAGATGATGTGAATCACAAAGAGAAGTCCGAGTCCGGCAGATGCTACAAGAGCATACCAGTTGGCGCCCAAAATCTCACAGATTGTGTTGTAGGCAGCCGGCCAAAGAATGGCCACGGAGTTCATCAAACAGTGAAATGTGACGAATAGGACGAGACATGCACCCGTAAGAGCCATGATAAACTTACGTCCTACAGATGAGTTGATTAACCACATAGCAGAATTTGATTTAAGTTTAAATTGTTGTTATTGTTGTTGTTTGTTTCGTTTCCGATGTCTTTGGGTTCCGTGGTTTTGGTGCAAGCGTCACCGATGCCTGACGGAATTAGTAATTTGCAAAATTACTTTAAATAGATGAAAGTGCAAAATATAAATCCCCAAAGTTGAGTATTTAGCCGAGAAATAAATTAAATATCGTCCTTATTCTCCCGCTTTTGAAGAGTTCCTGAAACAATTTATTCTCCTAATTCCAACTGGTTTCCAATCAACTTTCTGTAATAACCATTCTTTTCACAAAGCGTTCTGTGTGTGCCCTGCTCGACAATCCGACCTTTATCAATCACGATTATCTTATCAGCATTTTTCACTGTGCTCAGCCTGTGGGCTACTATCACTACAGTCTTCCCCTTGAACACCTCATCAAGATTATCTATGATTTCCTTCTCATTGTTTGCATCCAAGGCGTTGGTAGCCTCATCCAAAAGAAGAATCTCCGGATTTCGATATATTGCGCGGGCAATCAATATACGCTGCTTTTGCCCCTTGCTTAATCCTCTTCCGTCATATCCGATTTTGGTGTTATATTTCCATGGAAGGGTCATGATATAATCATGAATACACGCCTTTCGGGCAGCATCATAGAGTCGTTCTTCGTCAATTTCGCCATCGTCACAAGCGATATTACGCGCTATTGACTCTGAAAATATCACCCCCTCCTGCATAACAACTCCACATTTCTTTCGCCATGAGTCAGGATCATAGATTGAAAAATCATTATCCCCCAATCTTATTTCACCGCTAAGAGGTGAATAATATTTCAGAATAAGCTTTAAAATGGTGGTTTTCCCGCTTCCGCTTGCCCCGACGATTGCCGTAACCTTTCCACTCTCAAAGACAGCTGAAAGATCTGAAAGAGTGTCGGTCAGGGCATGACGGTTATACTTGAAACTGACATTGCAAAATTCAATGGATGACCCCTCAGGTATATCCTTCCTATGTTGTGGCCGTGATTCCTCCTCCCTCACATGTATCTCCCCGATTCTGTCAAGAGATATTCTTACATCCTGGAGGGCATAGATAAGTGACATCAGGCTCTCTATCGGCGAATTTAATTGCCCTATGATGTATTGAATCGCCATCATCGCACCCAATGTTATCTCACCTGAAATAACCGCCATCGCTGCAATCACCGTGATCGAGATATTCTTCAATTCATTGATTATGACACTTCCTGCCTGTTGCTGCTGCTGAAGGTTAAGAATCCGAAAGTTTGTGCGCATCATTTCGGTCTGGACATCGCTCCATTCATCCCTTCGACGTTTACCGCAATCTTGAAGTTTAATTTCCGGTATGGAACTCAAAAACTGTTGGGTAAGATTCTGATTCTTTGAACGTTCCTCAAAATATTCATAATCCAGAACTTTTCGTCGTCCAAGAAAAAGCATCATCCAGCCGGCATACATTAAGCTTCCGACCATGAAGATTGCAAAAATCAATTTGTCATAAATCAGAAGGACTACACCGAAAACCAAAAATGATATAACACTGAAAATGACCGATAATAAGTCAGAAGTAAGGAATTGCTGTATGCGCTGATGATCTCCGATTCTTTGAAACATATCGCCGGATTGTTTCGACTCGAAAAACGAGATAGGCAGTTTCAGAAGTCTCTTTAGAAAGTCGTTGATCATGTCGATATTGACGCGAGTGGAAATTTTCAAGAGTATCCGACTCCTGAAAAAATCCATTGCAGTGCGGCCGCATATTATCATTACTTCTCCAAGAAGAATCAAACGGATAATCGAAATATCCTTATGATGAATACCCCTGTCAACAATCCCTTGCGTCAGAAACGGCAATATAAGCAGAAGGATTGAGCTTAAAAGAAGAGCAAGGACAATCTTTAGAATATGAATCCTAAACTCCTTTAGATAAGGAAATAGAAAGCCGGAATATGAGATTCTGTGATTAGAACAAAAAGAATCTGCCTTACTTATAAAACCGGGAGTTGGTTCAAAAATACAAATTATCCCTTTAGCTTCACCATCATCGGAACCCGATGTCCAATTGGCGATAACCTCATCTTTTGAAATAACATATTTCCCTTTGGCGGGATCTGCAATGTAATATCTGTTTCGTCCGGAATCAACCTTATATAAGACAACAAAATGGTTATTCCTCCAATGTAAAATTGCCGGGAGAGGAGCGTCAGAAAGATTATTGATATTAACCTTTCCAGCCTTAGCATTGAGTCCGATTTTAGAGGCAGCATCAATAATCGCCTTCAATGAAACTCCTTCTGCAGACGGCTCACAAATTTTTTCAAGATCAGTGATTTCTAACTTCGATCCATAGAAAGCAGTAATCATGTTGAGAGATGCGACACCACATTGCATCGCATCTCTCTGCCTGATAACTTTTATCATCCTCATGATTAAGAGCAGCTTACATTGCTTTTATCATGGTTATTATCTGGGGAGGATGGCTGACGAGGAGGTGTCAATAGTTTCAAGAGTTTCATTTGAAACTTTTTTACCATATCCAATGGTATATGCTACTTTAAGCACAAATTCTCTGTGAGAATTTTCTTCTCCCAAACTCTTTGTAGTGAAGGAATATGTTGGAGAGTTGAACGAAGTGCGGCTAAAGACCCAACTGTCTCTGAATGGATTTCGGCATGTAAATTCGAGATTCCAGTTGTCTTTATGCCAGCCTATTATAAGACCGTAGATAGATGGAGTTTGGGTTATATAACCATGCGAATCAATCTGTTTTAAATCATGATTATAAAAGACTTGAAAATTCCAATTTTTAAGGTAATAGATGGCATCTGCCGAGAATCTCCCATTTACAATTTTCCCGGAGTTAATGCCGGAAACTTTGGAGAAAACTATCATTGGAGCAACATCTAATACCAGATTCCCATTGAAGGGTCTCCAATTGGCTTTAATAGATGCTATGACTTCATAAAAATTGCCTGAGTTTTGATATGTGTGAATCAAATAATCTTCTTTTGGAATAAAAACTGAGGTGACAGGATTATGAAGATATTGGAAAGATCCATAAGTTGAAAGTTGAACGGTTTTTGCCGGTGCAAATGAATAGAACCAAGTTCCTGAATAGCTGGGAGAAGTTTTTAAGTCAGGATTGCCTTGGGAATACATGAAATTATCTGTCTGCAAAAGAGTAGGATTTAACATACCCCCGTAATAAGATTGCTCTCCAACTATAAAATTAAAGGAAAGTGAATGACTGTCCTTCGACCAATATCCATTTAGAAGAACATGGGGAGTGACTGTGCTTGTGATCAGATCTGAGACCTTATTTCTTATATACACGGCTCCAACCTGCGTCTGGAGCATAACTCTTGAAATTTGCAATCCATACAAAAGAACCGGAACTGCATATTGAGTATTTACCGATTGAGAAGAAAATACCCCCGATTGATTATAATGAGTGCTGAAAATATCACCTTTATAAACCCCTGCAAAAGTCAGTGAGCCTGCTTTTTTCAAATTCTTTTGCAAACTTAGTCGCGCAATGTAGCCATACGCATCTTCTTTTACACGGTTGTCAAAAACTACAAACTCATCTGATTCCTTGAGATTATTGTAGTTATTATGAGTGTATGAAAAATTTCCTTGAAAAGATAAATAAAAATCTTTCGGCAGAGTAAAGTTATAGTTTCCTTGCCAGGATGGTGACAAAGCTTTAGTTTTCAGGGAAGAATTTTCAATAAACTCTTGACTGACCTTAGGGAATGAGATAAGCTGACTTTCTAAAGATTGAGGTGTTTTGTTATAGTAGAGACCTATAATATTTGAAATTACAACCTTATCAGAAGTGTATAATGCTCTGAATCTGCCTGCATAAGCTTCTGTGTGATTGTAAGAACTGATCGTTTTCTGAATTTGATCTAATGACGTTCCGTCATTAAAAAAATAATTTTGGTTTGAAACAGTTCCGGCTTTATTGGACTCTCTAAAATTATCTGAAAGAGTTATGTCGTATGTCATTCTTTTGTAATTGAATTTCGACATAAGTAAAGCATTATAATTGAACTTATTGAAATAATGTCCATCTGCTACAATCTTGGTGAACCCTCCAAATTCCGGTTCTTTGGTAGTTATATTTATCACATGCTTAGCTCCTAAATATTTAGCATCCTGCGGATAATCAAGGTATTCAACCTTACTGATATTATTCACGTCGATTCCCGTCATATCATCAGTTGAAGCAGGAATACCATTAATGAAAATGGAAACCTCTTCTCCGTTAAAAGAAGTCACTGAATTTGAGCCGACATTAATATTAGGAATTGTCATTCTCTTAAGAAGACCATAGGCATCAATAGACGAGGCCTTTTCCTTTTTATTCGGAAAAACTACAAGTTTATTGGCAGTAGTAACACTTCTTGAAGCTTCAACCACAGTTTCTCCTAATTCAGTATATCCGGAAATCGAATCGTTAAATTCCTGATTATTTTCAGTTGTCTGACCGAACGCCATTAAGTGACAAAACATCAGAAAAATTCCTATTGGCAGTAGTTTCATATAATGGTAATTTTAAGGTTTATATTAATTCGCACAATTACTGTGTCATTAGTTCAATATATTCAATAATGGCATCTTTGTATGTCAAATCTCCTTGTTCCATTTTGCAATACTCCTCGTCATTGTTAAGTAGAAATTTTGGACAAGGACCATAACACAATGGGAGAAATCTACATAAAGTGCATCGTTTTGATCTACCGGTAGGTTTAGTCAGAATTTCACAAATGTTATCTTCCCATGTAAGGTCACCATTTGAATCTATCTTTCCCGGTTTAATCAAACCATCTTGTTCAAAATTTCCATCAGAAGTACATTTTACAACATCCCCGTTATAATTGATAGTTACATAATTCTTTCGATTTACATAACAAGATTCCCCCCCATTATTTATTAATGGATGTCTAAAACCATATCCGGCTTTTTTAAATTGCTTCCATAATTCAAAAAGCTCAACACTTTTTTCATGGTTTGGCTTCGCTTGCCAAACTTTTTGAGGGAATATGATTATCCTATTTCGAATTTCCTTAGGAATTATTTCGTTAACCTGATTCAATATCTCAGGTGAGATATTGGAATAATCATAATTTATGCGTAGGAGAACCTGCATATCATCAGACTCTAATAATATGTTTTTAATATTATTAAGTACGTGGTCAAATGTAGATTCACACCTATCTTGATATTTTATTTTATTATGGTGTTCCCGATCTCCGTCCAACGTAATTTGAAACATCTTAAATCCAAGGTTTTTAAGATCATTTACAATTGGTTGAGTGAGGAAATAACCATTTGTTGTTGCAGATTGAGTAACAGGAATTTTATAATTCCTACACAATTGGTTAATTTTTTCTCCTAAAGGTTTTACTATCTTTTTGAATTGCATAAAAGGCTCCCCACCAAACCATTCTATTTGAAGGGTTTCTATGTCTCCAGATTCAATCTTCTTTTGTATAAATAACAGGATTTTTTCTTTTGTTTCCTCAGACATTAGAGATGGAACGTGAGATTGCACACAATACCAACAAGAATAATTACAATTCATCGTTGGAATAAGTACCATCATGCAATTTTTTGTATCAATTTGATTTTGCTGCCTTTTATGGATGTATTCCAATTCATTAATGTCATCATTTATAATAAATCCCTGATCGACTAATTTAATATAGAAGGTTGGAATTTGTTTTTCAATTACTTCAGGGGTGTCAAGAAGCTTTTCAAGTTTAGTGCTTATTGTCTCAGGTAATTTAAAAAAGGCATTTGAAATACCATTATACCAATAGCCAAATCCATTCTCATTAAATATGTAGGTATATGCGCTTCGTTTCATAAATTGTCATATATTCAAAAGGGTAAGTCAAAAAAATTAAATTTCAGACTAACCCTTTTAATTTATAAAGAATAATATACTTTTACCTATGCTAATATAGCAAAGAAAATTATCTCCCTATATTTACATAGTTCTGTAGAAGGAATTTGACTAAAGTCAAATTCCTTCTATAAGGTAACTTTGTTTCTTAGACCTTACAAGTCATGTTAGAACTACACATTATACTATTTGTAGAACAATAACAGTTTATGGGGTTTGACATGCAAGAAGGGTTGACAGTGCAGGGGGTGTTAGTTAAGCAGGGGGAGTTCGCAGGGCAGTTGTTGTTAATATCATTTGTTCCAACCATTTCATTGCCTCCCAAGATGTCAAGTGCTTCTAAAACAGTCAGCTCTTCAAGGGTGAATTGTGTTTCCATGTTGTTTGTGTTTATGTTTATGTTTGTGTTTATCATCTACAAAATTATAAAAAATTATTTAAAATTTAAGTATAAAATGAATCATTTTATGTGATTATTTTATTGTCAATATGACAAAACACAAGAAATCAGAGTTATAGAACCCATTTTTGAGTTACTTGCTAAGGCAAACACAACCACAGAGAGGTTGCTTTTTCCTAAAGCGTCAAAAATACAATACATATCCTTCCCCACATAGTCTTTGACATTTATATCTACCCCTAAAGAATAGAAGTTGAGGAAGTATTGGTTATATTTAGAGTGTCGTGAGATACTTTTTTTCCGTAATTGAAGGTATAACCAATCGTTAAAAAGAAATATCGATGTGAATCTTGTTCACCTATAATTTTAGAGTTGTATGAATAGACCGGTGATGTAAAGCTACTTCTACTGTATATCCAGCTATTTCTGAAAGGATTAGCGCATAAAAGTTCAAGATTCCAATTTTCCTTATTCCATCCTATCTTTAAACCATACATAGCGGGATGACTTGTTTTTATGCCGTCAGAAGTTATATCTTTAGAATCACTATTATAATAAACTTCGAAATTCCAATTCTTAAGATAGTAAAAGATAGCGCCGGCGAATCTTCCGACCACTTCTTTCCCCTTGTTGATTCCTGATATGCGAGAATATTCAATAAAAGGCATCAGATCAATAACAAGCCTTCCGTTTAAAGGACGCCATGTGGCTCTGAGCATGCCAATACCACTGTTATAATCTCCTGAGTTTGTGAATGTTTTTATTACATAATTGTCTGTGGCAACATATTGCATCGTTGCGATATTATGCAACATCTGTCCGCTAACCCACGCTGTGAGTTGCAATGACTTCAGAGGGGCGAAAGAATATGAAAAATCCCATTTATATTCAGGAGATGTCTTAAGTTCGGGATTACCTTGTGTGTAAATATAATCATTATATTGGATAAGGGTCGGATTCAACTTACCACTCTCTATATCATTCGTCGTTGCCTCAATATCAAACGACAATGAATGATTTTCATGATTCCAATATCCTGATAATACTCCAAGAGGAATAAACGAGGAAGTGGTTGTTTCATTAATCTTATGTCTGATATATTTGGCTCCCACATTTAACTGAAGTGTTACTTTTGATATGGGAAGACTATAATTGATTTTTGGAGAGATTCCCTGTTGCTCTATTGCTTGTGAGGAAAGGACACCTAACTGATTGTAGTGTGTCTTATAATTATCTCCGCTATAGGAAGCCGTAAAGGTTATTATTCCGGCTTTATTTAAACTCTTTTTTAAACCCAGATTTGCGGTATAATTGTAGGAGTCTTCCTTTATCCGGTTGTCGAACAAGATCTCGTTGTCAAGCCATTCCCGGTTGTTTCTATTATTGCGGGAATATGCGAATGTACCCCGGAATGACAATACGAAGTCGTGAGGAAGGTTGAAACTGTAAATTCCCTCCCATGCCGGAGAAAGATATTTGGCATTTGAAGATGAATTTGAATTTAACAATTTGTTGTAATTATTATAGGAGATAAGCGATGATTCAAGTGATTTGGGAAAATCAGCATAAAACAATCCGATAGTATTTGAAATGTTTATATTATCTGATGAGTAGACAGCTCTGAAATTTCCTGCAAGACTTTCATAGTTATCATAGTGTCGGATAGGTTCTTGAGACTCGTCTAAAATTTTACCGTTTTTGAATTTGAAATTCTGATTGATAATAGATCCATCCTTGTTTGTTTCTACAAACGAATTATGGAGAATTATATCGTATGTCATTCGTTTATAATTTAATTTTGACATAAGATATGCAAGATAACTGAATTTATCTCTATATTGACCTATAGCTTTAACATTTGTGAATCCTCCATATTCTGGTTTCTTTGTTGTAATATTGAGAACATGAGCAGCTCCGAAGTAAATTGGATCTTGGGGATAGTCAATATATTCAACTTTTGTAATGGTTTTCACATCGATACTATTCATTTCTATTTCCGATGCAGGTATTCCATTGATATAAATAGACACATCTTCTCCCCCTAAAGTATTGACTTGACCCGAGCCTACCATTATATTAGGAATCGTAATTCTTTTAAGAAGAGAATACGCATCAATTGATGCAGCTTTTTCTGCCTGATCAGGGAATACGATCGTTTTATTCACATTCGTTATATTTCTTGCTGCCTCAACCACAGTTTCCCCTAATTCAGTATATCCGGAAATTGAATCGTTAAATTCCTGATTATTTTCAGTTGTCTGACCGAACGCCATTATGTGACAAAACATCAGAAAAATTCCTATAGGCAGTAGTTTCATATAATGGTAATTTTAAGGCTTATATTAATTCGCACAATTACTGTGTCATCAGTTCAATAATAGCATTATCAAAGAGAGTAATTGGTTTGTTTATTTCTTGCAAAGATAAGTATTTTTTTTAAAACGCTAAAATAATATTAACAAAGAGATAAATATAATGATTAAGTGATTATCTGATAACACATTATGGCGCGTGGAAAAAGCAACCGTTCCACGGTTGTATGTGTCGGTGGGTCATGATAGCCGCCAGTTCCGCTTCACGGGAACAAGCGGTTATTCAAGATGCAACCGCTCCGCGGTAGTCCTTGACGCTCACACGTCAGCTCTACATCGCTTACGAGTGATGACAGGGGCTGGCACAACCTCGGAGAGGTTGCTTCTTTAACAACCGGGGGAATGATGCGTTGACGGAGCCCTCGGAATAAATTTGAATGTGGATGAACCTTTGTGTGGTCAGGTATGTTTTATTAGTGTAACTGAGACATTCAGTATTACGGTTAGTTAACTGCTTCTTATTAACATACTGCATACTTGAATAAGTTCTTGAAAAAGTTGTTATTGTTGTTTTAATTAAAGAAAAAGAGTCGAAGTGATTTCGACTCTTTTCTTGTTATCGGCACAATCTATCAGGCGAGGTAATTCAGCTCCTATTCATAAAGCGCGAGTGCTTCGCGCAGCCGCATGATGACCATAAGTCGTAATTCGCGCGGCTCAAGCACCTTTACTTGCTCTCCGAGACTGAGAATTTCGCTGACAAGGTCGTAGTTCAGTTTCAAATTATAGGTGAAGATTGAATAATCGTCATGTATCTCTTCCTGTTGCGACGGATGCAGCGGCAAGGCACGCAGATATTTCGCTTGTGAGGAGGTTGCTTTAAGTCTGACAGTTCTTGTGTCAGCCTTTGAACTTGTGACTCCGATTATGTTGCCGAACACGTCGGATGATTTCAGGTCTTCAGGCATTTCAAACTTGTCGGGCAAGATGCGCATCTCCCTTATTCGGTCAAGGGCGTATGTGCGCAATTCTCCGCTCTTTTCGCGCAGTCCGAGCATATACCATCGCTGCTTGTATCTCTTCAGGAAATATGGGGAGAAAATGATATTATTTTCTTCGCGTGAGCGATTGAAGCCGGCGTATGTGAAATTTATTTTCTGATTGAGAGAGACAGCTTCGAGCACTATCGGCAGAAACCTTCTTGCAGAGGGCACATCTTCAACCTCAATACGCGCAGGGTCGATCGAATATTCCTTCATGGCGTTACTGATTGCCACAGAATCGAGCAACCAGTCGGAAAGAGTTTTGTTTCCTTCATCTCCCTCCTCGACAATATAATATTCCGCCGATTTGTTACATTCGATGAGAATATGAAAATTCTCTTCTATCGCCCGCCGATAATAGTAGAACGTTCGTTCAGGCATCGGTTTTCCGTCGGAAATTGAGGAGCGCAGCCAGAGTTCGTTCAGTCTTTGGCGTGTCAGTCTGCCGTGACGTTTAAGGGTATCGACAATCCAGATGTAGCGTGCAAGCTGGTCTTTTGCCATAATTGGAGAATGTAAAGAATCGGGGTGTGTCGTTTCATGGCGACACACCCCGCGTTATTCATATAGAGTTATAGTGTACTCAAGAATCAGAGGACATCTTTAACCTCCCATGTTTCCATGGTTTTGAGAACCATGTCACGAAGGTTTTTGAATCCTTTCTTAGCCTGAACCTGGTCAACCTGTTCCTGAACGTCAGTCTCGTAAGAGGGAGCGTCAACGTCGCGGATGACACCGATTGCGAGGGGAAGTTCATGGCCATCCATCAGAGCGAGCTGCTGCTGGAGGAGGTTTGATTTGCAGTGAGCGTCATGCACGAGCACATCGTCGAGTGTATAGCCGTCTTCACCGATAGTGATAGCTTTCAGACCGAAACCATCCTGCACAAGACCCTTTTCGAGGTTCTTGCCGAAGAGCATTTTCTCTCCGTGACGGAGATGGATTGTGTGGTCGTCATGAGCGTCGCGGTCAGACATGTAAGAATAGATGCCGTTGTTGAAGATGACACAGTTCTGAAGAATTTCGACAACTGAAGCACCTTTGTGGCGAGCGGCAGCGGTCATGACTTCAAGCGAGGTGTCGAGAGCGACATCGAAGCTGCGGGCAAAGAAGTTGCCACGAGCGCCGAAGCATAGCTCAGCAGGCACGAAGGGGTCTTCGGTGGTTCCGTAGGGAGAAGATTTTGTTACGGAGCCACGAGCTGAAGTCGGGCTATACTGACCCTTAGTCAAACCATAGATACGGTTGTTGAAAAGGAGCAGGTTGATGTCGATGTTACGGCGCATTGCGTGGATGAAGTGGTTACCACCGATTGCAAGGCCGTCACCGTCGCCTGAGATCTGCCATACGGTCAGTTCGGGACGAGCAGTCTTGACACCGGTTGCGATAGCCGCTGCACGACCGTGGATTGTGTGCATGCCGTAAGTGTTCATGTAGTAAGGAAGGCGGGAGCTGCAGCCGATACCGCTGACAACGACCGTATCCTTGGGAGCCACGCCAATCTTTGCCATGGCTTTATGAAGCACGTTCAGAATAGCGTGGTCACCACATCCGGGACACCAGCGCACGCTCTGTTCGTTTTTGAAATCGCCGGGGGCGAAAATACAAGTTTCTTTTTCCATGGTCATTTTCTGCTTTCAATATGTTTTTTAACACCGTCAACGATTTCTTTCACCATGAAGGGCTGACCTTCAATCTTGTTGATGCGCAGAATCTCTTTACCGGGGAGATGCATCTGGAGGTAGTCGGCAAACATACCGGTGTTAAGTTCGGCAACGATGATATTGTCGTATTTCTTCAGTTCGTCGAGTGCGTTTGCGGGCATCGGCATGATGTAGCGGAACTGCGCGAGAGCGATGGGAGTTCCGTTTTCGTTCAGCTCCTCGCAAGCAGTGAAGAGGTGACCGAATGTGCCGCCCCAACCAACGAGCACTGTCTTAGCGTCGCGGTTGCCAAGCAGTTCGATGGGGGGAACGTCGTAAGCGATTTTCTCGATTTTTTCGCGACGCACCTTGACCATCTTCTCATGGTTTGCACCATCTGTTGAGATAACAGAAGTCTTATAGTCTTTTTCAAGACCGCCGACACGGTGCATAGCTTTTTCCATGCCGGGGAGAGCCCAGTAGCGCACGAGGCTTTCTTCGTCGCGCATGTAAGGTTTCCAGCCTGTTTCAAGCATCTCGGGAGTAACGTAGGGAGGCTTGATTTCGGGGAAGTCCTGTTCTTCAGGTATTCTCCATGCAGAAGAACCGTTAGCGATGAAGGCGTCGGTGAGCAGGATGACGGGAGTCATGTGTTCGATTGCGATGCGGGCAGCCTCAAATGCCATCTGGAAACAGTCTGTCGGGCTGGTTGCCGCAACGACACAGAGGGGAGATTCACCATTGCGGCCGTAGAGAGCCTGCATGAGGTCGGTCTGTTCTGTCTTGGTGGGAAGACCGGTTGACGGACCGCCACGCTGAACGTCGATGACCACGAGGGGAAGCTCTGCCATAACTGCAAGACCGAGGGCTTCGCTCTTGAGCGCAAGACCGGGACCTGAAGTTGAAGTCACTGCAAGATGACCTGCGTAAGAAGCACCGATTGCCGAGCAGATGCCGGCGATTTCGTCTTCCATCTGGCAAGCCTTAACACCGAGGTCCTTGCGTTTTGCAAGTTCGTGAAGGATGTCGGTTGCAGGGGTGATGGGGTAAGAACCGAGGAACAGCGGGCGTCCGCTCTTCTCTGATGCCATCACAAGACCCCAAGCTGTCGCTGTATTGCCGTTGACATCTGTGTAGACACCGGGCTGCACAGCTTCTGTCTCAATGCGATAAGTCGACATTGAAGAGTGTGTGTTGTGACCGTAATCCCAACCTGCACGGATAACTTTGGCGTTTGCCTCGAAGACAGCGGGTTTCTTTGCGAATTTTGTCTCAAGCTTTCTGAGGACACTGTCGATCGGACGGTCGAAGAGCCAGCAGATAAGACCGAGTGCGAGCATATTCTTGCATTTCATCATGGATTTGGGGTCCATGCCTGAGTCAGCAAGTGTATTTTTCAGAAGCGTCGTCATCGGAACGAGCATAATCTTATCGGGATTGATGCCGAGCTCCTTGACGGGGTCGTCAGTTTCGTAGAGAGCCTTTTTAAGGTCGGCGGGACGGAATGTATCGACGTCGCAGATGATAATACCGCCGGGTTTGAGGAACTTAAGGTTTGTCTTAAGTGCCGCCGGGTTCATGGCAACAAGAACATCGGCCTCATCGCCGGGAGTATGCACACCTTTTCCGATGTGAACCTGAAAACCGGAAACACCGCTCAGTGAGCCCTGCGGGGCGCGAATCTCAGCGGGATAGTCGGGGAAGGTTGAAATCTGATTCCCTTCACCGGCCGACACGTTGGAGAAGATGTTTCCTGCGAGCTGCATGCCGTCGCCGCTGTCGCCTGAAAATCTTACTACCACACGATCCAATGTCTTGACATTAGTATTAGGTAACATGATCTTATATTAGATTAGTTCTGTTATTTCCTCTTTGTGTCGGTGCCTGCTCAATTCATTCCGTTTTTTGTCGGGTCTGATATGACACAAGCATCGCGAATCCGATAAATATGGATTCGCGATGCAAAGATAATTAAGTTATTTCGATTGACCTAAACTTTCGTTATTTTTTTTCTAAGTTTTATCGAATCACTTGCTTTGTGGCTTTACCCCCTTTTACGAAGATGTAAATGCCGGGAGCGAGGTTGCGGTTTTCACAGCGCATGCCGCTCAGTGTGTAGATGATTGTGGTCTCTTCTTCACACCAGCCGTCAACCTCTTCTATACCGACAGAAGGAGTCTCGCTTCGGGCGAAGAGATAGATTCCCTGCTGATTGGAGGTGTAGGCTGCGAAGCGCGGATTCGATGCGTTATATTGCAGAGTGCCTATTTCGTCGCCGAAACTTATGGTGACAGTGTCGTCGCTATTGATTGACACCTCGACAACCGAGCCTGTTTCTGCGATTCCGAGACTCTTTGCTGCGGTCGTTGACAGATAACCCGCCTGCTGACCTCTGATGTCGCTGACACTGATGGTGTAGCCGCTGCCGGAGGTCTCGAAGCCGATAATGCCGGCGTTGTCGGGTATACTGCTTATGACATCGTCGGTGATTGTCACTGCATTATCCACAGCCTCGACATATTTTGCCGCAGCTGTCGCTGCCATCGGTCTGTTGGCTTTAATGGGAACAATGAGGTAAGATTTCTCAGTCGAAATTTCATCGCCGCTCTTGACTTTAGCCCAGTTGTCTTTGGTCATGTCGGTGTCGCCGTCGGGGTCGAAAGCAGTCAGGTAAACAGTCGTGACAGCACTGTTGAGAAGTATGCCGCCGACAGAAGCTGAAATGTAAGATTTCACTTCAGCTTTATCGTCGACGCCTGTAGCTGCCGGGATACCGATTATTGGAACTTCGCCTCCCTCTACGGTCTGCCATGTCTCATTGTCGAGTGTATAATGGAAGATTGCGTTTTCAGGCACGATGTCGAACACCACCTCTGTCTCGTCCCACCAGCGGGCTCCGAATCCGTTGACAGCCGTAACGCTGTATCCCTCTCCCTTGGGTTGAGGAGCTGCGGGGCGATTGACAGCGACAGCCTCAGTCATATCGGCTGCGGTAAGCTCTTCGGAGCTTCTGCTGCCCCAGATATAATCGGCAAGTTGCGGAAGATCGATAAACGGATTTCGGTTTTTCTGAACTTCATAAATTGCTTCGTTGCGGGCAAGCTCGCGAGAGTCGACAGGGTCGTTTTTCGACCATTCAAGAAGCATTTCGTATGCCCAGGGCTTAAGGTTGACGTCGATTACGTTTCCATCCTGATCTTTCTCGGTCTCATACATCCATGCTGAAGTGTCGAGCCAGGAGATGTCGTTATAGACCGTGAAGATGTAGAAGTAAGTGCGGGCGAAGTCGCCTTTATATTCATCGGCCGGCTCAAACACTTTTTCACATTTCGCTCCCTCGATTTCACCCCCTGTCTGCTGTGTGGGAGCACCCATCGAGGTGATTCCGTTTGTCCATGTGGGGTTGCCGCTGATAATGCCGAGTGGCCAGTTGGATTTGGCGTTGTTGGCAGAGGCGTTGGAGGGATTCAGATGCACGATATCCTTATAGGCGTTGTTTGAAGTTCCTCCCCACCATGATTTGGGCACAGAGTGTTCGATGTTGAGTGTGGCATGACCGGTTGCAGTCGGTTCGATAGCGTTGCTGTAAATATCAAACCATATCTGTCGGCCGTCATATTCGCGCACATCGGTTTTTTCAAACGCACCCCATGTCTTATCGCCATAGCTGATTACGGTGTGGTTTGCCACCACGCTCTTGATTGCCCGGCGGAGTTCATCTCCTTTTTTTCCGGCAAGTGAGGCATAATACCCTTCCGGCGCCGCTGCAAAGGCGGCTGCCGGAAGAAGCATTGTTATTGCCAGACAGTTGATTGCTGACTTCTTCATTATTTCATCATTATTTTTGAAGTGGTGCTGTTGCTTACGATGATATATAACCCTTTCGGGAGGGAAAGATGACCTGACCCTGAGGCAACCATGCGGCCTGTGATGTCAAACACCATAACAGATTCAGCGGCATCAATGCCTCCCTCAACCAATTCGTATGGCTGACGGCTCACGGGAGCTGAAACGATGCCTGTGGTGACACCGTCGGTTTTCACAAGCACACCATCCAGACAATATGTCGCGCTGTTGTCTGAGCCGCACCGTGCGCTTTCATATCGCCATACAAGACGTGCGTTGCCGGGATAATCGGAAAGATCGACCGATCCGCTTTCAAGCCAATAGCTATAGACAGGTTTGACACCGTTGGCGTTGGGAGTGCAGATTGCTGCGTCGATCTCTTCGAGTTTGTCGACATCGAAGGTATCTCCGCGGAGGATATAGACTTTCAGATTGCTGTCTGAAACGCCGTAGGCTCCCTGGGTGCGGAAGGTCAACACGGTGCTGCCATTGTCGGGAATTTCAATTACAGGTGAAACAAGATAACCCACAAACGGACCGTTGCCAGTGCCTTTATACGCGCTTGATGACGCGTAATTATTGCCTTGATAATCCTTGATGAACCAACCGGAGAAGCTACCGCTGCCAATGCGGTTTTCCCAACCGAGGTTTTCGTAATATGAAATTTCCGATGCGCTGTCCCAGTCACAGTTAAGAAGGATTCCGTTGTTCTCCTCACCGGGTTCTGTCGGGTCGACAGGAGTGACAGGTTCGGGGTCGGTCACATCCAGATGGAAGGGAGTGTTCTTAAGGTCTCCCCAGATGTGACGGGCCAGAATCGGAAGGTCGATAAAGGGATTACGGTTGTGCTGAATATCGTAGATGGCATCATTACGGTTGGTCTCCTTTTCCGAGACTCCATCGGCTTCCGCCCAGCGGAGCATCATCTCTGTGGCCCATTGGTTAAGTTCAGCTTCACCTCCTGAGACGGTGTACATTCGACCTCTGCCGTCGCCGGTTGAAGTGGCACTTTGCCAAGCGATATCGTCATAGACGGTGAACATGTAGAAGAACACACGCGCGAAGTCGCCTTTATACATGTCTGCGGGTTCATAAACCCTGGTGCAACCTCCGCCTAATCCGGTTTTGGGTGATCCTACAAAGGTCACTCCGTTGTCGTATGTCGGAGTGCCGCTCACCTCGCCTAAAGGATAATTACCTTTGGCACTGTTTGCTTTTGAATCCGAGGGATTAAGATGAAACAGGTCTTTATAGGCATCGTTTTTGGTTTTACCCCACCAGGAGTTGGCCACTGAGTGTTCAACGTTCAGACCGCCATGACCGGAAGAGACGAGCACTTCATTGTTTGAGTACATATCCCACCAGATTGTCTTACCGTTGACAACACGGGTATCGGTCGTTTTGAAAGCTTCCCATGTGCCGTCGCTGTAACTTATCGCAGTGTGACGGGCAACAATTGCTTTTGCCGCTTTCCTGAGTTCTTTGCCACATTTTCCTTCCAGCGAGTTGTAATAACCGGCCGGATATGTTGACCATGCGGAAAGGATTGTGCCTCCCAACATGATGCTCATTAATGCTGATTTCAATAGTTTCATGCTCTATTTAGCTGTTTGTTGAGATTAGTTAGTTCAAGATTATTTTCACAGGACGTTTCATTTCACTTCCTGAGATGATATAGATTCCTGAGGGGAGTGTCCAGTGAGAATTTCCGGTTGTCGCTCCGGTGGAGAGGATTTTGCGTCCGAGCAGGTCGAAGACTTCGACTCCTGATGTCTCGCCGTCACAAATAATTGTGAAGCCGTCGTTGTCGGGTGAGATTATCACGGGGTGGACATCGTCGACACCCTTCACTGATGCCGCTGTCGGCACGATGATGGAATTGCTTGAAGGCGACATACATCCCAGACGGACGCTCATGACGGTGTATGACTCCATGATGTCAGGGTCGCGGTCGTCGATTGCAAGACTGTTGACTGCGCTCTGGAGGAGTTCACCTGTTATTTCGTCTTCAACATATCTGACTCTGTTGACGACATAGAAGTCGACAACTTCGGGAGCCTTACTCCAGTTAGCCACATAGTGATTGCCGCTAAGCTCGGTTGGCTCGTAGGCTGTCAGTGCGGAGAGTTCAGGCACGGGCAATGCCTCACCGATAAGAGTCACACTGATGCTTTGTCCGCCGGGCAGACCGCCGTCGTAGAGGGCGAGGGTTGCCGTGTGCTGACCCAATGAGGTCGGGGTGTAAGCAATTGTGAGAAGATAGTCGTCGACGGTGTTGAGAGCTCCTGCACTTATTGATTTGACCTCCGGCACGAACATCGCTTTGTCGGCACCGTTTACTCGCAGGCTCAAGGGGCTTGTAAGGTTCTGGGCCTTGATGCGGAGCGAGGCGCTGACCGTCATACCGACAGCTGCCTGACCGAAATCGAGAGCCTCACCGGTTACGGGAGCTGTGACTTCCGGGTCGCCTGTGATGGGAGGAGTAACAACATTCCCCTGTTCGGAAATGATGAATGTCTCCATGGTTCTTGTGCCCCAGATATATTCAGCGAGTTCGGGGAAGTCGATAAATGGGTTTCGGTTTCCTTGCTGCTTCTCGACAGCGTCGTTTCTGTCGCGTTCCTTCTGGCTGACGGGGTCACGTCGCGCCCATTGAAGAAGCATGTCGTAGGCCCATGTGCGCAGCGTCGGCCACTGGCTGTCGGGTTCAAACATGTATGTATAGACCCACGGGAGGTCGTCATAGACGGTTGCCATGTAGAAGATTGAGCGGGCGAAGTCACCCTTATACTCGTCGGCAGGTTCGAAGACATTTGCACTTCCTCCGCCGAATCCGCTCATTGCTCCACCTACCTTGCAGCTGCCATTGTCGAAAATGGGGGTACGCACCGGGCCGAAGGGGTAATTCAGTTTCGCGGAGTTGGCTGTCGCGTCGGAAGGATAGAGGTTCCAGAGGTCGGAATAGGCGGGAGTGTATTCCACATCGCCGGCTTTCTTCCACCATGATTTAGGAATCGAATGTTCCCTGTTCATGTTGTTGCTGCTGAAACTCTGACGGGGCGATTGATTGCTGCGAATCAATTGAATCTGGTTGCTATACATATCCCACCAGCGTCGTGACCCGTCATATAGTTCGGGATAGACGTCGGTGTATTGCCAGTAATCGGGCAAGTCGTAATAAGCAAGCCGACGATGGTCTGTGACGCAGCTTTTGGCTGCCTCTTTCAGCTTCTCTTTCGATTTGCCGTTCATGGTGTCATAATAGCCGGGCGTATAATCCGCCATGCACACCATTGGGGTCAGAAATGTGAAGAAGAGTAATAATTTATTCATTTTGTAAGTGGGGAATCGGGGTCCGGCAAACAGAGCCGAACCCCGATTGACTGTTTAGGGGATTCAGACCCTGTTCTCCAATATTTGTTAATGCTGAGGTCGCATATCTTCGAGAGATTTTTGTGTTGTAACGAAGGAGCGATGGGGTTCCATCGTGACTGAGTGACAGCACAAAAAGCACCGGAGAGATGCGCTGGTAGACTAACTTTTTTACATTGTCTCATAACAAAGTGTACCCGAATCAAGTTGTCCAAATTTAACAATTTGGAACTTATCGCAGTGACTTGGGATATAAAACTTGTCATAAATTACTATCGCCTCGGCCAATCGTCACGCATCTGCGTCCGCTTGTTTCGGTCACGATGGAACCCCATCGCTCCCTCACTGCGCGAACACAGCTGCATAACGCTTGACCGCCTCA
>JAAVFW010000004.1 GCA_014800535.1 Bacteroidales bacterium
CGAACCCTCATTTAAGCTTTTACCCAAAGTATATCTCGGAAGTGGCAAATGCAGCCTGAATCTTCCGAATTTATGTATAAAATAGAGACTGCCTAACTTTGGTTGTTAGACAGCCTCCTTAGTCTTTTTATTTGTTGCGTGCGGGGGCAATGCTCACCATGGGCATTGTGTTAACACTTAGATTATATTCATTCTGATAACCCAGCTGTTTTGCACGGTTAATCATTTCGTTTGCTTTCTTGGCATCATCAGTCTGAGCATAGTAAACAGCTGCCCAATATGCAGCATCCTTGTCGTTCTTAGCAATAAGCTCAGTCTCAACAATTCCCTGAGCGTCGAGCACCTTGCCGCTGTGAGCCTTTGCAATAGCTCTGAACGCTGCATTATCATATCCGTCGGCAATTGTTGAAGCAGCACGCTGGAGGTCAGCAGAGGCATTCTTTTCATAGCCGGAGATGTTGCCGTTGACGTAATTTCTTAATAGCAACATTTCTATATTTTCCGGATTAGCCATGATAGTCTCGTTAAGCTTTTCAAGAGCATCCTTATAATTGCCTGCCATGACATCCGAATAGATTGCCAATTTCATTCCGTCTGCAACATTAGGATCTTCCTTGAGTGCTTTGGCTGCTGCAATGCTCGCAGCTGAATAATTTCCGGAAGCGAAATCAATCATCGCACGCATCAATGCAGTCTTGGCATCAGAAAAACAAGAGTTCATCTGAACCAGATAAGCCTCTGCCTCATCCGTCTTATTCTGAGCAAGAAGATTGCGGATAATTGTCTCGTAGACACCTTCAGTGTTCTTACCCTCTTCTGTTGAAAGAACATATTCAAGAGGTGCGGAAGCCTCAGAATAATTTCCGCTATTATAGGCAATATTTCCCAAAAGGAAATTCAAAGGCAGCTTGTTTTCCGATAGATTGATTGTATAATCCATTGCTGTCTTGACAGCAGGATAATTATCCTTTGCCAAATCTATCAGCGACTCAAGCGGACGAAGCGAACCATCTGAGAGGCTGATTGCACTCAGATAGTTTGTCGCAGCATTTTCGGGCTGAGACATGTCACGATATAAGTCACCTATTCTGCAAAAAGTGATATAGTTATTCGGGTCTGCATTTTCAGCCTCCTTAATGAGGTTGGTTGCCTCCTGCTCACGTCCCATCATAACACATGCTTTTGCCATACCGAAATAAGCCTCCTGACTTCTTGCCTTCAGACGCTGCATTGAAGAGAATGCCTTGTAAGCCTCTTCGGGATTCTCCATATAGAGGCAAATATTTCCTTTCTTGTATATATCTGCATAAGAAGTGGCATCAAGTTCCAAAGCATTATTTACAGCTCTCAACGCTCCCTCATAATCCTTCATTTCGATATCAATGTCGGCAAGGAGTGAAAACTCCTGAGCACGAAGCTGAGATTCCTTCTCGGGAGTGTAACGGAGTGCATTTGAAATGTCGGTCAAAGCATTCTGATAGTCTGAGAGACGGAAATACTGAGCCGCACGTTCATAGAGAGTTACATAATCTTTTGGATTCTCCTTCAGGATTTCCTGATAGCTGTCAAGCAACGCCTTTACAAGCGGATTAATCTGCTGAGCACTGCATAATAGAGACATTGCAACAAACGACAATCCGAAAATTCGTCTTAGATTCATATTATATAGTTATCTTGTTATGTATTTTTCTTTGTCAACGATAAAAAGTGACATTAAAATCTTCACTTATTATCTTATCCATAGAACTATGATTTTAGCTCACTGATAATATGGGCGGCCTGAACTCCGAAAAGAGCTGCCGTCTCAGTGCGTAACCGGCATTTCCCAAAAGTTACAGGGATAAAACCCGCAGAAACTGCCTTGTCAGCCTCTTCAGGCGAGAAATCTCCCTCAGGCCCCACGAATATAGTAACATCATGATTACCCTTATAGTTTTGACAAAACTCCTTACGCTCATATTTTTCATTACAATAAGCGAGATACCCTTTCCCTTTTTTCATTGACAGAGCTGCATCAAATCTTATGAGTTCCGTTACTTCCGGCAATCTAACCTTGAGACTCTGATTCATGGCCGAGACAGCTATCTTCCTTATCCGATCAATCCTTATGTGCTTTCGTTCACTGTGTTCGCACTGCAAGAGAATTATCCGGTCTACACCAATCTCGACACTCTTCTCAACAAACCACTCTATCCTATCAATATTCTTTGTCGGAGCGACTGCAATTGTCAAATCAAAATCCCAATATTTGGGAACAGACTCTTTCCTGATAACCTTTAGAAGACAACCCTTTGGATTGGCATCTGCCAACTCACACTCGAAAAGATTACCTTTTCCATCAGTAACCCTGATAATATCGCCCTCTTTCATGCGAAGCACTCGGCAACAATGAACAGACTCTTCCGGTGGCAAAACCGGAAGAGTCTCTATTTCAGGTGCATAAAACTGAATCATGCTTCTAATTAATTATTATCGGCTTAATTATTATCGGCAATAAAACCTGACGCTCCTTCACCTTCAATCTCTGAAGCCTGCGATTCAGAAATGCTCGGCTTCTTATTTTCGCGGAAGATGAGGAGGAAGAGAATAGTGACAACCAGTGCGTATCCTGCAAAAATCAACCATGTAGTCTTCCAGTCACCCACCATAAAATCGCCTTCATAATGACAGAAATTGTTGACTACCGCTCCGGCGACAAGCATTCCGGCTGTTGCACCGATACCATTTGTCATCAGCATAAACAGACCCTGTGCAGACGCCTGAATCTTGGCATCAGTTTCTCTCTCTACAAAAAGGGCTCCGCTGACATTGAAAAAGTCGAACGCTACGCCGTAAACAATCATTGATAGGATGAACAATATCACACCGGGCATCGCAGGTGAACCTAATCCGAAGAAACCGAACCTCAACACCCATGCAACCATTGCCATGAGCATTACATTCTTAATTCCGAAACGCTTGAGACAGAAAGGAATCATAAGTATGCAACAAGCCTCCGAAATCTGACTCAATGAGGTGAGCAGTGTGGCGTTATTTGCGGCAAACGAATCAATAAACTCAGGCTCTGCACGGAAAGAAGAAATGAAAGGAGTCGCATAACCATTCGTGATCTGAAGTGAGACACCGAGCAGCATAGAGAAAATGAAGAATATCGCCATCTTTCTTCTCTTGAAAAGTTTGAAAGCATCCAGACCCAACACCTCCGCCAGTGAAGAGGTCTTTGCCGTATTCTTAGCCGCGAGCTGACATGCCGGAAGAGTGAACGCATATATTGCAAGGAGTAGGCCAAGTATAGCGCAGACTGCGAGCTGGTTTACCGTATATTGGAATCGCGGGTCGAAAGATGACGACTCTCCTAACGGATTGGATAGAGCATATCCCCACACTCCGTCATACACATAAAATCCGTTTACAAACCACATCGCCACAATAAATCCAACCGTGCCAAGCACTCGAATCGGAGGAAAATCCTTAATCGTGTCGAGCCCATTCTTCTTCAAGATTGAAAATGCCACGGTATTTGCGAGTGCAATCGTCGGCATAAAGAATGCGACAGAAAGAGTGTAAAGTGAGAATATCACACTGAAATCAAGCGGTCCATGCTCGTTGAATCCATAAATCCATGCTCCACCCATAAAGAGAGCAGCCAAAAGATGACACAAACCGAGAAGTCGCTGCGGCTGAATCAATTTATCCGCAAGCACTCCGATGATGGCAGGCATAAAAATTGATACAACCCCTTGAATTGCATAAAAATAGGAAATCTGACTTCCAAGACCATTCGCTCCAAGATAATTTCCGATACATGTCAGATATGAACCCCAGATTGCGAACTCCAGGAAATTCATTACCGACAAGCGGAACTTTATAGAAGAATTTTGTTTCATAGCTGTTACATTATAGTGTGCAAATTTACTAAATTACTTTTAACAATCACCATTTCAAAACTAAAAATTAAAGAATTTTAGCTAACTTTGCACTCCAAAATTATGGGTTACTCATTCTTTACCCTGTAATTAAATTAACTATGGCAGAAAACACCCTCCTTTCACGTCTCGAAGGTCTTGATTCAAGATTTGAAGAAGTCTCAACACTTATTACTGACCCGGCTGTAATTGCCGATCAGAAAAGATATGTCAAACTGACAAAAGAATACAGAGACCTCGAAAAAATCCTTGAAGCCACACGCCGATATCGCAATTTGCTTGGAAATGTCGACGAGTCTAAAAAGATTCTTGCTGAGGAAACAGATGAAGAGATGCGCGCAATGGCACGGGAGGAACTTGACGAGGCCTCAGCTGCTATTCCTGCGGCCGAAGAAGAGATTAAACTCCTGCTGATTCCTGCTGACCCGGACGATTCCAAAAACTGTATCGTAGAAATTCGCGGTGGCACAGGTGGTGATGAAGCTGCCATCTTTGCCGGCGATCTTTTCAGAATGTATCAGAAATATGCTGAAAGAAAAGGATGGAATCTTTCTGTCTCTTCTGTTTCAGAAGGCGCTTCAGGTGGCTATAAAGAAATTATATTCAACCTCGAAGGGGAAGGAGCTTACGGCATTATGAAATATGAAAGCGGTGTGCACCGTGTGCAACGCGTTCCGGCAACAGAAACACAGGGACGTGTTCACACCTCTGCTGCAACTGTTGCTGTTCTTCCTGAAGCTCAGGAATTTGAAGTTGAAATCCACGAAGGTGAGATTAAATGGGATACTTTCCGTTCAAGTGGAGCAGGCGGTCAGAATGTCAATAAAGTTGAGTCTGGAGTGCGTCTGCGATATAATTGGAAAAATCCTGTGACCGGTGTCACCGAAGAGATACTTATTGAGTGTACTGAAACTCGAGACCAGCCGAAAAACAAAGAATGTGCGCTTTCTCGACTTCGCACATTCATTTACGACAAGGAACATCAGAAATACCTTGATGATATTGCCTCTAAGCGTAAGACTATGGTCAGCACAGGCGACAGAAGTGCGAAAATCCGTACATATAATTATCCTCAGGGAAGAATAACCGACCATCGTATCAACTACACGGTCTACACCCTCCCTACATTTATGGACGGAGACATTCAGGGTTGCATCGACCAGCTCATCGTTGCTGAAAACGCTGAAAAGCTTAAGGCTTCCGAACTTTAAAACCTGAAGAGCGTTGATATAGTAAAATCCTTAAAACAGACTAATACTATGAAAACACTCTCCATAATCAGCTACGCAATTGGCTCAATTATCCTGATCATTTCCTGCTTCACNACAGGTGTGACCNCAACATGGATTCTCGGAGGATTTGCCATCCTNTTTCTTATCTTAGGATGTATCTTCCAGTTTAATTCAAAATCAGAGGCCGAAGAGTTTCTAAATCATTTTAAACATTGATTCGGCACTCTGAAGTGTNTCCGGNTTCCCTATATCANTAAGACGCAGGTCTTCGGCTACGATGCCTCCGATCTTAAGTCTTAACTCANNGTTGAGAAAAAAATCCATTATAGGGAACTTNTCTCCCATTTCGAGTCGCTTTATTTCAGTGAAAACACTGTCAGGACTCATGACATGAATCCCACTGAAAGCATATTCATTAAACCTTCCACTCGCAGCAAGATTATCATCTTCTGCGAGTTTTTTTATTTCNANCCAATCAGCTTCAGTGGCATCGGCNGCNCGTCTCAGTTCTCCGGTTGAGAGATTGTGCCACCCCATAAGAGTGCCGTCTTCGTCAAATATTAATTTTCGAGACGAGACTCTGTCGCTGACGAGAAGTGAAATNTCGCGTCCCGATTCCTCATGTCTCCTCATGACCCAACTCAAATCGGCAGAACTTAGAATGTCTACGTTATGCACAAGAAAAGGTTGTGAATTTGCNCCAAGGAATCCGGATGCACGGCTGATGCCTCCTCCGGTGTCAAGCAATTCACCTCTCTCATCACTAATNGAAATGTGAGCCTGCCACTGCCGGCTTTTCANAAAGTCTATAATCTGNTCNCCGAAATGATGTATGTTGACTACTATATCATNGAATCCTTCCTTCTCAAGCTTACGAATTACTCTCTCAAGCATCGGCACACCTCCAACCGGNACAAGNGCCTTCGGATGAGTGAGAGTCCANGGTTTTAACCTTGTGCCAAGTCCGGCCGCAAGAATCATTGCTTTCATTTCAGNTCCTCCTCCTTCTCCTGNTCTCTGTGAACCACNATAACCTTNGCTTCAGGAAATTCTCNNTTTANTCTCTCCGCAAGGTGTTGCGCNCAATAAACGGAGCGATGCTGNCCNCCNGTACACCCGAATCCTATCTGAAGTGATGANAATCCTCGTTTCAGATAATTCTCNACTGACTTGGAAGTCATATTAAAAGCATNGGNAAGGAAGTCGGCAACTTCNCCCCTCTCTTCAAGAAAGTCGATAACCTCGGAGTCGAGTCCGGTTTTATCTTTAAACTCCGGCAATCTNCCGGGATTATACATCCCNCGNCAATCAAACATGAAACCTCCTCCATTGCCGGTGAGNTCCTCAGGATACCCTTTTTTATATGAAAAGCTGAAAACGGTCACTTGTAAGCCATCAGTCTTCATNCCAATCTCTTTAAANCGNGGAAGCGAGCAAACCNTCTCAAGAACAGCTTTCAGATGAGGATACCTGTCANCAGCCCCCTCAGCAATCAAGACTGAAAGATTCTCAAGAGCCGAAGGTATCGGTTCAATAAATTTTGACTTATGNTCCACAAGACCTCTGAAGCCGTAAGCTCCNAAAACCTGAAGTGAACGGAACAACCGAAGCAATGGCAAATCCTTAAGAATACCGATCATCTCGTGTCCCTTTGCCTCAGATAGAGACTTGACATAATAGTTCATCATTTTCAGACGGAAACTTTCAGGGAAATTTGCACGGGCCTGCCATAGGAAAGANACCATATCATANAGGATAGGACCATACCCTCCTCCCTGATAATCTATCAACCACGATTCTCCATTATGAATCATGACATTGCGTGACTGAAAATCCCGATACATAAATCCGCAATACTCTGAGGAAATCTTTTGCAAATCTCTCAATATTCTCTCAAAATCATCTTCCAGTTCATATTCTGAAAAAGAGACCCCGGAAGGTTTTAGAAACTCATACTTGAAATAATTCAAATCCCACAATATCTGACGCCTGTTAAGACCTGATTTTTCAGAAGGCTCAATTCCTTTTACCATCTGAATCTTTACAAGCGAATCAATTGCAGATTCTGTCAGACTCTCCAAGTCCGGCTGTTTCAAACAGGAAAATAAAGACACATCTCCAAGGTCTTCCTGAAGGTAACACTCTCCAAGTGAACTTACTGCAAGCACTTCAGGCACCTTCGCTCCATAACTGCGAAACATTTTTGAGAACGAAATGAATGTCATATTCTCCGACGTATTGTCAGAATATGTGCCGATCACAGAATTCTTATCTCCCGCCCCCTTCAATCGAAAATACCGACGTGGAGAACCATCGGCTGTGAGTCTTTCTATCGAAACCGGAGTTTCCTCAAAATGACTCTTATATAATTTTATGAGAATTTCCTCAATCCTATCAGAAGAGAAAAAATTTTTAACCATTTTAATACTTTTTTGTTATACAGATAGACGCGGACTGTTACAACAGTTTTACATTGTTACAAACGCCGCAATCATTCTTTGCAAAAATAACAATAAATAATTATATAGACAAAATGGCATCAATTGATAATTTCAACTTTGCCGGTAAAAAGGCAATTGTCAGAGTTGACTTCAATGTTCCTTTGAACGAAGATGGCACTATTGCCGACGACACTCGAATCCGCGGTGCGCTTCCCACACTTAAGAAAATCCTTGACGATGGCGGAGCTCTTATTCTTATGAGCCACATGGGTAAGCCTAAAGGAAAAGTTAACGAAAAACTCAGCCTGCTGCAGATTCGCGACGCTGTTGCAAAAGCTCTCGGACGTGATGTTAAATTCGCCCCTGATTGTGCTAAGGCAAAAGAAGCTGCTGATAATCTGAAACCGGGTGAAGTCCTGCTTCTCGAAAACCTTCGTTTCTATCCGGAAGAAGAAGGAAAACCTGTCGGAATCGACAAGAACGACCCGGCTTACGAAGAGGCAAAAAAAGAGATGAAGGAACGCCAGAAAGAGTTTGCCAAAACTCTTGCAAGCTACGCCGACGTTTATGTAAACGACGCTTTCGGCACAGCTCATCGCAAACATGCTTCCACAGCTGTTATCGCTGATTACTTCGATGCACAAGACAAGATGCTTGGATTCCTGATGGAAAAGGAAGTTAATGCGGTCGATAAGATTTTAAAAGACATCAAACGTCCTTTCACAGCCATTATGGGAGGCTCTAAAGTGTCTACAAAAATCGGTATTATCGAGAATCTGATGGATAAGGTCGACAATCTTATCCTCTGCGGTGGCATGACCTATACCTTTGCAAAAGCAATGGGTGGCAACATCGGCAACTCTATCTGCGAGGAAGATAAACTCGACCTTGCTCTCGACATCATGAAGAAAGCAAAAGAAAAAGGTGTCAACCTCGTGCTTGGCTCCGACTGTGTCGCTGCCGACCGCTTTGCTAATGATGCCGACACACAAATCTGCAGCGCAATGGAAATTCCGGAGGGCTGGATGGGTATGGATGCCGGACCTGACAGCATTATTCAGTTCCGCGACGCAATCAAACCCTCAAAAACAATTCTTTGGAATGGTCCTGCAGGCGTGTTTGAAATGGAAAAATTCACCACAGGCTCAAAGGCTATTGCCGATGCTATCGCTGAAGCAACTGCCGACGGTGCATTCTCTCTCGTCGGTGGTGGCGACTCTGTGAGCTGCATCAATAAATTCGGTCTCGCTGACGATGTTTCATACGTCTCAACCGGTGGTGGAGCCCTCTTGGAAGCAATCGAAGGGAAAACACTTCCCGGCATTGCAGCAATCAAGCAATAATTACTCATAGACTCTACTTTAAAAGAGGATGTAACGTCTTAATTTTGAGCGTTACATCCTCTTTTTTGAGTCTATATGTATTTCAGCAACCTAACGTTTTATAACATACCAGCGGGAAAAGAATAATCTAAGCAGAAAAATTGTTCCTCTAAATATCAGTTCGATACACATTGCCATCCATACACCGCGAAGCCCAACCGACTGCGACAACCACCATGCCAAAGGCACACGGACCAGCCAGATGCTTCCGAAATTCATTATCGCAGGCAACTTTGTGTCACCTACTCCGACAAAGGCAGCATACGCAACGATTGACGCTGCAAACATCGGCTCTGCCCATGCCTCTATCCTGAGACACTCCGCACCAAGATCTTTTATCGACTCAACCGGAGTTATGACACTCATTATTTCAGGTGCGAAAAGATACATCAGCAGTCCCATAACCGACATTATGACCATACCCATTCCGACCGACATNTTGGCAAAACGACGCACAAGCCTTTCGCGTCCCGCGCCATGACTCTGTCCCGTCAGGGCTGTCGCGGCNTCAGCAATGCCGTAACCGGGCATATAACACAGACTTTCAGCTGTAACAGCAAATGCGTTTGCTGCAATCGCAACAACTCCNAGTGGCGACACAATCATCGTAATAGCAATCTGCGCACCGCAAATAACCGCATGTTCGATGGTCATCGGAGTCGAAATAGAGGCTGCCTTACGGGTTATCTTNCCCGTCAGACGGAAGCTTCCTTTATTGCCCGGCAATTTTAGTTCCGGCTGACGAAAGCAGGCATAATACATCATAATCGCTGCACTGATAGCCTCAGCTCCGACNGTGCCCAGCGCCGCTCCCAAAACACCAAGTCCGGCTCCGGGCATTACAATTGTCATGCCTGCAATNGAGATGTCGCGTGTCGGAAAAATCAAAAAGAAGTTTAAGACGCAATCAAGCACACACATCAAACCACTGACAAGNCTCGGAACTTTCATGTTACCCACACAACGTAACATTCCACCTCCAAGATAATTCATTGTCAATAATGGAAGTGCTGCCACAAAAACTACAAAATAGATTGTGGCGTTTCGATTNATCTCNGGTTCTCCCCCAAGCCAACGTGGCAACGGACNCGAAATTGCAACACCTATGATAGCGACAACAAGACTGAAGATAAGACTCGCGACGATNCCCTGACGCAAAACTTTGCGCGCCCCCTCATTATCTTTTGCCCCCACCTTATGNGCCACCTGCACACTATATCCGGATGTCATTGCAGCACAAATGCCCCAAAACAACCATAAACTTGTCGACACAAGTCCTATCGATGCGGAGTCGTCAGCACCAAGACGTCCGACCATTGACGCATCTATATACTGCATCGCAATGCTTGATAACTGCGCAAGCATTGCCGGCAAAGAAAGAGTTGCTGTGAGATACAATCTTTGTCCCCACGACAACTCCCTCCCTTCACGAATATAGCTTATATCAGTTCTCATANAATTATAATCCTACCTTATGCAACGGCGGATTACCGGAATTATTCTATCAAGTGCTGCTGCAAGCCGCTCCCGCGGACAGGCATAGTTAATCCTTATATAATTATCATCTCCGTAAATGTCGCCCGCACTGATGCGAACCTTTCCCTTCTTTAGAATACGCTCAGCAAGAGTTTTGGAATCCATACCGGTAGCGCTGATATCGACCCATGCAAGATAAGTCGATTCAGAATCGCATACTCTAATCTCGGGAAACAATTCTTCAAATCTTGCACGCAAATAACGGTAATTCCCATTCAAATAGTCAACCAGACTATCAAGCCAAAAGCCACCTTTATTATAGGCTGCAATCAAGCCATCCACTCCAAACGGATTGACATCACAAACCTCATTGTCATTTATAGCCCTGTCTATCAAACTCTGCGTCTGCTCATCCGGACAAACAATATTGGCAATTTGAAGTCCGGCAATGTTGAACGCCTTGCTTGGCGAACAGCAAACAACTGCCTGCTTATCAATTGTCGCGTATGGGGTATATCCGTAGCCATTACTAACACGATAGACAAGTTCACAATGAATCTCGTCACTCACCACACGAACATCGTTTCTCCGACAAATATCATAGATGCGAGTTAACTCACCGGGACTCCACACACGTCCGGTCGGATTATGGGGATTACATAAGATAAGGAGTTTGTTTTCGGCCTTTGCCGCCTCTCTNTCAAGANTATCGAAATCTATTTCGTATGAGAATCCGGTAGCCGTATCTTTCCTCAGCAACTTATTCTCTATAATCCGACAACCATTATTTCTGATTGACGAAAAGAAACAATTATAAGCAGGAATCTGAAGAATCACACCATCGCCGGGTTTCGTCAAAGCTTTTATAATGGCAGACAAGGCCGGCACAACTCCGGAAGTATATATGATTCTNTTGCGATCAATCTTCCAACCGTGGNGACTGTAAAACCAATTACAAACCGCATCATAATATATGTCAGGAACCGAAGTATATCCGAAAATNCCCGATGAAGCTCTTCTCACCACAGCCTCCGTTACGGAAGGTGCAGTGCGGAAATCCATATCTGCAACCCATAAAGGGAGCACATCATCAGCATCACCCTCGCCGTCCCATTTCATACAAAAGGTNCCGCGGCGATTTGTCATTTCATCAAAAATGCTTCTCATAAATCAAACCACTTTTATTTCAACCGGGTCGATAGCCTTGGAATTTTCGTCGATTATAATCTCACCGAAAGATGGAGCATGAATATAACCCTTAAGAGGATTCTTCACGCTCGTAACAGGAGTGAGAATGGTTGCCTCAACCTCAGCATCCTCAAAAGAGAGATCACAATCAGGGGCAAACTCACAGTCAATCAAACGTAAATCCTTAGTATAACACAATGGTTGAGTTCCGGAAATCTTACATCTGACAAGGGTCAGACGGCGAGAATGCCAACCAAGATATTCCCCGGTAATTTCAGAGTCATAGATTGTTACATTCTCAGTGCCCCAGAAAGCATCCTTTGAGTTTATGACAGCGTTTCTTATTTCAACATTATTGCAATATTGAAAAGAATAATTTCCATTCTGATGCCAATTCTCAATGCGGATATTATCTGAGTGCATAAACAGATAATCAGCCTTATCGACCCTTACATCCTTGATATCCACATTTCGGCAATGCCAAAGAGTCTCCTCCGCATCGGGAATGTTGACATTCCGNAGGACNATTCCGTCCATCTCNCGAAACATCTTGGGNGCATCGACCTGAGTGTCAGTCATCACAAGATTGCGNGAATACCATAAAGCTGCGCGTGCACCCTCTGTGAACACACAATCCTTAATTTTGAAACCATCAACATGCCAGAAAGGGTATTTTCCCTCAAAGCGGCAATGATCAGCCACAATGTCAGCACAACACTTCAAAGCCGATTCGCCGGCATGAACAATTACGTTCTCAAGCANAAGATTACGAGCNGCNAACAACGGACGCTCTCCTCCAAATTCCTTATCTTTAATTATATCCATATATATAAGAGTAACAAATCAATTTCAAAACAAATCCTAAAGGCCAAGAAAAGGGCAAATCTCATCCCACCAAAATTATTAACAAGAAANAGCCCCAAATGATTAACCAAAAACAAAGGATTATTAACCAAATTACATAGGTTGCCTTAANTAAAATCTAAAGATAAAATATTTTTTTCATTGGAATAAATATATTTATCAAAAAAAATTGTAACTTTGCATACTGAACAAAATAACCTCGCAACCTTCCCTGTTAAGCCACAGGGAAAGTGGTGAGTAAAATTTCGGCTGAAACAAATCCTAATTTAAAAAGAACATAAACATTAATATTAACAAAAAACTAACTCATTATCAACATTATGGAATCAAAAGATCCCAAGGCGACTCAGCCGGCAGCATCGGCTCAGGCTCGCATCAAGAAGGAAGAAAAAATCAGCCAGGTTCGCGGCATCCGCAATGCCTTCCTGGTAATCATCGCATGTGCAATCTGCGCAGTCTGCATCTTCCTTTTCCTTATGGGTGCCCCCGGCAACTTTGAAGGTGGCGACTCAGCATCAGGTCATCCTCTGAATCTTGCAGGTACAGTCTACAAAGGTGGCTTCATCGTGCCTATCCTTATGACACTGCTTCTCACCGTTATCGTTCTTTCAATCGAACGTGCAATCGCNCTGAAATCAGCAAANGGCAACGGNAACACAACTAAGTTTGTGGCTGACATCAAAGCTGACCTTGCAGCACGCAACATTGACAAAGCAATGGATCGTTGCAAAAAGCAGAAAGGTAGCGTTGCATCAGTTGTTTACAACACTCTTGTTAAATACAAAGAGATGGAACAGAACAACCAGCTCAGCAAAGAACAGAAACTTACTACCCTCCGCAACGAGGTTGAAGAAGCAACTGCTCTTGAGATGCCTGCACTTTCACAGAACCTCCCGATCATCGCAACCCTCACAACACTTGGTACACTTGTCGGTCTTCTCGGTACTGTGATGGGTATGATCAAATCATTCCAGGCACTTGCAAATTCAGGTTCACCTGACTCAACAGAGCTGTCAACCGGTATTTCCGAGGCACTTGTGAACACTGCATTCGGTATCGCAACCGGTGCGTTCGCAGTAATCTCTTACAACTTCTTCACCAACAAGATCGACAACCTTTCCTACGCAATCGACGAAATCGGTTTCTCAATCGTAGCAACATACGCAGCAACTCACTAATCAGCAGCTGCGGATAAAACTCAATCTTAAACCGATAAAAGTCAGAAAGCTAATATGGGAAGAGTAAAAATAGCAAAGAAGAGCACATTCATCGACATGACCGCGATGAGTGACGTGACCGTGCTTTTGCTTACCTTCTTCATGTTGACTTCTACCTTCCTTCAGAAGGAACCGACACAGGTGATCACACCGGCGTCAGTTTCAGAAGAGAAAGTACAGGAAACAAACTATGTTCAGGTACTTGTTTCTCCGGAAGGAAAAGTTTGGCTCACAATGAACAACGACACCTCGGCTCAATGGTCGAACGAAAAAATGAAAGTGGCGTTGCTCGACAAAGTGACTGAAATTTACAATGAGTCGCATAAGAACAAACTGAGCTTCAATGCTCAGCAAAAGCTCGCGTTCAGCAAGCTCGGCTCCTTCGGAGTACCCTTGAATCAGATGGGTGAGTTCCTTAACCTGGCAGCACAACCAGAGGGAACAACCAAAATGGACAAGTGGCTTCAGGGAGAAGACGGCAATCCCAACCATATCACCGGTATCCCCGTTGAATGGAACAAGAATGCAGAGAAACTCACCGAATTTCAAATGTGGATGAGTGCACTCCGTCAGACAGAAAATGAAAATCTGGCCGGCGCAATCAAAGACGGCACTGGTGTGGCTATCAAAGCTGACCAAAACACAGCCTTTGACATCGTGCACATGATTATGGATAACCTCCAGACAATCCACATGAACAAATTCACACTACTCACATCATTAAAGAGCGGAGAATAATATCATGGCAGAAGTTCAACAAAATGATTCCGGGGGCAAGAAAAAAGGCGCCCAGAAGAAAATGACGATTCGCGTGGATTTCACGCCTATGGTCGACATGAACATGTTGCTCATCACATTCTTCATGCTCTGTACGACCATGATTAAATCACAGACTCTTAACATCGCACTCCCTTCAAATGAGGAAGTGAAGAGTGAAGAGAACATGTCGCAGGCTTCAGCCGACGACGCTGTGACAATCATCCTCGACGCCAAACGTAAAGTGGGTTCATTTGAAGTGGACACAGTGAATGGTAAGGTTGTCAATGAGGTATATTATTATTTCGGCAAACCCGGTGGCGACGCCGGAATGGTTGGACCCGGTGGTTCAATCCTTTCCGACAACAACAACCTGATGAAATCTGAGTTCCTTACAGACGAAGTGAACGGCGACGCTCGCTCTTCTCGCGGAATCCGTAAAATCATTCAGGATCGCAACAAGGAAGTTCTTATTGAGATTGAAAAACTCAAAAAGAAATTCCGCGATGGTCAGATTACTCAAGAGCAGTATGACGAAGAGGCCAAGAAAGTGCGTCGTAACGAGAATCTGAAAAAGCCTGTCATCATCATCAAATCAACTCCCCAGGCGTCATACGGCTCTCTGGTTGAAATCCTTGACGAGATGCAGATTAACTCAATCTCTAAATATCAGATTGATAACATGACTAAGGCTGACTCAGTAATGCTTATTGATTATCAGAATCGCCATCACGGTGAATGATGTAATGATTTATTAACTTAAAAGCAAAAGAAAATGGCTAAAAATAATATAGATCTTACATCGAAAGAATGGCGCGACCTCGTCTTTGCCGACAAAAATAAGGAGTTTGGTGCTTATCAACTCCGTAAGACGAGCGACAAACGCCATAATATGGCAGTTCTTTACACCCTTATCGGTCTGGTTGTGGTTTGCATAATGATTTTCGCCTGGGCAAAATATTCAGACTATCGTGCTGAACAGGCTGCCCTCGAAGCTAAAGAGCAGGCTGAAAAGATGATGCAGGCTATGATTGACCAGCAGGAAACTGAAGAAGTTGACGAACCGGAACCGGAAGAACAGAAATTTGAACAGGAAATTCCTGAAGTTCCCGAAGAAGTTCTTGCAACAGTTCAGGTTACTCAGATTGCAATTGTCGATGCTGATAAAGTAAAGAACGAAGTGATGACAATGGACGAGCAGAAGGAAGACAACACCGCTCGTGGTGTTGTTAACCAGGAAGGCTCTGACGATGCTGACAAATTCAAAGCTGTGGTTGAACAGGTTGTTGTCAAAGAACCGGAACCGGTTAAGAAAGACGAACCTGAAAAGATCTTCCAGGCTGTAGAACAGTCAGCTGAGTTCCCCGGTGGTCAGGCAGAACTTATGAAATGGCTCGGACGTAATGTCCGCTATCCTGAAGCTGCTCAGGCTAACGAAGTGCAGGGTCGTGTTATCGTTCAGTTTGTCGTTGAAAAAGACGGTTCAATCGGTCAGGCTACTATCCTTAAGGGTGTCGACAAAGACCTTGACCGCGAAGCTCTTCGCGTGGTTAAGTCAATGCCCAAATGGCAGCCCGGTAAGAACAATGGTGTTCCCGTGCGTTCTTACTTCCGTCTCCCTGTTACATTCCGTCTCCAGCAGAAATAATTAACGCTGAATAAAAAAAAGATGGGGTTACATGTTTGCAACCCCATCTTTTTTATATTCAGCCATTTCTTTATAAACTGATTATTAAAACTTACTTATAATAACATTCAACACTTTGTCGATGAAAATTAATATACAATTATAATGAACACTAATAACTGAATACTTGTTTTAAAAATAGAATGAACACTACATGTTTATTCATTTCACTATTTTATCGAAACACTTAAACTTATATCGCTATGGCAAACTCAATGAATGACCCCAAAACACCAAAGGGTGCACGTATTGTATTTGGAATCTTTATGGTTCTTATTTACCTTGTAATCGGCACATTGTTTATTCTCAATATCTTCAACATTGACAATCAGACAATCAGTATAATCGTCGGTGCGCTGCTTGTAGTTTACGGCGTCTGGCGCGGCTACAGACTCTATATCGGGAGTAACTGACTTCGCGGAGTCGTAAGCACTCCCCCGTTCATACCTCTCTGTAAAAAGATTTATCAATTCGCAATTTATGAAAAAAAATATAATAACACTTTCAATACTTTCGCTTGCCCTGCTTGCGGGAGTATTTGCATGTACTCCCGTAAAACGTGGAGCATACACAGAAGGAAGCGCAACGCTATTCTGCGACGACGGTTTCAGAAATGTTCTGGATGAAGAGGTTGAAGTGTTTGAATATACTTATCCAAACTCATCGATCATCCCATTTTATATGAGTGAGACAGATGCAATCGATTCCTTGTTGGCAAACAAGACACAGGCAATCATTACTTCTCGCGAACTGACACAGGACCAGGTGAAGTTCATGAAGTCAAAATATAAAAGGATTGTGCGTCAGCACTGTATAGCAGTCGACGCAGTTGCGCTTATTGTCAATAAGGACAATCCTGTTTCATCTCTTTCAATGAGCGACATTAAAGAAATTCTCACAGGGAATATCACAAAATGGAATCAACTGGCAGGAAGTGACACCACTGCAATCAAACTTGTGTTTGACAATGCAGGCTCTTCAACAGTCAGCTTTATGCGCGATAAATTCCTTGGAGAGAAAGGGAAGATAACCGATAAGACAAACTCTTACGCGCTCAAAAATAATGCACAAGTATTCGACTATGTCAAGAAACAGAAAGATGCAATCGGAATCATCAGTGTCAACTGGCTCGGCGACGATTTGAGTGTAGCAAAGAAAGTTCCGCTTGAGAAAAGAATGGAAGAATACAATGTGGTCAACGATACCGTCGCCACCAATCTCACAACAGAGGTTAAGATATTGAAAGTGTCAAATCCTACTGAAGATAATGATTTCAGCACTATCGGTTATAAACCTTATCAGGCATATATCTATTCCGGAGAATATCCCTTATTCAGAAAGATATATATGATATCAACCGCCTCTAAATCGACCGTTCTTAACAGTTTCTATGTGTTCATGACAGGCACAGTCGGTCAAAAAATCATCTCCAAGACCGGAATCCTCCCCTATCACATGAACCCTCGTGTTGTCAATTTGGTGCAAAAGAAATAAAATATTAAATTTGTAAGCGGATTGAAGCAACCTTTCTTCAGTCCGCTTGTCATACAATTATCACTTACTCCGGATAATAATTATAATTATCCACTCAGAGGAAAGAAAAATAGAAGAAAACTTATAAGAATACGATAATGAATCTTAAACCATTTTTTTCAATTCTGTTGGCAGGCGCGTCACTGACAGCCGTGGCTCAGAGTCACCTTGAAGGTGTTGAATATTACAACGCCGATCAGCTTGAGAATGCACGCGAACTTCTGACTCGTAACTACAACAATGCAGCAACAGACAAGGCAATTGCAAACTATTACCTCGGTCAGATTGCTCTTGACAATAAAAACATCAAAGAAGCGGCAACCTATTTTCAGAAAGGTATTGATGCTAACCCCGACTATGGTTTCAACTATGCCGGCCTCGGAGCAGTAGCACTTAGAAACGGCAATGCCAAAGAAGCAGAATCATTCTTCAAAGAAGGAGAATCTAAAGCTAAGAAAGATGCTTCTTACAACATCGCGGTTGCACGCGCATATTATGATGTTGACCCTGCGCTCTACTCCAATGAAATAGAGAAGCGAGTGGCTAAAGCACGCAAAACAAATCTCAAGGACCCTTCAATCTATCTTTTTGAAGGAGACATGAAGAAAGATCACGATGATGTCGGAGGAGCAGCAGCTCTCTATGAAATGGCTGCAACCTACAATCCGACTTCTGCTGAAGCCTACGTAAAATATGCTAACCTCTTCAACCGCGTCAACCCCGGATTCGCAATCACAAAGCTGAAAGAACTTCTTTCACAGAATCCTAAATCTGCACTCGGTCAGAAAGAGCTTGCCAACGCATATTACAATAACAATGACTTTGCAAATGCAGCTGCAGAATACGGCAAATATGTGAATAACCCCAACCACTTCAAACAGGATGAAGACCGTTATTCATTCCTTCTTTTCTATGGTCAGGACTATCAGAAAGGTTATGACTATGCAACTGCACTTCTTGCTGAAACTCCCGGCAACTTCACAGCTCAGCGTTTCCAGTATATGAACGCTGCCCAGATTCCGGCAATGAAAGATAAATTGCCTCAAATGGCTGCTGCCCTTTACAAGAATCACAAAGCTGATCCTCAGAACAACAAGCTTGCAGCCATTGACTATACTCTGATCGCTGAAGAATATTCCGGAGCGGATGATCACAACACCGCTATCGAAGTGCTTAACGAAGCTATCAAAGTGATGCCCGAAAACGCAAACTTCGACAAGCAGCTTGCCATGACATACGTTGATTTGACACAGCTCACAAATGCAGCTAAGGCTTATCGAGGCTATATCAATAAAACAGCTGAACCCTCATTCAATGACTACAACCAGCAGGCAACATTCTGCTACTATGCCGGTGTGGAAAACAAGAAAGACAATCCTGCTGTTGCCGAAGAGTTCTTCAAAGAAGCTGAACAGAACATCAACAAAGCTCTTGAAATGGCTCCCGAAAGCTACAAAGGCCGTAAGATTCTCGGTGATATAGCCATGCAACGTGCAACCGACGAAAAAGGGGTTCGCACTGCTGCCAAACCTTTCTATGAAGAAGCAATCGTCTATCTTGAGAAATCAGACGATCCTTCCCGCTATGCAAGCGATGCCAAAACAATGTATAACTACCTTGGTAACTACTACCTCGACCAGAAAGACGTTGTAAAAGCAAAAGAAAACTTCAACAAGTATCTCATCTATGATCCCAACAATGCGGATTATCGCAAATTTGTTGAGAATCTGAAATAAAAAAACTTACCCGAAAAACATATCCTTATCCGGCCCGGTTTTAACCGAGCCGGATATTTTTTTATTAATACCTCTTTCCCAAATATTTGTTAACTCCCACGCTAATTTTGAAAGGTTATAAATATTTATAAATTAATGGCCGGAAAAGCTTGTAAGAGTTTATAAAAATGGCTAAATTTGCAAAAATAACTTAAGTGAAGAAAAAGTGGTGAGAATACGGCTTAACTTTTCGAACCAACTTAAAAAATTTTATTTGAATTAGCAAGCCATCCTAATGAGAACCATCAAATTAAAGAAGGGACTTGACATTCCATTGGAAGGGAAAGCTGACTCCAAACAGTGCCAACCGCTCGCCCCTTCGGGAGAGGTGTTTGGCATTTCTCCTGAGGATTATCTCGGATATTTGTGGAAATCGGCCGTCAAGGAGGGAGATACAGTTGCAGCCGGCACTCCCCTGCTCCGTGCTAAAGAGAATCCCGACATCTGTCTTGTTTCACCTGTAGACGGTGTGGTGACAGGAATTATTCGCGGTGAGCGACGCCGGATTCTATATGTCACAGTCAAGGCAGCTGAAAAACAGTCGCCGGCAAAAATAAACATTGAGGACCTCAATAATACTGATAACCTCCGTAAGGCTCTTCAGACAACCGGATTCTGGGCTATGATGCGTCAACGTCCTTACGACATCGTTCCCGAATATGACAGTAATCCTCGTGACATTTTTGTAACCGGATTCGACAGCAATCCTCTTGCCCCCGAATTGCTGACTGACGATTTAAAAAAATTTCTTGAAGCGGGTTTAAAGGCTCTCGCCACTCTTACCAAAGGAAAAGTATATCTCGGTTTGAAGCCTGACAGCGATATCCCTGAAAGTAAAGCTGCCGAAACCATAATTTTTGACGGACCACACCCTGCAGGAAATGTCGGAGTGCAGATCTGTGCTGTCAAGCCCGTCAATAAAGGTGAGACAGTATGGACACTTGACGCCACCACCGCGGCAAGAATCGGTAAACTCCTGACTACCGGTGAATGTGACTATACATGCAGAGTGGCCATAACCGGACCTGCAGCTTTGAACCCCTCTTACGTCAACACTTATTTCGGAGCTAAAATAGAATCAGTCGTAAAGAATCATCTCAACCCATCGATTCCAACCAAAATCATTTCCGGCAATGCTCTGACCGGCACCGGTGTTTCTGAAAACGACTACTTGCATTTCCCCTATCGACAGATAACCCTCATCAAGTCAGGAGAACATGCCGATGAATTTATGGGATGGGCATCACTTTCGCCTAAGAAATTCAGTGTGAAACGCACCTTCCCCTCATTTCTTAAGGGATTAAAAGGGAAATATAACTTCGACGACAGAATCCTGGGAGGACACCGTGCAATGATTCTTAGCGGTGAATTGGAAAAAGTCTTTCCTTTCGACATACTCCCTGAATATCTTTTGAAAGCGATTATAACAAAAGATATCGACCGCATGGAAAAACTCGGCATCTATGAAGTGGCTCCGGAAGATTTTGCTCTTCCCGAATTTGTCGACACATCAAAGGGAGCTCTTCAACAGACAGTGCGTGAAGGACTTGATTATCTTCGCAACGAACTTGGATAACGATAACATCGAAAAATAAATAATGAATAAACTAAAAAAATCACTTGACAAGATAAAGCCACAATTTGAAAAGGGTGGAAAGTTCGCACCCTTAGGCTCTGTTTTCGACGGTTTCTATACATTTTTGTTCACACCCAACGAAACGACACGCAAAGGGGCATACATCCACGATGCGAACGATTCGAAGAGAACGATGATAACCGTTGTTCTGGCATTACTGCCATGCTGTCTTTTCGGAATGTGGAACGTAGGGTACCAACATTCATTGGCAACCGGAGCAGGCGACGTCAATATATTTGGGAATTTCCTTTATGGTCTGTTTGCTACCTTGCCGATGATTCTGACAGCATATATTGTCGGACTCGGAATTGAATTTGTTGTGGCTCAATTGCGCGGGCATGAAATACAGGAAGGATTTCTTGTGTCAGGCTTGTTAATTCCCATGATATGTCCTGTTGACACCCCCTGCTGGATGCTTGCGGTTGCAGTTGCTTTCGCAGTAATATTTGCTAAGGAGGTGTTCGGAGGCACAGGTTATAACTTCCTGAATGTAGCTCTCGTAACCCGTGCATTCCTCTTCTTTGCCTACCCCTCTAAGATGAGTGGCGACTCAGTGTTTGTCTCTCTTGGCAGTGACACTGCAATCGATGCTTTCAGCGGAGCCACACCACTCGCTCAATTAGGTTCGGAGGCAGGGGCAACCCTGACCGGAGTGAACGGCATGCCTCTTACGGCAATGGACCTCTTCTGGGGTTTCGTGCCCGGCTCCTGGGGTGAAACATCTGTATTCTGCATCCTGATTGGAGCTGCAATACTTCTATTCACCGGCATGGCTGATTGGAAGATTATGATTTCAGGAATTGTCGGCGCCCTGCTCATGGCAGTCCTCGGACACAATTTTGCAAGTCCGCTCTACCCCATTACATACGTTAACCCTGTTGAACAGTTGTGTCTGGGAGGATTCGCATTTGCCATTGTATTCATGGCAACCGACCCCGTAACGGCTTGTCGCACAACACTCGGTAAATACATCTACGGATTCTTAATCGGTGTAATCGCAATGATAATCCGATTCTATAACACAGGTTACCCCGAAGGAGCCATGCTCGCTGTCTTGCTGATGAACTGTTTCGCACCTCTCATCGACTGGTGCGTGGTAAATGCAAACATCCAGAAGCGTCTGGCACGCGCAGGAAAGTGACATTATAATTATCACATACTTTAAAACTGTCAGAGTTGTGAATAAACAAAGCAATACATATACAATCATTTTCGCATCCGTTCTTGTAATCGTTGTCGGACTGGTTTTATCCTTGGTATATCAGGCATTGCGCCCGGCACAGATAGAGAACATTGCAAACGATACAAGAAAGCAGATTCTTGCAGCTGCACTTATCTATCCTTCTGCCGGAGAAGATTTGGCAACAGTCTATAACGAACACGTTAAAGACTCATATATCGTTAATTCAAAAGGAGAAAAGGTTGACACAAAAGAAGATGCCTTCTCTGTCAATGTTGCCACTGAAGTTAAAAAACCTGCCGATGAACGTTTGCTTCCCGTCTTTGAATGTCTCACAGACAACGGGATGAAATATATTCTTCCGGTTTACGGAGCAGGTCTTTGGGGACCGATATGGGGATATGTTTCAATCGACTCCAACGGCACTGAGGTCTACGGTGCCTATTTCGGCCATCAGGGAGAGACTCCCGGACTTGGAGCCGAAATTGAGAAACCCTCATTCAGCAATCAGTTTGAAGGGAAACATGTCATCAACAGCGAGGGTCAGTTCTTTCCTATTGCTGTTGTGAAGACAGGTAAAGAGCCTGCCGACGGCAATTATGTTCATGCCATAAGCGGAGGCACCATCACCAGCAGCGGTGTTCAGGCAATGCTCACCTCCTCACTTGAGCCTTACACAGCCTTCCTTGACAAACTCCATTCTCAAAATCAAACAACCGACAACAAATAAATATAGCCATGAACCTGAGCAAGTCTCTTAAATTCTTAGTCACCCCGCTATCGAAAGATAATCCGGTAATCGTCCAGGTGTTAGGCATTTGTTCTGCACTCGCAGTGACAGCCAAACTTGAGCCGGCACTCGTCATGACGATTTCTGTGACCGCTGTTCTCGCGCTCGCAAACGTATTGATTTCATTGATGAGAAAAACGATTCCATCATCAATAAGAATCATCGTTCAGCTTGTTGTCGTCGCTGCGCTTGTCGTTATAGTTGATCAGGTGCTGAAAGCCTGGAACTACGAAGTGAGCAAACAGCTTTCGGTCTTCATCGGACTTATAATTACCAACTGTATCATCATGGGTCGGCTTGAAGCATTCGCATTGACAAACCGTCCCTGGCCTGCTTTCCTTGACGGAATAGGTAACGGCCTCGGCTACGGAATTATTCTTGTGATTGTAGCCTTCTTTCGCGAACTGCTCGGAAGCGGAACACTCATGGGCTACCAGGTGATTCCACAATGGTGTTATGACCATGGTTATATGAACAACGGCATGATGATTCTTCCTCCAATGGCATTGATTACAGTTGCATGTATAATTTGGGTGCACCGTTCAAAAAACAACATTGAAGATTAAACAAAACTCATATTGCGCCTGAGCGACCATTAATTTCGCTCTGCGATAAAACATCAACTTATAAGATGGAAAATCTAAATCTGTTTATACGTTCGATATTTATCGACAACATGATATTCGCCTACTTCCTTGGGATGTGTTCCTATCTGGCGGTATCCAAGAATGTGAAGACAGCATTCGGTCTCGGTGTGGCAGTGAGCTTTGTGCTTATAATCGCTCTGCCTGTCACATGGGCAATTAACACATATATTCTTCAACCCGGAGCACTGAGCTGGCTTGGCGAGCAATATGCCGAAACCGACCTCTCGTTTCTCGGATTGATAATGTTCATCTCAGTTATTGCAGCCCTTGTTCAGATTCTTGAGATGGTTATTGAAAAATATTCACCATCTCTTTACAGCTCGCTCGGCATATTTCTTCCTCTGATTGCCGTGAACTGTGCAATCCTCGGAGCAGTGCTGTTCATGCAGCAGCGAGACTTCTCCAACGCTTGGACAGCCACAGTCTACGGAGCCGGCTCCGGAATTGGTTGGCTTCTGGCAATTGTCTGTCTGGCAGCGATTAGAGAACGAATCAGTTATAGCAACGTGCCTCGTCCGCTTCGAGGAATTGGAATAACCTTTATAATAACCGGTCTGATGGGTATAGCCTTCATGAGCTTCCTCGGCATAAAACTATAAGTAATGGAAATAACAACAATCACTCTGGCTGCCGGAATCAACTGGTATTCAATTCTTGCAGCAACGGTTATCTTCCTCGTCATAGTGCTTGTTCTTGTGCTGATTCTTTTATTGGCAAAGAAGAAACTCGTGCCGTCGGGTGAAGTGACAATCGACGTCAACGACGGAAAGCGTGACATCGTCACACCTGCCGGACGCACATTGCTCATGACTCTCGTTGACAATGATATTCATCTTTCATCTGCCTGCGGTGGCAAAGGCAGTTGCGGACAATGTAAAGTGCAGGTTGTTGAAGGAGGTGGCGAGATGCTTCCGACAGAGGCTGTCCACTTCACACGCAAACAGATTGCCGACCATTGGCGACTGGGCTGTCAGGTCAAGGTGAAAAATGACATGAAGATTAATGTCAGTGAAAGTGCTCTTGATGTCAAAGAATGGGAATGTGAGGTAATCTCCAACCGAAATGTGGCGACATTCATCAAGGAATTTATTGTAAAGCTTCCTGAAGGTCAGCACATGAACTTTATCCCCGGCAGCTACGCTCAGATTCGTATTCCCAAATTCTCAATTGATTTTGACAAGGACATTGATAAATCGCTCATTGGTCCGGAATATCTTCCTGCCTGGGAGCAGTTCGGACTCTTCACACTTAAGTGTAAAAACACAGAGGAAACTGTCAGAGCTTATTCAATGGCCAATTATCCTGAAGAAGGCGACCGCATAATGCTGACAGTGCGTATTGCCACTCCCCCCTTCAAACCGAAACCGAAGACAGGCTTCATGAATGTTCCTCCGGGCATCGCCTCCTCATATATCTTCTCACTCAAACCCGGCGACAAGGTAATGATGTCAGGACCCTACGGCGACTTCCATCCCATCACCGACTCAAAGGCAGAAATGATATGGGTTGGAGGTGGAGCCGGCATGGCACCGCTTCGCGCTCAAATCATGTGGCTCACAAAGACACTTGGCACTACCGACCGAAAGATGTCATATTTCTATGGAGCACGCGCACTCAACGAAGTGTTCTATCTTGACGACTTCTTGAAACTTGAAAAGGAATTCCCCAATTTCAAATTCTATCTTGCTCTCGACCGTCCTGACCCGGCAGCCGATGCTGCAGGAGTTGAATATACCCCCGGATTTGTTCATGATGTGATGTATAAGAAATATCTGAAAGACCATGAGGCTCCTGAAGATATAGAATATTACATGTGTGGTCCCGGCCCGATGAGCAACGCTGTAAACAACATGCTCTATAATCTCGGGGTCGAACCGGAATCCATTCACTATGACAACTTTGGAGGATAAGTAATTTCCAAGAAATGCAACAACACCAGATTTCAATATCGAAAGAAACTCTAAATTCTCTCCCCGTAGCTAAATTTCGGGGAGAGATTGCCGTTATTTCGTCGCCGGATGAAATCGAAGAGGCCATTGAAGAACTGCGTAAACATCCTATTGTAGGGTTTGACACGGAGTCTCGACCATCATTCAAAAAAGGTGAAAACCATTCTGTCGCCCTGCTTCAGATCTCAACCGACGAGAAGTGTTTTCTTTTCCGAATGAACCTGATTGGTCTCGGTGAACAGATTACAAAATATCTTGAAGACGAATCAATCACAAAAATCGGACTGTCTCTCAACGATGATTTCCTGAATCTAAGAAAGATTAATCCTGACCTCAATCCCGGTGGTTTTATTGACCTCCAGAATTATGTGAAAGATTTTGGAATTATCGACAAGAGTCTGACAAAAATCTACGGTGTTCTTTTCGGAAAAAGAATCTCAAAAGGGCAACGACTAACTAACTGGGAAGCTCAGACTCTCACTCGCTCTCAACAGGATTATGCAGCCCTCGACGCTCAGTCTTGTCTTGATATTTATGAATATCTGAGAGCCGGTAATTTCGACCCCATGCAGTCACCTTATCTTCAGAAAGCGGAATAATGAGAAGTCAAAGAATACCAAAATATAAATGGCTTCCGGTTATTCTTTTTCTCTATTTCGCCGGAATGTCGATTTACTTTGGGAAAGATCTTATATTATCAGGCCAATACTTAAGGTTTACGATAATATCTGTCGTAGAAATACTTGTTATAATAGCGGTCTATTTCACCCAAAAGGGGAAATATAAAGCTGAGCAAAGACGGAAAGAGGAAGAGAAGAACTTCTGATTCCTGACAGAAAGAAATGTGATAACATCATTTTGTCAGTTTTCAGTGGTATGCAAAACATGTTATAAAACATGTTTCTGACATTTTGACACAAATAATTTTGTCACATTACGAGGAATCCTTAACTTTGCATCAAAACCTATAACAATCTTTTTTACCTTAAGATTTTTTACCTGTAGAAACTTATAGAAGGGTGCGACCGAGGAGGTTATCACCCTTTTCTTCTTTATTAAGGCTGACTCAGATCACACTCAGATATATCCCCGTTCCGGGTGAATAGACATAAATTAGCTTATATCTTAATCAAACTTCCTGAGATAAAGATTAGTTCCGTCATACTCGATATAGTTACTGTCATCTCCAATCCAATCGCCGGAAATAACAAGCATAGCCCCACCCTTCAATTCCATGCTTCTAAAAATATGCAGATGGCCGAAAATAAAATAATCTATTCTCTCATTATTCTTCCTAAGAAAATCCTCAGAGTATTTGATTAGTGATTTTAATAAAGGGAGACTTTCGGCATCCGGGTTTTTCATCCCTTTCTTACGGCTATGTTCACTCCACGCCAATGCAAAAGGTATGGTCCATCGTGGATGAATACCGCTGAAAAGCTTCTGGCATACCTTATTTCTGAATACGCTCCTTATAAATGCGAACATAGGAGGAATATCTCCCAACCCATCGCCATGTGAAAGGAAAAAACGTCGATTCCCAATTTTCTGTATTACCACACCGTCATATATCTCAATATTAAATTGAGAAGGGAAGTAATCGCTCAGCCAAATATCATGATTACCTATAATCCAGACAATGCGGACTCCCCTGTCAGCAAGTTCCGCTAATTTTCCGAAGAAACGGATATATCCTTTCGGAACAACACTCTTATACTCAAACCAATAATCAATTATGTCACCAAGCATAAAAAGAGTGTCCGCATTATCTTTTATTAAATCAAGAAAACGGACAACACTCTTTTCTTTCTCAACAGTATCATTGGAATAAGGAGCACCGAGATGAAGGTCACTAATAAAATACACTTTCTTTCCCGGAGTTAACGCTCTGTCAGGCAAGCGATTGAAAATGGTTTTCATCTCTTAGAGGAAACCGAGTTCCAATTTAGCCTCATCAGACATCATGTCTTGTGACCATACAGGTTCAAAGACAAGGCGAAGGTCAACAGCGTCGAGACCATCAATGCTTACAAGCTTCTGGCGAACGTCTTCAAAAATAAAATCTGCAGCAGGACAATTGGGAGCTGTCAGAGTCATATCGACGTGAAGAGTCTTCTTCTCCGCCTCATAATCAATCTTATAAATAAGTCCCAAGTCATAAACATTGACCGGAATTTCAGGGTCGAAAACCGTGCGAAGCAATTCAATTGCTTTCTCTGTGATGCGAAGAGACTCCCGGTTATCTGACTCCACCTTCTCAATATCCTTATTTATATTTTCGTTTTCCATATCTTCAAATTAATTATTTGCAAAGTTAACGAATCCGCAAGATTCTTACAAGTTGTTTTTTTGGTTGTTAGTTGGAAAATTATTAATTTTGCGTAACAACATTCCGACCTCCTTAGTGTAAACAACGAAACAGCTATAAAATATGAAAAATTACACCAGATTAATTCTTGTGGCTCTGATGCTGGTCTTAACAGCAGGTGCAGCTCAAGCTGAACTTAGATTCGGCATTAAAGCCGGTCTTAATGTCAACTCTCTTCACTTTAATAAAGTGGTTGAAGATCTCACCCAAAACGACAACCGATGCGGTGTGACCGCCGGTGTTATGGTTGAATACACTGTTCCCATCATCGGTATCGGGGTTGACTTGTCAGCCATGTATACCCGTATGAACTCCAACGGGGATATCCAAACGCTCGACGTCAACAATGTTTCAGAATTACATGAAGCTACAATCGGCAAGAACTTTATCGAAATTCCCTTAAACGTCAAATACAAATTCACAGTGCCCGTAATCTCGCGTATTGTGAAACCATATCTTTACACCGGTCCCTCTTTCGCGTTTAAACTCGACAAGAACACCTTGAAAGACATTCAGACAAAAACATGTCAGGTTGCATGGAACATCGGTCTTGGTTTTGAATTTGTAAGACACCTCCAGCTTCAGGCAAGCTATGGTTTTGGCGTCAACAACATCTTCAACACTTTTGCACCCGGCGATTTCAACACTGTCGACAACGTAAAAATTAAAAATAACTACTGGACCATTACCGCCGGATGGTTGTTTTAAGAAGGATAACTGACCTCCAGATGAAAAAAATAATATTATCACTTCTTTTAATCCTCTGCGTTCTTCCGGCAACTGCAAAATTCCGTTGGGGACCGGAGTTCAGTCTTAACGTCTCCAACTTTTATTGGAAACAGAAACTGATTGAAACAAATCAGAAATGTGGCTTCAATGCAGGTGTCAAAGGTGAACTGATGATTCCCGGCATTGGATTCGGAGTTGACCTCGGACTACGCTATAATCTGCATGGTGCTCGTGTAAACTTCGGAGAGAAAGAAGTTTGGGCTGTCGACGGACTCGGTGACGAAAATGTGTGGCTTCATACGGTTCAGATTCCTATCAGTCTGAAATTTAAATGGACCAGACTTAACGGACTTGAATCAATTGTAGCTCCATTTGCCTACGCAGGTCCCGTGTTTTCATTCACCGTTGGCTCTAACGACATTCCCGCGATTGAAAAACCAACCGGTTCGGTTGCCATTCAATGCGGTCTTGGAGCAGAATTGTGGCGACACATCCAGATTTCAGCAGGCTACTACTGGGGAGTGACCTACGAAATACAGACAATCAAACTCGACAATTTCTCTGCTCGCCCCCAGGGGTGGAACGTTAATTTGACCTACCTTTTCTAATGCTTTATGTAGAAGCGATTCTCCCACTTCCCCTTTATTCAACTTTCACTTATTCAGTGCCCGACTCTTTGGCAGATAAGATAAGTGTAGGTTCAAGGATATTGGTACAATTCGGCCGGCGCAAGTATTACACAGCGCTGGTCGCTTCTCTATGTAGCACCCCTCCGAAAGATTATGAAGTAAAGGAGATTGTTGACCTTCTCGATTCCTCCCCTATCGTGCGCCGGCCGCAGATTCAATTCTGGGAATGGATGGCTGACTACTATATGTGTGCTCCCGGCGATGTCATGAAGGCTGCTCTCCCCTCTGCTCTGAAACCGGAAAGCGAAACGGTGGTCACACTTAACCGCGACTACGAACCATCTGCCGGCGAACCGATGTCTGAAAAGGAAGCTCTCGTTTTCTCCCTCCTGGAACATGAAGGGAAAATGAGACTGACCGACATCGAACACTCTCTTGAAATCGGTGATGTTGCCCGACTCATCAACATCATGTTTGAGAAAGGAATCATCGAAGTGGCGGAAAGAATGGTCAATAAATATCGCGCAGTGAAGAAAACGATGGTCAAACTGACCATCGACCGCGATGACCACGATGCTCTCCACGAGTTCATGCACCTTGTCTCCCGTTCAAGAAAACAGGAACAGATGCTCCTTAACTTTCTTGACCAATCCCGCTTTCTCTATCGTTCGGAACCTCTTGTTGATATTGAAAAAGAGCAGCTCCTTAAAGGGAGCAACGGGTCGCCGGCAATACTAAAGGCTCTTTGTGATAAGGGGATTTTAACCACCTATAAGGTCGTAGTCAACCGCTTTGAGTCAGCGGCTCCTAATTCAACCACTTCACCTGCCTCTCTTTCAGAAGCCCAACAGAAAGCACTCTCGGAGATTCGTGAATCTTTTCGCGATTATTCAACTGTACTCCTTCATGGAGTCACAGGAAGTGGAAAAACAGAAATTTACACACATCTTATTGATGAAGTAATCCGGCAAGGAAACCAAGTGCTCTATCTTGTGCCGGAAATATCACTTACAACTCAGCTGACCGACAGAGTGCGCAAAGTCTTCGGGAATCGTCTGATCGTGTATCACTCAAAATTTTCCGACAGCGAGAGAGTCGACATCTGGAAACGGGTGCTCTCTTCAAACGAGCCGCTGATCGTGCTTGGAGCCCGGTCTGCACTCTTCCTGCCTTTTCACCGACTTGGACTGGTAATTGTCGACGAAGAGCATGAATCTTCTTACAAGCAATACGACCCTGCGCCAAGATATAACGCCCGTGATTCAGCAATAATGCTTGCTCACATGCACGGAGCTAAAACATTACTTGCCTCTGCCACTCCCTCAATCGAAACTTATTATAAGAGTCTTAATAAGAAATATGGACTGGTCAAGCTGACCGAGCGTTTCAACGGAGCAAATCTTCCTGATGTGGATTTTATTGACCTCCGCGAAATGCGTAAGCGAAAAACTATAAAGGGGATGATTTCAACTCCCCTGAAACTGATAACACAAGAGACTCTTGAACAAGGCGGACAGGCCATAATCTTTCAGAACCGACGCGGTTTTGCACCGGTTGCCATCTGTCGCACCTGCGGCTGGACACCTAAATGCCGCGATTGCGACGTTTCTTTAGTCTATCATAAGCAGAGCAATATGCTACGATGCCATTATTGCGGCTACTCTACTCTTCTTCCGCGAGTATGTCCGGCTTGCGGAGAGAATACAATTGATGTCTACGGCTACGGCACGGAACGCATTGCCGAGGATTTGCATCAGCTCTTGCCGGGACATCGTGTTGCACGCATGGATCTCGACACAACCCGTAATAAAGACGGCTATCAGGAGATTATAGAAGAGTTCAGTTCAGGTGAAACCGACATTCTTGTCGGAACACAGATGGTTACGAAAGGGCTTGACTTCGATAATGTCAGACTCGTGGGTGTAATCAATGCCGACACACTGCTTAACTTCCCTGATTTCCGTAGCAATGAGCGTGCTTTCAACATGCTTGAACAGGTTTCCGGTCGCTCAGGCAGAAGGAAAGAGCGAGGACGTGTCCTTATTCAGACCTCACGACCCGACGACCCCGTGCTTGGATTCGTCAGGAATCATGACTATGAAGGATTTTACGAATCTGAAATTGCTGACCGACAGACATTCGGCTATCCTCCCTTCACCAAAGTCATAATGCTCTATGTCAAAAACCGCAACGCAACAGCGGTTGACAAAGCGGCGTCTTTTCTTGCCGGTTCCCTTAGAAACATATTCGGCAATAGAGTTCTTGGTCCCGACAGACCGTTTGTCAGCAGGATTGCAACAATGCATCTTCGTTCAATCATGCTCAAAGTGGAAGCAGCAGCTTCAATGAAGAAAGTCAAGGAATTATGCCGACGTGCATATCTGGACGTGGCATCTGACCCTGATGTTAAATCATCTACAATTTATTATGATGTTGACCCAGTATGAAAGAGACAACCAATAAACCCCAAAATAACGATGTGCACGATTCTTTCGACCGTGAGCATCTTTGGCATCCATATACTACCACTCACAATCCCCTTCCGACTTATAAAGTGGACCACGCTGAGGGAAGCGAACTGTTTCTGACAGACGGACGGGTGCTGATTGACGGCATGTCTTCATGGTGGTGTGTCATCCATGGTTATAACCATCCCGAAATCAATAAGGCTGCCAAACAACAGATTGACCGCATGAGTCATGTCATGTTCGGCGGGCTGACACATGAGCCGGCTATAGAACTTGGAAAACTCCTACTCGAAATTCTCCCTCCCTCAATGAAACATATCTTCTATGCCGACTCCGGATCGGTTGCGACGGAAGTTGCAATGAAAATGGCAGTACAGGCACAGGATAACCCCAAGCGCAGCAATTTTGTGACGATTAAGAAAGGTTATCATGGCGACACCTGGAACGCTATGTCTGTTTGCGACCCCGTCACAGGGATGCACAATGCCTTCGGTCCCTCTCTCCCCATCCGCTATTTTGCCGAGCAACCGCGAAGCAGATTCGGTGGAGAATGGGATTCATCCGATATGGATTCAATGAAGGGTATTATTGAAAAACATGGAGATGAGATTGCCGCAGTCATTCTTGAACCGGTGGTGCAGGGTGCAGGCGGAATGTGGTTCTATCATCCGCAATATCTTCGTGAACTGCGTGAATTGTGCGACAGCCATGGGATACTCCTTATATTTGACGAGATAGCAACCGGATTCGGGCGCACCGGTAAGCTCTTTGCATGGGAACATGCCGGAGTGGAGCCTGACATTATGCTTATCGGAAAAGGGCTTACAGGAGGATACCTTACGTTCTCAGCAGTTGCCACCTCCGAAAAAGTTGCCGACATGATTTCCAATTCTCAGGCCGGGTGCATCATGCACGGTCCGACATTCATGGGCAACCCTCTCGCATGTGCCATCGGAATAGCATCAATTCGACTTCTCCTCAAACAGGATTGGAAGAAACGTGTGCTTGAAATTGAAAAAATCATGAGAGAGCGACTCTCAGAAATTTCAGGGCTTGAGGGAGTGAGAGATGTCAGGATATTGGGAGGAATCGGAGTTATTGAACTTGAAAATCCGGTCGATATCGCCTCATTCCAAAAACGATGTGTCGACGAAGGAGTATGGATAAGACCTTTCGGACATAATGCTTATATCATGCCCCCCTTCATGAGTGTCACCGATGAGCAGGTCATCAAACTTTGTGACGTCCTTATGAAACTTGTGAGAGAACATATTGCCAACCATCAATAGGGAGCTAATGAATTACGATTTTCTAAACCAACGGCTTAAAACTCTTGCCGAAGAGTCAAGATTTCGCACTATTCCTCAAGGGAATATGAAGGGAATTGACCTCTGCTCAAACGACTATATGGGTCTGGCATCTCGATTCGGAGAATTCATGCCTGAATTTACCGAAAGGTTTGCCGATGCTCAAATGACCTCATCCGCTTCAAGGCTGCTTTCGGGAAATCAGAAATACCACAGGCAGCTGGAGCATCATCTCGATTCCGTCTATGGAAAATCCAACATACTCTTCAATTCAGGGTATCACGCTAATGTCGGCACAATACAGGCAATGGCAGCAGCCGGAGCTGTCTTCGTGTGCGACAAACTGGTGCACGCATCTGTAATTGACGGTCTACGCTGTGGGAATGCCCGATTCCTTCGATTTCGACATAACGACTCTGAAGATGCAGCCCGTCAGTTAAAAAAAATTGACAATGGCGAAATTCCTGTCATCGTAACAGAATCAATCTTCAGTATGGATGGCGACGAGGCTCCGCTTGAAGAATTGGTGGAAGTCAAAAAGAGTCATCCGCAATGTATGCTTTACCTTGATGAAGCCCACGCCATCGGTGTGAGAGGACCCGAAGGAGCCGGATTAGCGGCTGAAAAAGACCTGATTCATGAAGTTGACATACTTATCGGCACCTTTGGGAAAGCTGTCGCATCGAGCGGTGCTTTCGTGTGTTCGGACAAGAGCGTCACAGACTGGCTCGTCAATAATGCCCGTTCCCTTATCTTCTCTACAGCTCTCCCTCCGGCAAACGCAGCGTGGACTCTTCTTATGATTGAAAAACTGGCATCTATGGATGCAGAGAGAGAAAATCTTAAGCGTCTGTCAGAGAGACTACGTTCTGTTGTCAGCGAGCTTTCCGGAGAGGAAAATCCGAGCACAACCCAAATTATTCCTTTGATTACGCATGATTCGGAAAAAGCCATTAAAATTTCATCTGAACTTCGCAATCGAGGAATCTGCGCTCTCCCTATCCGACGTCCGACAGTCCCTCCTGGAGGCGAGAGAATAAGATTCTCGCTAAATGCTTCGCTCACTCCCGACGATATTGATAAAGTATCTAACGAACTACGAAAGATTTTCAATTGATGTGCATTTTTTGTAATTTTGCACAGATAACATTTCAAAAATGAAAACGGAATTTACTGTCAAACGAGAAGGAAACACGCGGCTGATTCTTATATTTGCCGGCTGGGGCTCCGATGCAAATCTATATAAGAATATCGAAGTGCCGGGGTGGGATACTCTCGTATCATTCGATTATGACGGTAAGCCATTTCCTGAAGAGCTGCTTGCCGGCTACACTACAATCTATCTTTTTGCATGGTCGCTCGGCGTTGCCGCCTCAGTGACATTCCTTGATAACTCAGTAATTACAAAGAGAATTGCCATCAACGGCACAACTAATCCCGTGTCGGATAACTATGGCATTCCCGTTGCAATCTTCAATGGCACCGAGCAGACTCTCAATGAGCGTAATCTAAACAAATTCCGGCTCAGAATGGCCGGAAGCAAAGCCATATTCGACAGTATAACGCCATTACTCCCGATCAATCCGGATATCGAAGAGCTGAAACGACAGCTCAGGTTATTCGGAACGCTGTCTCTTTCGACATCGTCGGCTAAAGGTAAGATTCAATGGGATAGAGTCTATATCTCCGACAACGACATGATTTTCCCTTCAGATAATCAATCGGCTGCCTGGGATAGGGAGAATGTAGCAGAAACGATTCATCTTGATTCTCCTCACTACATTGATTTAAAACAGATCATTTCAGGGTCTATTCCTAATCTTCAGAAAGTTGCCGGCTCATTTTCAAAGGCAGATGAATCATACGAATCTCACGCTTCGGCACAATTTAAGATTGCAGAAAAGCTATTGCAGATGATTCCTCAACAGACTCGTCAGCCGCTCAGAATACTTGAAATTGGACCCGGTTCCGGCTCATTCACCCGGTTATATGCCGAAAAATTTCATCCTGAATCAATCACCTACGTTGATTTATACCCCATCAGAAGACATAATCTTGCACCCATTGAAATATATCATGTCGGAGATGCCGAGGAATTTATCGCCTCAACAGATGAAAAATGGGATTTAATCTTATCCGCTTCGACAATTCAATGGTTTGTAAATCTTCCTGTGTTTTTTAGAAATGCCCGAAGATGTCTTACTGAAGGGGGAATGTTATGTTGTTCCACTTTCCTACCCGATAATCTGAAAGAATTACGGGCAGCCCGCCCCTCTACCCTCCTCTATCCGTCAGCAGCCGAATTATCTGCCATGATTGGAGAGGTGTTTGACGAGGTAACTTCCGACACTCTCGCAATCGACATTGAATTTAAGAATGCCAGAGAAGCGCTCGAACATCTGAAATCAACAGGTGTGGGAAGTGCACATAACAACGAAAGGTCATTTTCCGGCAGACAGAAAAACGGAAGTGCCCTGACCATTCTTTCCGAAAATCCCACACTTCATTATTCCGCCTTTCTCTTCACAGCCCGATAGACACGAAAACGCCGTCAGAGTTCACATCCAAGAAAACTGCTGACGACTTCTCATATCTCTCTAAAAAACTAAGAGGCTGTCTAACAACCAAAGTTAGGCAGTCTCTATTTTATACATAAATTCGGAAGATTCAGGCTGCATTTGCCACTTCCGAGATATACTTTGGGTAAAAGCTTAAATGAGGGTTCG